>NZ_JBFRDV010000010.1:0-156995 GCF_052113945.1 Paenarthrobacter sp. RAF54_2
CGCCCCACCCCTCGGATGGACAGATCCCACTCCAGGACACCCTTGCGGGGCCAGTCACTTACTGAGTCACATCCAAGGGGCAGCACGGCCAATACCCACTCTGCCAGCCAGTCCCAGACCAGCCACAACAATCCTCACAGTCACTTATGCACCATCCGGAAGCCCGGAAAGGTGCGTAAGTGACCCCGCGTTGAAATTAAACTTCCGCTGCTACACCGTCGCGGGAGATGTTGACCATGTCCTCGCGCGGCACAACCTTGACGCGCTCACGCGTGACCTCAACACCGTGGGAGCCGCCGGCCTCGGTGGCTGCTGCGCCGAGCGCGAGCTCGTGGGCGTCCAGAGCCAGCCAACCTTCCCAGCTGGTGAACTGCACGCCGCGGGAGTCGAGCAGATCCACGACGGCGTCTGCCGCCGGAACCTCGGCGAACGGCAGGTTTTCGCGGTCCTCCAGGAGGTACGTCACGGTCTCAAGGGCATCGCCCTTGGTGTGGCCGATGAGGCCTACGGGACCACGCTTGATCCAGCCCGTTGCGTAGAGGCCCGGCACGTGCTGGCCGTCGGCGTCCAGGACGCGGCCGCCGTCGTTCGTCACGACACCCTTCTTGTGGTCGAACTCGACGTCCGGCAGGGCCGAACCGAAGTAGCCGATGGCGCGGTACACGGCCTGGACCGGGTAGTCGACGAACTCGCCGGTGCCGCGGGCGTTGCCCGTGCCGTCCAGCTCGGTGCGCTCGAACTTGATGCCGGCAACCTTGCCCGGAGTTTCCGGGGAGTCAACGATCTCAACCGGGCTGTGCAGGAAGTGCAGGTGGAGGCGACGCGAGGCCTTGAGCTCCGAGAGGTCCTCGGGCTGCTCGGCGATCCAGTTGGTGAGCGTGCCAACCATGGTCTTGGTCTGGTTGTTCGTCTGGACCTGGCGATCGGACTCTTCGTCGAATTCGAAGTCCTCGGCGTAGAGGATGATGTCCACGTCCTTGGAGTGCGAGAGTTCGCGGAGTTCCAGCGGGGTGAACTTCACCTGCGCCGGGCCACGGCGGCCGAAGACGTGAACGTCCGTGACCGGGGAATTCTTCAGGCCCGCGTAGACGTTGTCGGGGATTTCGGTGACGAGGAGGTCGTCGGCGTGCTTGGAGAGGACGCGGGCGACGTCAAGGGCCACGTTGCCGTTGCCGAGGACGGCAATTTCCTTGGCGTCCAACGGCCATTCGCGGGAAACGTCCGGGTGTCCGTCGTACCAGGAGACGAAGTCGGCGCCGCCGAAGGAACCTTCGAGCTCGATGCCCGGGATATTCAGGTCCGCGTCCTTGATGGCGCCGGTGGCGAAGATGACGGCGTCGTAGTGCTTGCGGAGGTCCTCGATGGAGATGTCCGTGCCGTAGTCAACGTTGCCGAAGAAGCGGATGTCGCCGCGGTCCAGGACCTTGTGCAGGGCGTTGACGATGCCCTTGATGCGGGGGTGGTCCGGAGCGACGCCGTAGCGGATCAGGCCATACGGTGCCGGGTAGCGGTCGAAGAGGTCGATGCTGACGTTGAGCTCGCCGCTCTTGACGGCCTCGCTCTTGGTCAGGATGTCTGCTGCGTACACGCCGGCAGGGCCGGAGCCGATGACGGCGACGCGAAGCGGACGGTCCGCAGAACCTACGGGAGTGCTAATTGACACGGCTGTGTTCCTTCTTCTTGTTCAGTCCTCCCAACCAGGTCGCAGTTGTGCGCGTTTTGAGGGCTCAAAACGCGCACTGCTGCTACCTAGTTGGGCCGGGGGCTAGTTACTGCGGACGCGGGGACGGTTGGGGGTAATCGTGCTGTAGTCAGCGGTCTTGAAATGCTGTGGGGCGAAGGGGCTGACACGGACAACATCGCCGATCACGATGACCGCGGGATTGGCCACGCCGACGGCCTCAGCCTGGTCCGCGATGGTTCCCAACGTGCCGATCGTGACGCGCTGATCCGGCAAATACCCGTTCTCAACGATACCTACTGGAGTGTCCAAAGGCAGACCCGAGCCAGCCAGGGCAGCCGCGGAATCGCGCAATTGAGCCACACCCATGAGCAAAACCACAGTGTGATCCGGCCGGGCGGGGACCTCGGAAAGCTCTTCGTGACCGGTCACGACGCTGAAACCCTTGGCCAAACCGCGATGCGTGACGGGGATACCGGCAGCGGCAGGAACAGAAATGGCCGACGTCACACCGGACCCCACTTCAACCTCGACGCCGTTCTGGCGGCAGAACTCTGCTTCCTCGCCGCCGCGTCCCAGGACGTAGGGGTCGCCACCTTTGAGGCGGACCACGCGGTTGCCTTTGAGGGCTTCGTCCACGAGGATGCGGTTGATCTCAAGCTGCGGCACAGGGTGATGGCCGGGCGTTTTACCGACCTCGATCACGCGGACATCGGGAGCCAGTTCCTTGAGCAGCTCACGCGGGCCAAGACGGTCAGCAACCACGACGTCGGCCTGGCCCAGCAGGCGTCGACCCCGGACTGTGATGAGTCCCGAGTCGCCAGGGCCGCCACCGACGAGGGCAACAGAACCAGCAGGCGCTTTGCCGGCAGCGTCCGGCTTGCGGTGACGGCGAAGCGGCAGGTCTCCGGTTTCCAAGGCAGTGGCAACAGCATCGCGGAGCGCCATGGCGCGGCGAGGGTCTCCCCCTGCGTTGATGGCGATCTTGACGTCATCCACCACGGCCACGGCGGGCGTCCAGGCAGCTGAGGATTCGTGGTCCGAGGCGTTGACGCACCAGATGCGCTGCGCTTCGGCGTCGGCTGCTACCTGAGTGTCCACAGCGGCAGTCCCGGTGGCGGTCTGAACGAACCAGACGCCGTCGAGGTCTGACGTGCGGTACTCGCGCGGCTCCCAGGTGAGGAGTCCGGCATGGGCGAGTCCGCGGAGGTTTTCGGAGGCAACGGGAGCGACCACGGTGACTTTCGCACCGGCGTCGAGCAGTCCCTTGGCACGGCGCTCCGCGACGGGCCCGCCGCCCACAACCAGCACCGGGCGGCCGAGCAGCCGCAGTGCCGTGGGGTAAATGTCCTGTATTGCCATAAAAAAACTGTAGGGCGGGCCCGTAACATGCTTCAAAGGCTCGGAAACACCCGGTAACGCTGGGTAATCCAGCGTCACATACGCGTCATCCCTTGTTTCCGCCGGCAAACGTCCGGAAAGCAGCTAAAAAACGGACCAGCCCGTCCGCGTCGTGAATTCATCCAGGGCAGCCACACCTGCCACCGAGTTCCCGGACCGCCCAAGGCCCGGGCTCCACACACTGATGGCGCATTTGTTGGGGACCACTGCGACGATTCCGCCCCCAACTCCGCTCTTCCCTGGAAGGCCCACGCGGTAGGCGAATTCGCCGGCGGCGTCGTAGGTCCCGCAGGTGAGCATGACGGCGTTGATCCGCTTGGTTTGTGCCGGGGACAGCAATCGTGTGCCGTCCGCTCCCACTCCGTTGGCAGCGAGGAACCGCGTTGCGAGCGCCAGGTCTTCACAGGTCATGGCCAGCGCGCACTGCTCCACATAGGACTCGAGGACAGCTTCCACCGGGTTCTCCAGGTTGCCGCAGCTGGCAAGGAAGTGGGCCAGTGAGGCGTTGCGGTGGCTGTTGCGGAGTTCCGACGCCGCTACGTAGTGGTCCGCGGCCACTGTGGAGTTGCCGGTTTCGCGGCGCATCAAGTCCCGGACGGCGAGGGCAGCACTTCCCGTGACGCTGAGGAGCCGGTCGCTGACGACGATCGCGCCGGCGTTGATGAAGGGGTTCCGGGGAATCCCTTCTTCGCTCTCCAGCTGGATCAACGAGTTGAACGGGTTGCCTGAAGGTTCACGGAAGACGCGCTTCCAGATCCCATCGCCGTCGAAGGCCAACACCAAGGCGAGCGCGAACACCTTGGAAATGCTTTGGATGGAGAAGGGCACATGCGCGTCGCCTGATGAGTAGACGTCACCGTCCCGGGTTGCGATGGAGATGCCGAACTGGTGGGGGTCCACGGCTCCCAACTGCGGAATGTAGTCTGCAACGTTGCCCTGGCCGACGTGCGGCTGTACTGCCCCGACGATGTCGTCGAGGAGATTCTGGATGTCCAAGGGGTTCTAGCTCCTGGCCTCTGCGTAGGTCCAAAGTCGTATCTGGAGATGGGCAAGCAATCGTTCGTCTGCGGACTGCAGGTCCAGTCCGGCCTCTTCGCACGCGCGACGCAGCCGGTAGTGGACAGTGTTGCGGTGGATGGCCAGTTCCTCGGCGCAGCGGTTCACATCACCAAAGAATTCGAGGTAGGTCAGCAGCGTCAAAGCAAACTCTGGATAACGGTCGCAGAGCTTGGCTATGCCCTGGTGCCGGAGCCCTTTCCGGGTTTCCAGCAGATCCAGCAGTTCGTTGGTGAGGACCGTGGTTTCCACATCCCTGTAGGAGGCAACACGGATCGACGGCGTGCTCTGCAGCACTTTCAGGACGCTGCGGACGTGGTCAAGCGTGGCGTACAGGGCGTCCAGCCGCGGAACGATCGGGCCCACAGCGGCCTGGACCTGGAAGTGCAGGTGCGTGGTGGCGTCACGCACAATTGTGTTGACCAGCCGGTTGATCGCGGGCAGTGACTTTACGGGGTCCAGATCGGGCAGGATGATCGCTGTTTCCGTGCCCAGGGCTCCGACGACTGCTCCCGGACGGTAGGCCGCCGCATGGATGGAGGCGAGGTTCGAGAGCTCACCCCTTCGGAGCTGTTGACCCGGAGCGCTCTGATCCAGCCCGCCCGCGGAAATCAGTACCAAGGCAGCAGGTTTGGAAGGATCGATGCCTGCCGACTGGGCCTGTGCGTGAATCTGTGCCGTACCGCTGAGCAGGCTGGACACCCGGTCTTCGCGCATGGATTGGGATTGCTGGTTCCGGTGGCGGACCAGTTCAATCGCGGCGTGCCGGGCAGCGCCGATCATCAGCCTGTCAGTGTTCGGCGCCAACGGTTCGGCGCCTTCCTGCAGCCAGATATAGCCCATCACCCGGCTTCCCGCATGGATGCCAATGGCCACGCGTTCACGAAGGCCGGCCTCAGGGTTGGCCTCCACGTGGACGGGTTCCTCGGTGGCCTGAAGGTGCTTGTAGACACCTGACTCCTTGAGGAGTTTCTGGTACCGCTCCGGTCCGCGCCGCGCCAGGATGGACAAGCGCCGGAGCTCATCAACATCGTTGGATGCCGGCGAGTACGCGAGCACCCTGTTTCCCGGGTCCTCGATGACTACGTGGCCGTTGGTCAGCGTTGCCGTTGTTTGGGCGATGGCGAACAAGTCCCTGTGCACCGTGGTGGGATTCTCCCCGGAGACACCGCGTTCCCGGATACGGTCCATGGCGACGCTTTCGAACTTGTCCCAGCGAAGGCCGGGGGCTACCGCTACCAATCCGATTCCAGTGGATTGCAGCAGCTCCGCCACGGCTTCGAGTTCACGTTCGTTGCCCTTGACCGCGACGGCTGTGGGCCTGTCGCTGATGATCCGGCGGATTGCCGGCAGCGCCACACGGCCACGGGCACCGATGAGCATCACCAAGGACCCAGGGCGAGTTGCATCCTCGTCTTCTGCATCCACAATGACCGTTTCACGAACCGTCAGGTTGTCCGCGTCCGGGGCAAGCAACAAGCGTGCGTTGTCCACGCCCAGGTCTTCAAGTACATCGCTCAGCAAGGTGACGACGCCGTCGTCGTCAATGTCCAGGGCCTTCAACGAAGCTATCGCTTCCTCTCGTATTCAGTTCGGGTCAATCGGACGTCCTTCGCCATTGAAGAAGTCCTGCCCATGCTCCTGCGCAATCGCGCACAGCCAGAAACATTACCGGGCCTTCAGGACACCAGTGTTGTCCAGCCAGCACAAGAGCCGGGCACTGAATTTGGTTCGCCAGCCAATTTGCGCGATTCGCCTGAGATCTAGAGTTATTTACTGTCCCCAACGCCACAAACACTGTGTGTTGCGCCGTGTCAGAGAACACATCTGTGCCGTTTGGGACTGTTGAGCTGCCGACGGCGGCGCCGGAGTCAAAGGAGACCCCCAAGTGATACCCACGTCAGTTTCAGCGCATTCTGCTGCGCCCGACCGGTCCGACGAGGCCGGCACCCTGCTTGTCGGCCAGGAGCCAGGCCAGGATTTCTCAACGGAAGAATCGGGCTACCGGAAGACCCTCAAGCCCCGACAGATCCAAATGATCGCCATAGGCGGCGCGATCGGGACCGGGCTTTTCATGGGAGCCGGCGGCCGCCTCAATGGTTCAGGCCCGGCCCTGGTCCTGGTGTATGCGGTGTGCGGTTTTTTTGCTTTCCTCATCCTGCGCGCATTGGGCGAGCTTGTTCTGTACCGCCCGGCCTCAGGCTCGTTCGTTTCCTACGCCCGTGAGTTTTACGGCGAGAAGATGGCCTACACGGCTGGCTGGTTGTACTTCCTGAACTGGGCCATGACCTCCATCGTGGATGTCACCGCGGTGGCCCTGTACGTGAAGTTTTGGGGCCAGTTCTGGCAGCCCATCAATGACGTCCCGCAATGGCTCATCGCCCTCATCGCACTGGTGGTAGTGCTGGCGTTGAACCTCGTGTCAGTGAAGATCTTCGGCGAGATGGAGTTCTGGTTCGCCCTCATCAAGGTCGGTGCGCTGGTGGCATTCCTCGTCGTCGGCATCTGCTTCATCGTCCTTGGTGGCAGGACGGATGTGGGCGTTCCCGGCCTGAACGTCATTGCTGACAACGGCGGCCTTTTCCCCACGGGCGCTGTGGCACCGCTCCTGGCGATC
Organism: Paenarthrobacter sp. RAF54_2; assembly: GCF_052113945.1. NCBI lineage: Bacteria > Bacillati > Actinomycetota > Actinomycetes > Micrococcales > Micrococcaceae > Paenarthrobacter > Paenarthrobacter sp. RAF54_2. Next base: position 6,756 of record NZ_JBFRDV010000010.1, read on the forward strand.
AGCGGCGTCGTCTTCGCGTACGCAGCCGTTGAGCTGGTGGGCACCGCCGCCGGGGAAACTGCCAACCCGCACAAGGTCATGCCTAAAGCCGTCAACACGGTGGTCCTCCGTATCGGCATTTTCTACGTCGGCTCTGTCCTGTTGCTCTCCCTTCTGCTGCCCTTCACGTCCTACAAGTCCGGCGAATCGCCGTTCGTGACCTTTTTCTCGCACCTTGGCGACCCCCAGGCCGGTGCGATCTCGGCCTCCGTGATGAACTTCGTGGTTCTGACCGCGGCCCTCTCAAGCCTCAACGCTGGCTTGTACTCCACCGGCCGGATCCTGCGTTCCATGGCCATCAAGGGTTCGGCTCCCCGTTTCACCGCCCGCATCAGCGCTTCCGGCGTCCCGTACGGCGGCATCCTCCTGACTGCAGTCATCACGTTGATGGGCGTAGGCCTGAACGCGATCGTTCCGTCTCAGGTCTTCGAAATCGTGCTCGAGGTCTCTGCGCTGGGCATCATCGGCGGTTGGGCCACCATCATGCTCTGCCACATCAAGCTGCAAGCGTGGGTGCGGAGCGGCAAAGTCACCAGGCCCGCGTTCCGGCTCTTCGGCGCCCCCTTTACTTCCTACCTCACGCTCGGATTCCTGGCCTTTGTCCTGATCACCATGGGCTTCTCGGAAACCGGCCGATGGGTGCTCGCTTCCCTGCTGGTACTGGCACCGCTACTGGTGGGTGGCTGGTATGCCCACCGTGGCCGCATCCGTAATGAGCAGTCCGCTTTGAACCCGCCCTCAGTTTGAAAGAGAAAACACGTCACATGAGCACCCTCTCCCCCCTTCCAAAAATTGGCACGCCCAGCCGCGCCTGGAGGTCGCGCGCCGATGCTTGGGAGTTCCTGGGATATGCCATCAAGCAGCTTGCCTTGGACCGTCACGCCGGATCGTCCGACTCAGGTTTGAACTCCCAGATCAGCCGGACTTTTGCGCTCCTGGATGCAGTGGAGCCCTACTGGGCGGAGCCGGGCGTTGCAGCTGTGGCGCAGTTGCGCCACTTGGTCGACGACGGCGACCCCCACGCCGCGCTGGAACTTCTGGGCGGTTTGGCGCACCTTCCCCTCGCTTCCGGAGCGGAGCAAGGCTCAGTTTCCGGGGTTCTCCCGGAGTCGCCGGAGGACGAGGTTCCACAAACGGAGCAGGCTGAACGTCCTCGCTTCGAGGTTCTGGTGGTGGACAACATCACGGCCCAGGAAGCGGAGGCATTGAAGGGCAACATGGCAGCCCAGCGCCGCCCATCCGATGCTTTCACCTACGAAATCAACGTGGTCCCCAGTTACGAAGACGCGCTGGTCGCCGTCCTGCTCAACCCCGATATCCAGGCCGTGATCCTGCGTCCGGGCTTCTCCGTTCGCAGCTCCCAGCAGCTGGGCAGCGACCTCCGCCGGTTCCTGGCCGGGCACACTCCCGAAGGCCTGCAGGCCTTGCGGCCCGTCAAACGGATCCTGGGCCTGGCCGAGGAAATATCCGGTCTCAGGCCTGAGCTGGACGTCTACCTGGTTGCAGGCGTCTCCATCGAGTCCCTGGCCGGATCACTGACCAGGAAATTCCGAAGGATTTTCCGCAGGCAGGATCACCTGGATCTGCACTTGTCCCTGTTGTCCGGGGTTGCAGAACGCTATGAGGCTCCGTTCTTCACAGCCCTGCTGGATTACAGCCGGCGGCCTGCAAGCGTCTTCCACGCGCTGCCCATTTCGCGTGGCGGGTCCGTAGGGAACTCCCCCTGGATCCGGGACATGGCCGATTTTTACGGGACAAACCTGCTGTTGGCAGAAACCTCGGCAACGTCCGGCGGCCTCGATTCCCTGCTGGACCCGCACGGATCCATCAAGCAGGCGCAGGACCTCGCTGCCCGGGCCTTCGGAGCGCAGAGAACGTACTTCGTGACCAATGGCACGTCCACGGCCAACAAGATCGTTCATCAATCCCTGCTGGCCCCCGGTGACGTCGTGCTGGTTGACCGGAACTGCCACAAGTCCCACCACTACGCCTTCGTGCTCGCCGGAGCCCGCGTTTCATATCTGGATGCCTACCCCTTGGACAAGTACGCCTTCTATGGTGCCGTGCCGTTGGCCAGTTTGAAGCGCAGGCTGCTTGAGTACCGGCGGGCCGGACGGCTGCACGAAGTCAAAATGGTCACGCTCACCAACTGCACGTTTGACGGGATCGTTTACGACGTCGAGCGTGTCATGGAGGAATGCCTCGCCATCAAACCCGACCTGGTGTTCCTCTGGGACGAGGCATGGTTCGCCTTCGCTCGCTCCCACCCCATCTACCGGCGTCGAACGGCTATGGCTTCAGCAGCCGCGCTGGAAGCCTCCTTCAGCAGCCCTGCGTACGCTGCCCGGTACGCCGAGCAAGCAGCAGCCCTGCATGACCCTGCCACCGGTGAACCACTTGAAGACGAGGCGTGGCTGAACAGGCGGCTGATTCCCAACCCTGCCAAGGCACGCATCAGGGTTTACGCCACCCAGTCCACGCATAAGACCCTGACATCCTTGCGCCAAGGTTCGATGATCCACGTGTACGACCAAGACTTCATGGCGTCCAACCAGGAGTCCTTCCGCGAGGCGTACATGACCCACACCTCCACCTCGCCCAACTACCAAATCCTGGCTTCCCTGGACATTGGCCGGCGGCAGGTGGAGTTGGAAGGTTTTGGTTTGGTCCAGAAGCAATCCGACCTCGCCGTCTCTGTGGCACAAGCAGTCGCACGGCATCCCCTGCTGAAGAAATACTTCCGGGTGTTGACCTCGCGGGACCTTATTGAGCCCCGATACCGCGAAACCAGCGCCGCCATGCCACTGCGCGAGGGATTGGCGGAACTTGAGGACGCCTGGCAACGCGATGAGTTCGTCATTGATCCCAGCCGCCTTACGCTGGACATCAGCAGGACAGGGATCGACGGCGATACGTTCCGCCACAGCTACCTCATGGACGATCACGGAATCCAGGTGAACAAGACGTCCCGGAACACTGTGCTGTTCATGACCAACATCGGCACCTCGCGAAGTTCCGTGGCGTACTTGATCGAGGTCCTGGTCAAACTCGCCGAAGGTTTCGAAAACCCCCATCCCTCATCGCGACCCCGGACAGTGCCCGTGCTTTCGCCCGCATCTTCGGCCGCATCTTCGCAGCCCGGAGGATCAGCAGTGGTTGGACAGACGCCGCCGCTTCCGGACTTCAGCACGTTCGCGGCGCGGTTCCGTGTGGACGACGCCTGTGAAGACGGCGACATCCGCGCAGCCTACTTCGAAAGCTACAAGCCCGAATCCACTGCCTACTTGTCCGCCGACGAACTGTCCCGTGCAGTTCGTGCCGGGCAGGAAGTCATTTCCGCCGGCTTCGTCACTCCGTACCCGCCCGGCTTCCCCATCCTCGTCCCGGGCCAGGTCATTACCCGGCAGACGTTGGAGTTCATGGCTGCCTTGGACACCCGCGAGATCCACGGTTTCGATCACGAACGTGGCTACAGGGTTTTCGTGGACGGGTCTGGTGTTTCGGGGTCTGTGGTTTCGGGGTCCGGCTCCGCCGAAGCTGGTGTTTCGGAGACTGCTGTTGCAGCGGCGGGCATCGGGCGACTGCCCGCGGCTTCGTAGGGCTGGCCGGATACCTGCGCAGCGTGCGCTAGGCGCTTTGGCGGGCCCAACCAAAAGCAGGTGCGATGTACTTCGCGACGTTCCCCAGGAGCTTCGCGTTGTACTCCACCCCGAGTTGGTTGGGCACCGTCAGCAGGACAGTATCAGCAGCTTGGACGGCTGCATCGGCTGCGAGTTCTTCTGCCAGGTCGTCCGGCTCCCCGATGTAGCTTTTCCCGAAACGGGACAACGCGCCGTCGAGAATTCCTACCTGGTCCTGCCGGTCCGCTTGGGCGCGAAGGCCGAAGTAGCGGTTGTCCACCTCATCGACGATCGGCAGGATGCTGCGGCTGACTGAAACGCGGGGCTCGAACTCGTGCCCGGAAGCTGCCCAGGCCTCGCGGAACATGTGGATCTGCTCGGCTTGCAGTTGGTCGAACGGGACTCCGGTGTCTTCGGTCAGGAGCGTGGAACTCATGAGGTTCATGCCCTGCTCGGCGGCCCAGACTGCTGTCTTGCGGGTGCCGGCACCCCACCAGATTCGCTGTGGAAGTCCCGGAGAGAGCGGCTGAATAGGCAGAAGCCCGGTGGCTCCGCCTGCGTAGTGGGGATCAGCTTGGGCTACCCCGTGCCCGGCAATGGCTTTGCGGAAGAGCGCGGTGTGACGCCGTGCCATCTCGCCCGTGTCCTCGCCCTCGTTGGGAACATAGCCAAAGTTGGCGGCTCCGTTCAGGGCAGGCTCGGGTGAACCACGGCTTACTCCAAGCTGAAGCCGGCCGTCGCTGATCAGGTCCGTGGCAGCAGCTTCCTCCGCCATATACAGCGGGTTCTCGTAGCGCATGTCGATCACGCCGGTGCCCATCTCGATGGTGCTGGTCCGTGCGGCAATGGCGGCGAGCAGCGGGAACGGAGAGGCTTGCTGCCGGGCGAAGTGATGCACACGGAAGAACGCGCCGTCGATCCCTAGTTCTTCCGCCGCAACGGCCAGTTCGATGCCCTGCTTGAGCGCTTCACCGGCCGATGGCACCAGCGAACCCGGGACGCGCGCCCAGTGGCCGAAGGAAAGGAAGCCGATCCGTTTGTTGTGCATGTCCGGGACAACAGCGGTAGGCGCCCGGTAATTCCTCAGTCGGCGCGTCGGTAATGCATGGCGACCGCGCCGTTGCTGAGCGGCTCGGCCGAGATGAGTTCGAGGCGTCTGGTGCTGGGCAGTCCGCCCTGGTACAGAGTGGGACCGTGGCCCGTGATCATGGGGTGGACCAGGAACTTGTACTCGTCGATGAGGTCCAGTCGGTCCAACCCGGTAGCAAGTTTGCCGCTGCCGACAAGAACGCCGTTAGGAGTCCCATCCTTGAGATCCTGCACCGCAGTGCGCAACTCGCCGACGAGGTGATGGCTGTTGGTCCACGGGAAATCGCTACGGGTCGCCGAGACCACGTATTTGGGCTTGGTCTCCAGTTTGAGGGCCCAATCGCGCATGGCTGGCGGCGCATCGACGTCGCCACGGGCCACCAGCGGCCAGTAGTCCTCCATCATTTCGTACGTGGTGCGGCCCCAGAGCATCGCGCCGCTCTCCTCCAGGAGTCGGGTGAAGTGGGCATGCGTCTCGTCGTCGGCGATGCCCTCCCGGTGGTCGATGCAACCATCCAGTGTGACGTTGATGCTGAACGTTAGAAGGCCCATGCGGTGATTCTAGCCAAAAGACAGCTAGCGGCTGCTACCCGCCAGCAGACCGCGACGCTGCAGCAGGCGCTTCTCGATCGGGCCGAAAACGAGGAGCTCGATCAGGATGCCCACAGCCAGGATCAACAGGATCGCGGACATGACCACGGCCATGTCGGACAGCGCACGTCCTTGGTCAAGCAGCGAGCCCAAGCCGAAGCCAATGGTGCCACCCACAGCGATGATTTCAGCGGCCATCAAAGAACGCCAGGAGAACGCCCAACCCTGCTTCAATCCGCCGATGTATCCGGGAAGTGCTGCAGGAAGCACGATCTGCAGGGCCATCTGCAGCCGGTTCGCGCCGAGAACAGTGCCAACGCTGCGGTATTGCGGCGGGATCTGGTCCACACCGGAGATGAGGCCATTGATGATCGACGGAATGGCACCCATGAGGACAACGAAGTAGACGGTGGCATCGGTCAGGCCGAACCAGATGATCGCGGCCGGTACCCAGGCCACGGACGGAAGGACCTGAAGCCCGGAAATCAGCGGGCCAAACGCACGGCGGAGAGGAGCAACCTGTGCCAGCAACAAGCCCACGGGCGTAGCAACTACTACCGAAATCAGGAAGCCGATCAACCCGCGCTGCAACGAGGTCCATACCGATTCCTGAACCCTGCCTTCGCCCCAGAGCGTCACCAGCTGGTTCAGCACGTCAAGGGGCCCGGGCACCTGGTCACGGCGCTTGAGGCCGAGTGAAACGTAGAACTGCCAGGCGAGGACGAGAACTACCAAGGCAGCGATCGGCAGCAGTACGCGCTTCCATTCGATACCGGCTTTGCGTCCGGTATCGGACTGCAGGTTGTCCAGGCCCGCTTCGAGATCGCGCAGTTCGGAGGGGTTGCCCTTCAAGGACGGCGACGTAATGTGCTCGCTGGATTCGCTCACGGGCAGGGTCCGCTCCTGGGTAGTGGTGGGGTTACTTGGCATGGCGGCGGATCTCCTCGCGTAGCCGGCGGGTAATGACTCCGGTCAGCTCCCCAGCACGACCAGCATCAGTTCGGTGTTCTTCGGTCACATCCCATTCKGCCACAACACGGCCGGGCCGCGAAGACAAAAGCAGGACGCGCTGGCCCAAGCGGACAGCCTCACGAACGTTGTGCGTCACGAACACGATGGTGCGGCCCGTTTCCTTCCAGATCCGCTCGAGTTCGTCGTGCAGGAGATCGCGGGTAATGGCATCAAGGGCGGCGAAGGGCTCGTCCATCAACAACAGCTGCCGGTCCTGCGCCAAAGAACGTGCAAGGGCAACGCGTTGCCGCATGCCACCGGACAGTTCGTGCGGACGCTTGTCGCCGGCACCGCCGAGGTGGACGAGTTCCAGCAGTTCGGTTGCCCGTTCGCGGCGGCTGGCTTTGGTGCTGGACTTGTCAGCCAGCTGAAGTGCGAGCTCGATGTTGCCTCGCGCCGTCAACCACGGGAACAGTGCCGAGTCCTGAAACATGAAGGCCGCGCCGTCGCTGGGCACCTCAAGAGCGCCCGACGTCGGATGCTCAAGTCCCGCCATGATGTTCAGTAGCGTGGACTTCCCGCAGCCGGACGCACCGAGGAGGGCGACGAACTCGCCCTGCGCGATCGTGGCATTGACGTCGTCCAGCACCGGGGCGCCGTCGCCGAAGCGCTTGCCCAGGTTCTCGAGTACGACTGGCATGGTCCCGTCCTTCGTGTTGATTGGTAGAGCTGATATGGCTGAAGGCTGGCCCGCTCCCCCACCCGTATTCCGGAGGGGAAGCGGACCAGCCGGTTGGTGCTTAGTCCTGGCCGAGACCTGCAGCGGATGTCTTCTTGCCCTCTACTTCGTTCAAAGCCCGGAGGTCGAAGATGCCGTTGATATCGGCAGCCTTGGTGGTGCCGGCGTCTACGCCGTCCTGGAGGAGCTTCTTGTACGTTCCGGCGAGCGGATCAGTGGTGAAGGTGATGTTCTTCAATGCGCGGTCGATCACGTTGGCGGGAAGCGGCTTGCCAGCCGTGTCCTTGAGGACAGCGTTGATGGTGCTGGCCTTCTCCTCCGGCGAAGCGGAGTTCAACCAGTTCACGGATTCAACGTGGCCCTTGAGCAGTGCCCTCACAGTCTCCGGGTGCTCAGCGGCGAACTTCTTGTTCACGATCAGGATGGTGGTGGTGAATTCGCCCTTGTCCCACAGGTCCTTCTCGTCCACGAGTACCTTCGCGCCTGCTTCGAGGACCAAACGGGAGGCCCACGGCTCAGGCAACCACGCGCCGTCGAGCTTTCCGTCCTGGAAGAGCTTCAGCGTCTGGGCGTTTTCGGTCGGGTTGATGTTGACGTCGCCGCTGCCGTCCGGGTTGGTCTTGTAACCTTGGTGGCCCAACCATGCGCGAAGGGCTACGTCCTGCGTTCCGCCAAGCTGCGGCGAGGCGAGGACCTTGCCCTTGAGGTCTGCCGCGGAGTTGATTTCGGGCTTGACCACCAGCTGGGCTCCGCCTGCTGCGGCGCCGGCGATGATGCTGACGGACTCGCCGTTGCTCTTGACGAAGGAGTTGATGGCCGGGTTGGGGCCGATGTACGTGGCGTCGATGGCGCCGGCGTTCAATGCCTCGATCGCGGCAGGGCCGGCGTTGAAGATCTGGGTGCTGAGCTTGGTATCGCCGAGGTCCTTGGCGATGATGCCCTTGCTGATGCCCACCAGGGCGGGGCCGTGCGTCACATTGCTGAAGTAGCCGAGCTTGAGCTCAGCAGCAGGCGACGTTGTGGGAGCCGGGGCAGCCTGGTTGTTCTGGGAGACGACGGAGGCTACTGCGGCGCCAGCACCGATGAGCAGGGCCAGGCCGACGGCCAGGCTGATCTCAAGGGTGCGGCGGCGCTTGGGCTTGGGTGCAGTCTCACCGGCGACGATGCGGGTGGTGCCGGAATCGGGTTTCTGTGACTCGGGGGTGTTTGCCATTGGGGAGGTCCTAAGGAGATGTGGGATGCGAAGGGGGGCGAAGATCAGGCCCCGTAACATCGCCCGTCGAGGGCAAGGAAGGACCATTCCGGAAAGGTCATGCCTTCACAGTAGGGACTGTCATATTTCGGCTTCAATCCCATGGAAACCAAGGTTCACGCAGGGTCACGTGACGTCATATTCGGCGGTAGGCCTTCAAAGTTGCATCGCGTTGTGCGGCACGTGCGTTCACGCAGGGTCACCCGGCGTCATGTTTGTTGCCAGCTCCGCAATGTCCCGCGGCGTCGTGCGGCAGCAGCCACCGATCAGCCGGGCTCCCCGCTCGCGCCAGTCAGCGGCGTTCCCGGCGAGGGTAGTTGTGCCCTGACCACCCGCGGAAGGGCCCCACGTCTTCGTAACGGCATCGTAGGTCTCCCCGGAGTTCGGGTATGCGACCAACGGTTTGTCCGATACTCCGTTAAGCGTCCCAAGCGCCGACGTCACCAGTTCCAGCGGCACACAGTTGACCCCGACGGCGGCCACCCGCGGCTCCGTACGGAGCAGCGCAGCCACCTCAGCCAGAGGCGTTCCATCACTGATGTGTTCCGCATCCCGCAGGGTGAACGTGAACCAGGATTCGACGTCGAACTCCTCCACGAGCGCCAACAGCGCCTCCGCTTCGGCGAATGACGGCAGCGTCTCGCACGCCAGGAAATCCGCACCGGCTTCCACAAGTGCGGCAATGCGTGGGCGGTGGAAATCCATGAATTCCCTGCTGGACAGCGTGTAATCGCCCCGGTATTCGGAGCCGTCAGCAAGGTAGGCGCCGTACGGTCCCACTGATCCTGCCACCAGGAGCGGGCCGCTGGAAGGGTTTGCCTCGACGTGCTCGCGACGTGCCTCGTCGGCAAGCTGCACGCTCAACGCCACCAGCTCCAAGGCCTCGCGCTCCCCCAGCCCCCGACGCGCGAACCCCTGGGGAGTGGCCTGGTAGCTGGCTGTGATGGCCACGGAGGCACCGGCGTCGAAATAGTCGCGGTGGACCTGCTTGATCAGGTGCGGCTGCTCCAGCAGCACCTTGGCGGACCACAAGGCGTCCTCAAGATCGCAGCCGTGGGCCTCCAATTCCGTGGCGAGGGCCCCATCCAGGACGAGGTCCTGACCGGAGTCCAACAGGGTGCTGAGTGCTGTGTTGTGTGGCATGTAGTGATCTTCCTGCTAATCGCTCAATGAAAAAACCGCAGCTTGTTCGAAATCCCCGCCGTACAAGGCCGGGAATTTCGAACAAGCTGCGGTCTATCTGACTCTTCGACCTTAGATGACGTAACGCTCGTCCTCGTGGTCGCCCGGGTGGTCCTTGACCAGGCCGGCGGCAAGCGTGTTGCCGTCCATGGGATCGATCACCAGGAACGCGCCCGTACGGCGGTGGTGCAGGTAATTCTCCAGCGGCAACGGAGCAGCCAGCCGAAGCTGGGCGTGTCCGATGTCGTTGAGCTCAAGGCTCGAAGCAGGCTCAACGTTGAACGTAGCCAGGTCCAGCTTGCCTGTGACGTTACGGACCAAAGCCTGGACCGTGCGCGTACCGTGCTTCACCAGAACCTTCTGGCCTTCGCGCAGGGGCTTGGGCGAGAGCCATGCCAACGATGCGTACAGGTCAGCCGTGCTTTCGCGGACCGTGCCTGCGGCAGCGATGGTGTCGCCACGGGCAATATCGATCTCGTCAGCCAAACGAACGGCAACGGACTGCGGAGCAGCCGCTTCCTGAAGTTCCTTGCCAGCGAAGTCGATGCCAGTAATCCGGGTGATACGCGGCTCGTGGCCAGGGCTCAGCACAGTGACTTCGTCGCCAACCTTGACGGAACCCTCGGTGATCTGGCCGGCGTACGCACGGTAGTCACGGTAGGCCTCGACATCCAGCCCGCCAGCCACAGCATCAGGCGCCAACGCACCCTGCGGCCGGATCACCAGCTGCACCGGGAAGCGGAAGCTCTCCAGTTCAGCCTCAAGCTCATCGGCTGCCGGGAGGGTTTCGAGGACCTCAAGCAGTGCAGGACCGGTGTACCAGGGAGTGCGCTCGGAGCGGTCCACAACGTTGTCGCCATCAAGCGCAGAAACCGGAACCACCAGCAGGTCAGCGACGCCGTCGGAACCGAGTCCCAGCTCGCGGGCAACCTTCTGAACGTCAGTTTCGATGTCGCGGAACACCTGCTCGCTGAAATCGACGAGGTCGATCTTGTTCACGGCCACAATGACGTGGGCAACGCGCAGCAACTGCAGCACGGACAGGTGGCGGCGGGTCTGCTCAAGAACACCCTTGCGGGCGTCAATGAGTACGACGACGGCATCCGCAGTGGACGCGCCCGTCACCGTGTTCTTGGTGTACTGAACGTGGCCGGGGCAGTCCGCCAGGATGAAGCTGCGGCGGTCCGTAGCGAAGTAGCGGTACGCCACGTCGATCGTGATGCCCTGCTCGCGCTCGGCTCGAAGGCCATCGGTCAGGAGGGCAAGGTCGATCCCACCCTTGTCCCCACCAAAGCCGCGGTCGGCAGACGTGCGGGCAACGGCGTCGAGCGTGTCAGCAAGAATGGCCTTCGAATCGTGAAGGAGGCGGCCCACCAAAGTGGACTTGCCGTCGTCCACCGAGCCGGCAGTAGCGAAACGGAAGAGGGTTGTGGGCAGGGCTGTTTCCAGCCCGGCAGCCAGTGTTTCGATGCTCATTTAGAAGTAGCCGTCCTTCTTGCGGTCTTCCATGGCTGCCTCGGAGATGCGGTCATCTGCTCGGGTGGCGCCACGTTCGGTCAGGGTGGAGGCAGCGACTTCAACTACGACGTCGGCCACGGTGCGGGCATCGGACTCGACGGCACCCGTGCAGGACATGTCGCCCACGGTGCGGTAGCGAACCAGCTTGGTGATGACTTCCTCGTGCGGCAACGGCTCGGAAACCTCGCCTACCGCACGCCACATGCCGTCGCGGGCGAAGACCTCACGCTCGTGGGCGTAGTAAAGGCCGGGGAGCTCGATGTTCTCACGCTCGATGTAGCGCCAGATGTCCAGCTCGGTCCAGTTGCTGATGGGGAATGCACGGACGTGCTGGCCCACGGTGTGGCGGCCGTTGTACAGGTTCCACAGCTCGGGGCGCTGATTGCGCGGATCCCACTGGCCGAACTCGTCGCGGAGGCTCAGGATGCGCTCCTTGGCGCGGGCCTTGTCCTCGTCACGACGGCCACCGCCGAACACGGCGTCGAACTTGTTGCGCTGGATGGCATCAAGCAGCGGAACAGTTTGCAGCGGGTTGCGGGTGCCATCGGCACGCTCGGCCAGTTCGCCGCGGTCAATGAACTCCTGCACGGAGCCAACAACCAGCTTCAGGCCAAGACGCTCAACAGTGCGGTCGCGGAAGTCGATGACCTCCGGGAAGTTGTGGCCCGTGTCCACGTGCAGGACCGGGAAAGGAACCTTGCCCGGCCAGAAAGCCTTGGTGGCCAGGTGCAGCATGACCACGGAATCCTTGCCGCCGGAGAACAGCAGCGCAGGCTTCTCGAACTCGGCAACAACCTCGCGGATGATGTGAATGGCCTCGGACTCGAGTGTGTCCAGTGAGCTCAGGCGGGACGAGCCGCCGTCTGCCGCCCCCGCCCCTGCGCCGCGCGGCTGATCTTCGATCAGCCCAGCGCGCGGCTCCGACAGGCCCGAAGCCACTCCCTGGGCGGCAGACGGCGTCTCTAGGTCGCTTTCCAGCACGTCCAGCTCCAGTTCCTCGTTCGTGGTTTGAGTGCTCATGTGTGTAGTCCGCATTCTGTCTTGTCGGATCCTGCCCAACGGCCGGCACGGGGATCTTCACCCGGGGCCACCTTGCGGGTGCAGGGCTGGCAGCCGATGGACGGGTAGCCCTGGCTCAGGAGTGGGTTGACGGGAAGGATGTTGTCCTCGGAGTACTCCACCAGCTGATCGAAGGTCCAGTCGACCATCGGGTTCACCTTGACCAGGCCAAAGCCCTCATCCCAGGTGATCACCGGCGTGTTGGTTCGGGTGGGTCCTTCGTCGCGTCGAACACCGGTGAACCACACCTCATAGCCGGCAAGCGAGCGGCGGAGCGGCTCTACCTTGCGCAGCGCGCAGCACTGGGCGGGGTCGCGGGCGAACAGGTCCTTACCCAGCAAACGGTCCTGCTGTTCCACGGTGTTCTCGGGGAGGACGTCCACCACGTTGACGCGCAGGTTCGCCGCAACTTCGTCGCGGGTCTCGTACGTTTCCTTGAAGTGGTAGCCGGTTTCGAGGAACAAAACGTCGACGCCGGGAAGCTGGTCCGCGACCAAGGCCGGAAGAACGGCGTCGGCCATGGAGCAAGCCACCGTTACAGCGGGCAGCTCGAAGTTCCGGGCCACCCAGGCGATGACATCGCGGGCGGGCGCGTTCCAGCCAAGCTCTGCAGCTCCGGCTTCGGCCAGTGCCTTGAGTTCTTCGTGTGACCGCAAAGCGGGCCGTGCTGCGGTGTTCGGGAGCGTCTGGGGATCTGTCACTGGAGGTCTCCTTCATCTGCGGAGAGTGCCCACTCTGCGAAGGTCTGGCCCTCGGCGCCAACGGCGACGAATTTGCGGACCACACGCTCCACGTAGTCAGGCAGGTTTTCGACCGTGACCTTGAGGCCGCGGACAGTACGTCCCAAACCGGCTTCCTCACGCTCGTTGTTAGCCAGCCCGCCACCGAGGTGGACCTGGAAACCCGGGGTGGGGTCGCCGTCGGGCGTTGGCAGCATCATGCCCTTGAGTCCGATGTCCGCAGTCTGAATGCGGGCGCAGGAGTTGGGGCAGCCGTTGATGTGCAGGGACAGTGCCTGCGGGAGCTGCTTGCTCTCCACGAGGTCGGCCAGGCGGCGTTCCAGTTCAGCGATGGCGGTTGCCGCGGTGACCTTGGTTTCCACGATGGCCAGCTTGCAGAACTCGATGCCGGTGCAGGCGATGGTGCCGCGGCGGAACACGGACGGACGGGCGGAAAGGCCCAGGGTGTCCAGTTCAGCGATGAGGGGCTCCACCTGCTCCTTGGCGACGTCCAAGATGACGAGCTTCTGGTGAGGAGTGGTGCGGAGTCGGTAGCTGCCGTGCTGTTCCAGCGTGTCGGCGAGCTTCACCAGGGACTCACCGGAGGTACGTCCCACGGTGGGGGTCACGCCGATGAAGAACTTGCCGTCCTTCTGCTCGTGGACACCGATGTGGTCTCCCGGAGCCGTGGGCTTGGGAGCGGCGGGGCCGTCCGGGAGCTTGAAGCCGAGGTATTCGTCTTCAAGGATCTGGCGGAACTTGGCGGGGCCCCAGTCGTTCATCAGGAACTTCAGGCGGGCTTTGGTGCGCATGCGGCGGTAACCGTAGTCGCGGAAGATGCTGGTGACGCCGAGCCATACTTCAGCGGCGACGTCGGCCGAGACGAACACGCCAAGGCGCTCTGCCAGGCGCGGGTTGGTGGACAAGCCGCCGCCAACCCAGAGGTCGTAACCGGCACCGAGTTCGGGGTGGACAACGCCCACCAAGGCGAAGTCGTTGATCTCGTGGACCACGTCCTGGGAAGGGTGGCCGGTGATCGCGGTCTTGTACTTGCGCGGCAGGTTGGCCAGCTCGGGGTCGCCGATGAAACGCTCGGCGAGCTCGTGGATGAGCGGCGTGGGATCGATGATCTCGTCCTTGGCGATGCCGGCAACCGGCGAACCGAGGATGACGCGGGGAACGTCGCCGCAGGCCTCGGTGGTGGACAGGCCGATGGATTCAAGACGGCGCCAGATTTCCGGCACATCCTCCACGCGGATCCAGTGCAGCTGGATGTTCTGGCGGTCCGTGAGGTCGGCCGATCCGCGGGCGAAGTCCACGGAGATCTGGCCGATAACGCGCAGCTGCTCGGTGGTCAGCGCACCGCCGTCGATGCGGACGCGAAGCATGAAGTACTTGTCTTCGAGCTCGTGCGGCTCAAGTGTTGCGGTCTTGCCGCCGTCGATCCCGGGCTTGCGCTGGGTGTAAAGACCCCACCAGCGGAAACGGCCGTGGAGATCGGTGCCGTCGATCGAGTCGAAGCCCTCTTTGGAGTAGACAGACTCAATCCGCTCACGGACGTTCAGCCCGTTGTCTTCCTGCTTCCAGGTTTCGTTGGCGTTGAGCGGCTCAGTGCCATCAACCTTCCACTGGCCGTGAGGCTTGGCGGCAGGGCGGGTGCGTGCTGGGCGCGAGGGGACTGCGGAGTCCGCGGGCGCACCGGCTACAGCTGTATCTGTCATACGTCGACTTTAGGTGTGGCCAGTTTTGGTCAGCAAAGGTCCGGAAACGCTAAGTCACCTAGGGAAACATTTCGTCACGAACACGCCAGCGGCCTTGTCCCAAGAGCCTGTATATGCAGGTCCTTTTTGGGCTCCCGCCGCGCAAATAAAGGTTAGGACGCCCTTGCCAGTACGGCGTCAAAACGCTCCAGTGCTATCTCCGCGAGAACCGGCGACGGCAACAGCGGAGCCGTAACAATGTCCGCCCCAGCCTTGGCCAGCTGGTCGTGGAAATAACCCGTTGCGAGCAGGTACGAGGCGATGAAAACCCTCCCGTTTGCCCCGTCGTCGGCGAGTTCGGCACGCAAGGAGGCGACGCCGTCGGGCACTGTCGGCTGCGCGCTGGCACCGTAGGCCACCCGCACCTTGTTCGGCAGCAGTTCTGCGAGGAGTCGCGCCTGCTCCTCGGAGTCCACCGAGCCGTCTGGAAGGGACGATCCCGCGGCAGCCAGCAGCACGCCGTCGTTCTCCTTCAGCCCGGCGGCGCGCAAATTAGTGGCAAGCAGCTCCGCCAAGCGCGGATCCGGACCCAGCGGCCTCGCCGCCACTACTTCCGGCCGGCTCTTGATCGCCTTGGGCACGTCCACCTTGATGTGGAAGCCGGTACTCAGCAAAAGCGGCACGACGACGGCGGCAGTCCCCTCGGGCAGGCCCTCCACCACCCCGGACAGCTCAGGTTCCTGCACGTCCACGTACGCCTCAAGGACCTGCAGGCCCGGACGTTGGGCTTCAATTTCTGCCATGACGCGTCGGATGGCGGCCTGGCCTTCGGCGTTGCGGGTTCCGTGGGCACAGGCGATCAAAACGGGGCTGTTCATGGGAGCTAGCGTAACGTTGGGCAAGCACCTACTGAGAGTCGCAGGCAGAAAGAACCCGTCCACTTGATTTCCATCGACATTGTCCTTCTGTGGCTTGACCTGGTCGGCGTGTTTTTCTTCGCGGTCTCGGGTTCGCTGCTGGCGGCCCGCAAACAATTCGACATCGTGGGTTCCGTGCTCCTGGCATCCATCGTGTCGCTGGGTGGCGGCGCGATCCGCGACGTCGTCATCAACGCTGGCCCTCCTGTGGCGTTCACAAATCCGGTCTACCTGATCCCGCCCTTGTTCGCTGCCCTGCTGGTCTACTTCCTGTTCTCTTCCGTGCAGCGCTTCACGTCCCTCTTAACACTGTTCGACGCCGGCGGGCTGGCCCTGTTCTGCATCACCGGGACGTTGAAGGCACTCACTGCGGGGATGAATCCCGTG
Organism: Paenarthrobacter sp. RAF54_2; assembly: GCF_052113945.1. Taxonomy (NCBI): domain Bacteria; kingdom Bacillati; phylum Actinomycetota; class Actinomycetes; order Micrococcales; family Micrococcaceae; genus Paenarthrobacter; species Paenarthrobacter sp. RAF54_2. Next base: position 22,519 of record NZ_JBFRDV010000010.1, read on the forward strand.
GCGGCGATCCTGCTGGGAGTGACAACAGCAGTGGGCGGCGGCCTGTTGCGCGACATCACCGCCAACGAGATTCCTACCCTTTTTGATGCGCGCGACATCTACGCGCTACCCGCTTTTGTGGGGGCTGGATTGACCACTCTGCTCTGGCACCTAGGCCTGTTCAGCGGGCTCACCGCCTGCTTGGTGGCCGGCATTGTTTTTGCCTTCCGTGTCACAGCCTGGAGGCGCAGTTGGTACGTTCCCCTGGCCGTGCGCGGATGGCAGCGTGCAGGCACCGGCGGGGGCGCAATTTCGGGTGCCCGCGATTAGCTAGGATAAGAGCATGACTGACATGTTCCTCGAGAAGTTCCGCGCGCTGGTCCCAAAGTATCTCGAGGATGAATGGCAGGAAGAAGACGGGCTCACCTCCGAGGAACTGGACGAGGCCCTCACCGACCACTCCTTCACCATCCCGCTGGTTCTGCGCGAGTTCTACCTCGCCCTCGGTGGCTGCGAAGACCTCATGGAGGCGTACCACTACTTCTGGGATCCCGAAGAACTCGAGGTGGACGACGAAGGCTTCCTCATGTTCCTCGAAGACGAAGAGGAACAATTCACCTGGGGCTTCCGCATTGCCGATGTCAGCATCCCCGACCCCATCGTCTGGCGCCGCAACAACGCCCGAGGCCAGTGGAAGAGCGAAGAAGGCACATTCTCCGAGTTCGTGTTCGACATGTTCGAGTGGGCGTTCAACGACGAAGACTAAGTTTTGACTGGCAGCCCCTGCGCTCCCTTTTTGGGTGGCGTGGGGGCTGTTTTGTTGTGGCGGCCTGTGCGGCCACCACCCACTTTGAATTTGGAACTGCCCTGACACGCCGCTTCCGGGGTGTGTCGCCGGAAAATTGGGGGGCAAAGTAGGTGGTTGCGGGACAAACTCACGACGGCGGAGCCCACGCAGGCGCGAACCTCGCCGGGGCGAAGCGGCCAACTTCCCTGTTGAACAGGACTGCCATGACTTCGGCGACCATCCTCTCCGGGTGATGAACGACGTCCACGTAGTAGTAATGGAGGCTCAACAGCCCTCTGCGCATGCCTGCGTTGTTCCTATACTGATCCTTCTTGACCTGTTTTCCCTCAAGGTGCGTGCCGCCGTCGAGTTCAACGATCAGGCATTCGTTTACCAAGCAGTCCACCTCCCCTACGCCCGGGATGTCCACGTGCATCTGGACCCTAAGACCTGCCCGGGTGAAGTGGGTGTGCGCGAGTACTTCCAGGAGTGAGTCGGCCCGAGGCAGAACCAAGTCCAGGGTTTCCCGAACCTTGCCGTTCCTGTTGCCAGGAAGCTTTGATTCCAGGAAATCCTTGGAAAGGAGCGCCAAGCTGACCGCGCTCTGCACCATGACCAGCGCTTCGGTTAAGGCAAACATCGGAGGGCGTGGATCAGGACATCGGCCACGCCCGCTATAGGCAGATACGAGTGGACTGGGTGCAGGCAGGCTCCGTGGTGGACTACACCCCGCCTCGCTTGTCCCGTGCTGCAGCTGAGATGGAGAGCGCCTGCGCCCCCTAGTGTCCAGAGACCATAGAAGCGCGCTGCCGAGATGCAGGTAATTAAGCCGTCGGCGCGGAAGGCGGCAACGACGTCGGGGTCTGATGCCCTGGACATGTAGACGCCGCGATGAAGGCGATTGACTACTCCGTCCCTCACTGCCTTTGTGAGCATGCGGCGACTAAAACCCGCAGTCATCAGGGTGGACGTGGTTGCTACTCCACGCCGGCTTCGGAGGAAATTGTCGATGTCCATACAGTCATGCTGAGTTCTTCGTGGCCTCTGCGATGGGCGCGAAGTCCCCTATGTGGATAACTGCCGCGTACCTCCCCCACCTGGTTTGGGGGCCCTGAGGTTGTGGCACACCCCAAATTCGGCGAGTCCTCCCTTCCAAAAATCCGAAGTTGGTGATGGAGGACCGGCGCTTGGTTGTAAACCGTTCTGCGGGACCGCGAAAACCATTGACGCGAAGAGTTGCATATGTGACAGGATTGTCATAAGCTATTTACGGATCCACTAAATGCCTCCGGTGGGTCTGATGCGAACGGAGATTGTGGTCCCGGTTCGGTGCAGCGTATGACTCGTAACGTTGCAGCGAGCCGGGGCCATTCCGTTTTTCCCAGGGGACTAAAAGTTTGGGCGTGTACGGCCACCACCCACTTTGGTTCCACCGATGGCACAACACACCGCATCCACCGGCGTGTCACCACGCCCGCAGCCTCAAAGTGGGTGGCGGGGGTACACCAAGGCCCGGGCCCAAAAATGTGGGGAACAAAAAGCAGGCGCCCGGCCCACGAAGGTCCGGACGCCCGTCAAAAAAGGGAAGCTAGCTGCTCCGGTCCACCACGGCATGCGCGAAGTTCGTCAGCGACGCCTTCACAACGCCCTCCGGCAACGGGGCCAGGGCAGCAACGGCCTCGGCGGACCACTGGCGGGCGATCTTCCAGGATTCAGTAGTCACCGGGTGTTCGCGCAAACCAGCCACAGCATCGGCAAGGGCGGAATCAGACGTCAAGTCACCGTCCACAAGCTTCAAGAGCGCGGCAGCTGACGAATCACCTGCAGCAGCATCGCGGCGCAGCAGCAGCACGGGCAGCGTGGGAACACCTTCGCGGAGGTCAGTGCCCGGGGACTTTCCGGACTTGACCTTCACACCGGTGACATCAATGACGTCGTCGGCCAGCTGGAAGGCCACGCCAACCTTCTCGCCGTACTCAACCAGGAGATCCTCGAACGCGGGATCGGCACCGGCGAAGATCGCGCCCAGCTGGCCGGAGGCTGCAACCAAGGATCCTGTCTTGTCGGCAATGACGGACAAGTAGTGCTCAACAGCGTCTTCATCCTCGCGGGGGCCGACCGTTTCGTGGAGCTGGCCGAGGCACAGGCGTTCGAAGGTCCGGGCCTGGATGCCGAGAGCGCGGGAGCCGAGCTCGGAGACCAGAATGGAGGCGCGGGCAAAGATGAGGTCACCGGTGAGGATGGCCACGGAGTTGCCCCATACTTCGTGGGCTGTCGGAGCGCCACGGCGGAACGGCGCAGAGTCCATGACGTCGTCGTGGTACAGGGTTGCGAGGTGCGTCAGTTCAACCACAACTGCAGCCTGGACAACTTCAGGACGGGAAGCATCTCCAAGGTGCGCGCACAGCAGTGTGAGCAGCGGACGGATGCGCTTCCCCCCGGCTTCCACCAGGTGGCGCGACGTTGCGTCAGCCAGGGGGTCCGAGTTGGAGATGGCTTCGCGAAGCTTCTTTTCCACGCGGGCGAGGTTGGTGGTGATGGCTGGGCCGAGTTCGGCGTCGCCGGCGATGGCGGCAAAACCGGCGGGCAGCTGGAGACCCGTTGCGATCGCGGTGGTGTTGGGGGCAGGCTCAACAGAGTCCGGCAGGCCGTGCCCGGCATGCGTCCAGCTGTGTTCGGCAGAGTTCGTCACGGCTTAACCCTAACTAGTTGTTGCGGAAACCGCGGTGTCGGAGTCTGCCGCCTTAAAAGGGCGGACAGAGGAAGTGTTGGACGTGGCCGGAACGAGCATCTCAAGGACGCGGATTACGCGGTCTTCGAAGCCCTTCGCGGACGGGTCCGTGAGGTTGGCGAGCATGCGCACCACAAAGCGCATCAACATCGGAATCGGCATACCCGTTCGCAAGGCAAGCTTCATCACGGCCGGCTTCCCGATCAAGGAAGCAAACATACGCCCCAATGTGAAGTGCGATCCCCACTGGTCCCGCACATAGTCCGCGTACCGCGAAAGGTGGGCGTCGGCGTCGTCGGCGGTCCATCCGGCGGAGGCCGAACGTGAAGCAGCGTCAATCAGGAACTCAGCCGCGAACCGGGCAGACTCCATGGCGTAGGAGATGCCCTCGCCGTTGAATGGGGACACCATGCCACCGGCGTCGCCAAGCAGGAGCAGCCCGGGCGAGTAGTGAGGTGTGCGGTTGAAGCCCATGGGCAGCGCGGCGCCGCGGATCTCCCCCATCTGGTTTTCCGGCGTAAAGCCCCAGTCGGCGGGCATTCCGGCGGTCCATTCGCGCAGGACCTGTTTGTAGTCCAGCTTCCCGAATTCCTTGGACGAGTTCAGTATTCCGAGGCCCACGTTGGACGTTCCATCACCGACGCCAAACACCCAACCGTAACCGGGCAGCGGCTTTCCAGACTTTCCAGGCAGCTCCAGCCAGCCTTCCATCCAGTCGTCTTCGTGCCTGGGAGATGTGAAGTAGGTGCGAACGGCGACACCCAGCGGGCGGTCGTCACGCTTGTGCATACCCAACGACACGGCGGTTCGCGTGGAGTTACCGTCCGCGGCGAGTACGACGTCGGCATGGAAGTCGCGCGTTTCGCCCGTCTTGCGTCCGGACTCGTCAAGGATGGAGGCCCGTGCGCCGATGACGCGACCGTCGTCGGACTGCAAGGCTGAAGTGACGCTGTGGCGTTCAAGCACGACGGCGCCCGCGGCCTCCGCATGCCGTGCCAACGACTCGTCGAACCCCAGACGGGTCCGAATCAGTCCGTACGTGGGAAAGTCTGAAACCTCGGGCCACGGCAGCTCAATGGTACGGCCGCCTGCAATAAGTCGAAGTCCCTTGTTCCGGCGCCAGCCCTCGGATTCAGCATGAGGCAGTCCGAGCTTCTGGATCTCACGGACCGCGCGCGGGGTCAGACCGTCGCCGCAAACTTTTTCGCGGGGAAAGGAAGTCTTTTCCAGCACTGTGACATCAATGCCGGCCTGGGCGAGGTAATACGCGGCGGTGGACCCAGCAGGCCCCGCGCCAACAATCAGTACTTTCACGTCGTCCTAAATCAGTGGCACGTCAGCTGGGCTGGCTGCCGGACCGGCGCGGTTTGATCTGGCGGCGAAGCTTGGCCACAGGAACGCTTTCGCGGTGCTCGGCCGGCTTCTGTGCGCGGTGTACCGCTACGATGCCTCCGCTGAGGTTGCGGTAGGTGATGTCCGTCCAGCCTGCTTCGCTGAGCCACTGGGCCAGGTGGTCCTGGTCCGGCCAGGCTCGGATGGATTCGGCGAGGTACACGTACGCATCCGGGTTGGAGGAGACCTTGGTGGCGATGGCCGGGAGGGCGCGCATCAGGTATTCGGTGTAGAGGTTGCGCCACAGCGGCACCACGGGGTGGGAGAACTCGGCGATGACCAGACGGCCGCCGGGCTTGGTGACGCGCAGCATTTCCTCGAGGGCTTTGCGCGGTTCGACAACGTTCCGCAGGCCGAAGGAAATGGTGGAAGCGTCAAAGCTGTTGTCCGCGAACGGCAGGTTGGTGGCATCTCCGGCGATGAAGTCGATGTCCGGGCGGCGGCGTTTGCCTACTTTGAGCATGCCCAGGGAGAAGTCGCAGGCCACAACATTCACACCGGCATCGGCGTACGGTTCGCTGGAGGTGCCCGTTCCAGCGGCAAGGTCCAGGACCTTCTGGCCCACCTTCACATCCATGGCATCAACAACGATGCGGCGCCACCGACGCGTCTGCCCCATGGAGAGGACGTCATTCACGACGTCGTATTTGGGGGCGACATCGTCAAACATCGTCGCAACTTCGTCCGGACGCTTTTCCAAGGATGCTCGGTTCACCCTGCAATTGTCTCAGACATTCAGCCGACTTTGCTGCGCTGTAGAACTCGGCTCAGGTTCTGGCGGCACGCGGGAGTACTGTTGTTCCATCATGACGAGCACGCTCCGTACCTTGACAGTCCCCCTCGATGTCGAATCATCCTCCGGGGGGCTGCCGTCGTTTCTGGTCCGGGACGACGTCCTCTGCTGGTCACGCCGCGAGGCCGGCCTGGTGGGGTACGGCGAGCTGACACGGTTCAACGCCTCGGGCCCTGAGCGCTTCCTTGAGGCTGATATCTGGTGGCGGCACCTCATTCTTGAGGCCGAAATCACCGATCACGTGGAGATTCCAGGCACTGGCCCGGTTGCGTTCGGCTCGTTCGCTTTTTCCAAGATGTCCCCGCACGTTTCCCGGCTGATCGTCCCTGAGATGGTGATTGGCATGCGCGATGGCCGCGCCTGGGCCACCCAACTAACGTTCGACGACGCCGAGCTCACCGAGGCGGGCGTCCTCGCCGCCCTGGACCGCTGGCTCAATGAGCTCGAGCCAAACGGCGACGGGTCAGCGGCAGGAGCGTCCGACGTCGGGCTGTCACCTGAAGCTTTTTCGCCCAACGGTGCGGCTGGTTACCTCAGCCGCGGTTCCCTGAGCGAAACGGATTGGATGCAGGCCGTCTCCAACGGTGTGGCGGAAATCCGCACCGGCAAGCTGGAGAAACTCGTCCTGGCGCGCGACGTCGTAGCCAACCTTCCTGCGGGCGTGAACGCTGCGGAGGTGCTTCGCCAGCTGGCGGCACGGTACCGGGAATGCTGGACTTATGGCGTTGACGGCCTGGTGGGTGCGACACCGGAAATGCTGATCCAAGTGGAGGGTCGGACTGCCCAGGCCCGTGTGCTGGCCGGAACGTTGGACCGCCGCGACGCCGAAGGTGTTGACGGATCCCCTATGGCGTACGCCGAGCGGGTTCTGGCCGGATCTGAAAAGCAGCGCCACGAGCACGAGATCGCAATTGATTCGCTGACCCGCCAGCTCGCGCCGTTTTCCGAGGCGATGAACTCCCACAGCGAGCCCTTCATTCTTGAACTGCCCAACGTGTGGCATCTGGCCTCGGACGTCAAAGCCGAGCTTGCTGATATCGAAGGCCACGTCCCCACCTGCTTGGCCTTGATCAACGCCCTGCATCCAACGGCGGCGGTCTGCGGAACACCCACGTTGGTTGCCGGTGCCCTGATTCGAAAACTGGAGCATCTGGACCGTGGCCCGTACGCCGGGCCTGTGGGTTGGCTGGACGCTGCCGGGAATGGCGAGTGGGGCATCGCCTTGCGCGGCGCGGTCATCGAGGACGCCAACACAGTGCGCCTTTACGCGGGTTGCGGGATTGTGGAGGGTTCGCAGCCGGAGGCTGAGCTTGCCGAGACCTGGGCTAAATTCCGGCCGATGCTTGAGTCGCTGGGCATCCAGCGCTGAATCTGGGATCTCAGACTGCGACTCGCAGGGGGCGCTTGCATATTCGCTAAACTAGTTATCCAATAGTGAAACTTAGTTTCCTGTGATGCACATCTCAGGTTCGGCGCTACACTAAAACCGACTTAGTTCAGCATCCACTGCAACAAAAGGTAAAAAACATGCAGATCTCCCGTTCGGTTCTGTCCGGCACCAAGATGGCCGCCGTGCTCGCAGCAGGCGTCCTGGCCCTGACCGCCTGCGGTGGCGGCTCCTCCACCCCGGCAGCCTCGAGTGAATCGGGCGGCCCCAAGCTCATCAACGCCGGCAAGCTCACCGTGTGCTCGGATGTCCCCTACGAGCCCTTCGAGTTCCAGAAGGACGGCAAGATCGTCGGCTTCGACATGGACATCGCCAATGAACTGGCCAAGGACCTCAAGGCCGAACTCAACGTGGTGGACAGCTCCTTCGAAGCAATCGAGACCGGCACCGCACTGACTGGTTGCGACGTCTCCATCTCCTCAATCTCCATCACAGACGTCCGCAAGAACGTCATGGACTTCTCCAACCCCTACATGGATGACGACCTGACCCTCGTGGCTACCACGTCCTCGGGCATCAGCAACCTTGATGGCGCCAAGGGCAAGAAGGTTGGTGTCCAGCAGGCCACCACCGGCGCCCAGTACGCCAAGGACAAGGGAATCGACGCCCAGCAGTTCGAAGACTCCGGCCTCCTGGTCCAGGCCCTCAAGGCGGGCACCATCGACGCCGCCGTCGGCAACCAGTCGGTTCTGGGTTACGCCATCATGGACGATTCCAAGCTCAAGCGCGTTGAAGACTACGCAACGGGCGAGAAGCTGGGCATCTCCATCAAGAAGGGCAACACGGCCATGACTGATGCCGTCAACAAAACCCTGAAGCGCATCACCGATGACGGCACCCTGAAGAAGTTCCAGACCACCTGGTTCGGCGAGACCACCAAGAAGTAGTCCGAGCCCCGGCTCCCAAGAATCACGCAGGCGGGCCCCGCAACGATCTGTCCAGGCAGTCCGTTCGGGGCCCCAGCTGCGCAACACGAATGTGAGAACACCATGGCAATGACTACACGTCAACGAGCCAAAGTCAGTCTGAACGTCCAAGCCGGGATCTTCGTTGTGGCCGTGGCCGCAGTGATCCTCGCCGTGGATTGGAAGACCGTTGGAAACAGCGTCTTCAACTTCGCCAAAATCGGCCCGATGTTCCCCGACATCTTCCTCATCGGCCTCAAGAACACCCTTATCTACACAGCGCTTGCCTTCGTTGTGGGCCTCTCCGGTGGTCTGCTGCTCGCACTGATGAAGCTCTCCTCTTTCCCGCTGTACCGCTGGCTCGCTACCGGATACATCGAATTCTTCCGCGGCGTCCCCGCCCTGCTGGTGTTCATCGCCTTCGGCTACGGCGTTCCCCTGGCCTTCGGCGTGCAGTGGGATGTGAACATTGTGGTCATGGTTTCCCTCGGTATGGTGGCTTCGGCATACATCGCTGAAACCCTGCGTGCAGGCCTCCAGGCTGTCCCCCGGGGACAGATGGAAGCCGCCCGCTCCCTTGGCATGCCGCACTGGCGCGCGATGGTCTCCATCGTCATTCCGCAGGCTTTCAAAATCGTCCTGCCGCCGCTGACCAACGAGGTCATCCTCCTCACCAAGGACTCCTCGCTGATCTACGTCCTGGGCCTCACCGCGTCCCAGTATGAGCTGACCAAGTTTGGCCGCGACGGCATCTCCAGCCTCGGAGCCGGGCTGACCCCGTTGCTCGTGGCCGGTGCCTTCTACCTGGTCATCACCATCCCCCTGAGCCTCCTGGCACGGAAGTTCGAAAGCCGCTCCGCGCGGGCGAATCGATAGGCAGGACAATCATGAACAACTCCAATGGGAGCACCTCCGTTCGCGCCGCTGGCGTGAATATCCAGGACCTCCGCAAATCCTACGGAAGCAATGAGGTCCTCAAGGGCATCTCGCTGAACGTGGAACCAGGCCAGGTAGTCTGCCTGATCGGCCCTTCCGGTTCCGGAAAGTCCACCCTCCTGCGCTGCGTGAACCTGCTTGAGCACCCGAATGCGGGCACCATCAACGTGGGCAAGTTCGAGGCAACCGACCCCGACGTGGACCTCAACCGCATGCGCCAAAGCGTCGGCATGGTGTTCCAACACTTCAACCTGTTCCCCCACCTGAGCGTGTTGGACAACTGCACCATCTCCCAGATGAAGGTCCTCAAGAGGTCCAAGTCCGAGGCCGGCGAGGTAGCACGCCGCAACCTTGAGCGCGTTGGCCTTGGCCACTTGGCTGACCGTTTCCCGGACCAGCTCTCCGGCGGCCAGCAGCAGCGCGTGGCCATTGCGCGCGCGCTGTCCATGGACCCGCAGCTGATGCTCTTCGACGAGCCAACATCTGCCCTTGACCCCGAGACCGTGGGCGATGTCCTCGCCGTGATGCGCAAGCTGGCCCAGGAAGGCATGACCATGCTGGTGGTCACCCACGAGATGGGCTTCGCCCGCGAAGTTGCTGACCGCGTGGTCTTCATGGACGCTGGCGTCGTAGTCGAAGAAGGCCCGGCAGAACACGTCATCAGCGCCCCGACCCAGGCGCGAACCAAGGAATTCCTGCGCCGCGTCCTGGACCCGACGCACATCGACGTCGTGGAGGACTAGCTCCTCTCGGCTCGCTGATTTTTGCGGCTCGCAGAACCGCTTGCGCCGGGCACACGGGAGGGTGACACCTATATATATTAGTGTCACCCTCCCGTATTTGTGTCCGCTACGAATTTGCGTGTCCTGCAGAAGCACGACGGCGGCGGGGAACCCCGGCTGTCGCAAGCTCACGTTCCAGCTTGCTAACTGTCAGGTCACTCCACACCAACCGGAACACACTTCTCCCTGTGGCACGTATCGCATCTTCGCGGCTCTTCTCCTCGATCACAACCTGAGAGGGTGTCCGGCCCTTCAGGAATTCCGGTTTCAGATACTTTTCGCGGCCATCGAATTCCCCCACCACCCTGGCGTCCTTCCAGTAATAGTCCGTATAGACGACCCCTACTTTCGTTCGAACTTCATACTGCAACTCGGGAGCAGCGAAACCGGCGAGATGCATGAGCCCCCGACAGTAGGACTCCCCCGGCGAACCTGAATTTGTAGCAGCAAATTGAACAACCGCTGCCACGCGCTTGGCGGCGGCCTTCGAATACCGGGAATCAATATTATTCAGCAGCTCATCCCTCGTTACGGGTTTGCGATGACGTCCTTGGGATAAGAGGAAATCCATGGGAACAACAGCCTCGGCAAATGGCACGGAGGCTGCGATGTCCAGTGCCGTCCTGACCCGGCCCGTCACAAGGAAACCGTTCGCTTCCTCGGCTTCCTGGAGACCATCGCTGACATAGTGCCGTCGGACGCCTGCTCTGGACCTTCCCCCGCCGGCGTAGGAGCTGAGTGCGTGAACGGGTTGTCGTCCGACGATCGTTGGAATGCCATGAATGGTGGCCGCGGAGTGGTGCGAGAACACCGTGGCGGAAGTAAATGTCTCAGCAGCAGCCGCAACGCTCAGGGCATAACGCTCCCATTTCTCCAGGGCTGCCCATCTTTTCGCATCGACATAGACTCCGTGGCGGACTCTCACGAGATTCCCACTCTTAGCTGCCATCGACAGTTTGCGGGAGTCCCCGCCAATGAGGGATAAGTCCTTGGCAAGAATGAGTTTGGGTAGGGTCCGCATGGAGCAAGTCTTTAGACTCGCCGGGTCAAAGAGGAGGGCTTGGTGGCCGTATGTGGAAATCTCATCGCACCCTTCCGGATGCATGCGGCCACCCTCACGGGATCCGCCACCCGTGTGGACTCCGGCACGACACTCGAACTGCCTGCTGACACATATGCCCGCTAGTGACACCCATATCCAAGTGTCACCTGTCCGTTTCAGCAGCGGGGAGACATGTGGGTGGCGTGGGCGAATTTGGGTGGCGTGGAACCCCGGCTAGCCTGCCGTCAACACCTTGCCCACGGCACCCGAGACTGCTTCCTTGATGCGGGCATGAAGTGTCCGCAGGCCTGCCCGGTCCACGCGCACCTCCACAATGGTGCGTCCCTTCAGCGGCGACTTAAGCGCCTCCGCGAGTTCCGCCGTCGTACTTACCGCCTGATGTCCGACGCCGTAGGCCGCCGCGAGTGCCGCAATGTCCACTGAGTGTGGGGTTCCGAAGAGGCGTTCGACGGCGGTGCCGTAGGCCCCCGAGTCCTCCACCGCGCCGTGTTCGAGGAGGCTGAAGATGGCGCCGCCGGAGTCGTTGAGGACCACGATCCGGAGATCGGGAATGGGTTCGCCGTGGCCGAGAAGCAGTCCGCCGGCGTCGTGGAGGAAGGTGACGTCGCCCAGGAGAAGTGTAGTTTCGCGTCCGCTGCCGAGGGCAATTCCGGTGGCCGTGGCGATAGTGCCATCGATTCCGGCCAGACCGCGGTTGGCGTAGACGGTGGCGATGGGGTCGGGGTGGGGCTGGCCGGCGAGGTCCACGTCGCGGATGCCGTTGGAGGATCCGAGGACCAATTTGCCGCGCGAGTGCTCCCAGACAGTGGCTCCGACGGAAGGACCGTTGGCTACCGATTCCCCGGCCAATATTCCGTCCAAGGCATGCTGGGCGGCAGCCCCGGCCAGGAGCCAGGAATCCAGCCAGTCGGCAGAGCCCCGACCTGCAAACCCGGCCAGTTCAGGGAGGGTTTCGATGGGTGTCTCGCGGCGTCTGCCAGCCTCGTACCAAGCCACGGGGACCGGTTGGTAGATGGCGGATTCGACGGTGGGACGAGCCAACAGCGCGGCCACCGGTCGGGAAAGAGTGGCCCGGCCGAACAGGACCACGCGCTCGATCGGTGTCGCCGAGTCCGGGCCGAAGTGCTCCAGCAGAACCCGGTATGGGCCCACGGCATTGGGGCCGAAACGCGCGTTGGATGAAGGTTCGGCAAGCAAAGGAAGGCCGTGCGCGCGTGCGAAGGCCTCGGCCACGGGACCGGCATCATGGCCTGCGAGAACCACGGTGCGTCGCTCGGCGAGCTCGTTCGAAGCCGTCGGGAGATCCAGCGCCTGGGGACCGGCGTCGTAATGGAACACGCTGTGACCAGCGGCCGTGGGAAGGGCATCGCCGGGGCCTGGAACCAACGGGTCGCGGAAAGCGAGGTTTACCTGAACTGGGCCCGGCGGCGTGTCCTCGAGGGCGCCGGTGGCAGCATAGAGCGCTGTGGCCACTGCCCGTTGGGGGCTATCCCCCGCGGGGACGTCGACGGCGAAGCGAACGTGATCGCCGAACAGGTCCAGTTGGGCCGTGGTCTGGTTCGCCCCGGTACCGTGAAGCTCTTCCGGCCGGTCCGCGGAGACGACCACCAGCGGCACGGCCGAGTGGTTGGCCTCCATCACGGCCGGCAGCAGATTCCCGACGGCGGTACCCGAGGTTGTCAGGACGGCGGCGGGCGCTTCGGTTGCGAGGGCGAGTCCAAGGGCTGTGAATCCGGCATCCCGTTCATCGATCCGGACATGCAGGAGAACTTTGCCCGCCGCTTCTGCCTCGGCGAGGGCGTAGGCCATGGGCGCAGAACGTGAACCTGGCGCCACCACCACGTGCCGCACACCGCCGTCGAGCAATGCCGTAACGGCTATTCTGGCGGCGGCGATGGATGTCAGAGAGTCCTGGGAAGTCACCATTCCAGTCTATTGGCGTCGACGGAACCCCAATCCTTCTCTCACATCCCACCGCCTTCCACCGGATCCTCTCGCACATCCAACCGGCCCCCACCGGATCCTCTTCCACATCCAACCGGCCCCCACCGGATGCTCTTCCACATCCAACCGGCTCCCACCGGATGCTCTCGCACATCATGGGCCACGAAAAGAACCGGCCCGAGCCCGTGGGAAGTGATAGAACGATCGCCCAAAAGCCGCAGGAAATGATAGAACGATCGCCCAAAAGCCGCAGGAAGTGAAAGAACGATCGCCCAAAGGCAGCAGGAAGTGAGAGAAGATCCGTCAGAAAGCCGCAGGGAGTGAGAGGAGATCCGTCAGAAGGCCGCAGGAAGTGAAAGAACAACCGCCCAAAAGCCGCAGGATGTGAGAGAGCATCGGGGGGACAGAAGCGCTCCCCCACCCGTCAACCCGGGTGAGGGAGCGCTTCGTCAGGTACGTTACTTGCGGAACACCTGGACGATCGACGGCCGCGGCGCCCGCACCGCACCGGCGGCCGGGGTGGCTCCAGCGTCCACGTAGTCCGGGAAGAACGAGTGCTGGTCCGCGAACGTGCCTTCCTCGCCCGGGTGCTGGACCGCTACGAAAACGCTGCGCTCCTCGTCGTGGACGATCGGGCCACAGGTCTCGGCTTCGCGCGGGACTGCGAGGAACTGCTCCACCTTTCCGCGTTCGGGGCCTTCGAGGGTGACCTTGAACAGCCCATCTGCGTAGCCAATGGTGGAGGGTGCACCGTCGGTGGAGATCCAGAGGTTGCCTACGGAGTCGAAGGCAACGTTGTCCGGGCAGGAGATCGGGGAAACCTTGTCCGCCGGGAATCCTGAGAAGTACGTGGATGTGTTCTTGGCAGGGTCACCGGCCACCAGCAGCAGGGTCCAGTTGAACTTGGTGCCAGTCTGATCCGGGCCCTCAGTGATTTCCACAATGTGGCCGTCACGGTTCAGCGTTCGGGGGTTGACCTCGGTGGCGCCTTCCTTGCCGGCCTTGCCGCGGTCCGAGTTGTTGGTGCAGGCCACGTAAACCTTGCCCGTGAGCAGGTTGGGCTGGACGTCTTCGCAGCGGTCCATCTTGGTGGGGCCCACTTTGTCGGCGGCAAGGCGTGTGTAGACCAACACTTCAGCAACAGACATGCCGGGAACCGCCGAGACGCCACCCACTACCAGCGGCAACCACTCGCCGGTGCCGTCAAATGCACCGTCGGCAGGAACCTTGCCCGTGCCGTCAATTTCTGCCGCCGGGGAGTCACCGGTGAAGCGCGCAACGAACAGATCACCTTCGGAGAGCAGGCTCATGTTGTTCTTCCGCGCCTCAGCTGAGTCGCCGGGCTGGTATTTGCCCTTGGACACGAACTTGTAGAGGTAATCGAAGCGCTCATCGTCACCCATGTAAGCCACAACCTGGCCCGACGGAGCGACAATCACGTTGGCGCCCTCATGCTTGAAGCGGCCCATGGCGGAGTGCTTCTTCGGAGTCGAGGTGGGGTCGAACGGGTCCACTTCCACGATCCAGCCAAAGCGGTTGGTCTCGTTGGCGTAGCCGGCGTTGCGTGTGTCGAAGCGCGGCTCGTCGAGTTCCCACTGACGCGTGGTCGGCTTCGCAGAAATGCCGTAACGCTTGTCCCCGTCGCTGGTACCGGGGGCGGCAAAGTAGCCGTTGAAGTTCTCTTCGCCCGAGAGGATGGTTCCCCACGGAGTGGTTCCGCCGGAGCAGTTGCCCAAGGTTCCCTTGATCCAGCGGCCGTCCGGGTCATCGATTGTCTTGACGAGGTTGGTGCCTGCAGCTGCACCGGTCAGCTCGTAGACGGTGTCCGTGAGGAAGCGGCGATTCAGGGGTGCACCCTGAACGTAGCTCCAGGGCTGGTTCTTGTTCTTGCGCTCCAACTCCACCACCGTCAGGCCGTGACCAGCTCGACCAATGGCACGGGTTTCAGCGGCGTCAAAACCGGCCGGCAGCATGATGTTCTCGTTGGTGTATTCGTGGTTCGTGAACAATACGGCTCGGCGGTCCTTGGACCCGGGAACCGGGATGATGTCCGTGTAATCGTTGTTGTAGCCGAATTGGCGTGCCTGGGCAGCAGCAGTCTGCGCATTGAGGTTGAAGGCCGGCGAATCGGCGAAAAGGGGGTCGCCCCAACGGATGATCGGCTTCCAGTCGAACCCCTCTGGAACTGTGAACGCGTCAACAGCGGCGTCCACTGGCTTGATTGCCGTGAACTGGAGCTTGGACTTCCCGAAGCCCTTCTTGGCTGCGTCTGACAAACCGTTGCCGGCATCGGCAACTGCAGAGTCGGCACCATTCATTGCACTACCAAGAACGACGGCGAGGGCACCGGCGGCGCCAAGCCCCAGGGCGGCGCGGCGGCTCATGGCCGTTGAGGCGATGTCGCGGAAGTAGCCGTTGGAGCTGGTGTTGCAAACATCGCCGGCACAGGCGTTGTCGCACTTGAGAGCGCACGTGACGGCACTGCGCTTGCCTTTGGTGTGGCCGAACATGGGCAGCAGTGGGAATGTGCGTCCAGTGGTATCAGACATGAGGGGACCTTCCAGAGAATGTACGAGGTTCCCGCTGAGCCTTTCAGCGCAATCGGAATCCGAGAGGACTCTCTGGTTAAGTTTCGGTGAACAGGTCTTCTTGGGAGGACGCGAGCGCCGAATGTACGCGTCTGAGCCTCTCTAACCACCAGTCCCGACGTTCCCCCGGAGCCGCATAGTGCTCCAGCAGCCCAGGATCGGCGACGGCCTCGCGAAGGCGGATGGCGCCGTCGTCGGCTACCAAGGGATCCAGTGTGATGTCCGAGGCGAAGAGCGAAACGGTGCCAAGCCCGCAGGCGTATGGAAGCGAAGGCAGCGCGGCGGCGAGCGCCAAACCAGCACGGATCCCAATGGAGGTATCGAGGGCGGAGCTGACGACGGCGGGGAGGCCAGCTTGGGCGACGATGTCCAGGGCGCGTGCCACTCCCCCTAGCGGCGCTACCTTTACGACGATCAGGTCAGCGGCCCCCGCCCTGGCAACGCGAAGGGGGTCCGCTTCTTTCCGGACGCTTTCGTCGGCGGCTATCAGGACGGGCGTTCCCGCTGTGGCAAGGCGGCGTCGCACCTCAGCCAGGCCCTCAATGTCCGACACAGGTTGTTCCGCGTATTCAAGTCCGACGACTGACAGTTTGCCCAGTGCCTCTACAGCCTGGTCAACCTCCCAGCCCCCGTTGGCATCGACGCGGATGGCGGCGTCTGGGAGGGCGTCGCGCACGGCGGTGACCCTTGCGAGGTCGTCGGCCAGAGATTGACCACGCTCCGCAACTTTGATCTTGACGGCATCCACCCGGCCGAACCGCGCAAGAACTTCCGGCACACGCTCCGCAGGGACCGCAGGAACGGTGGCGTTCACGGGAATGCTGCCCCGAAGCGGTGGAGGGAAACCGATCCAGCCTGCTTCCAAGGCGGCAGAGAGCCAACGCGAGGATTCGTCGTCGTCGTATTCCGGAAAGGGGCAGAATTCACCCCAGCCCAGAGGCCCTTTCAAGAGAAGTGTTTCCCGCTCCATGATGCCGCGGAACTTCACGCGCATGGGCAGTGAAACAACGTGGGCATTATCGAGGAGTTCTTCGAGCGGCGGCACATCAGGAAGGCGAGCGGGCATATTGCCACTGTACCGGCGGCTCCTCACGCCTAAGGCACGTCAATTGGGCTATGTGGACAACTGGATCAGGGAGCTTTTGGCGGCCGCGGACTCGTCCACGGCAGCGAGGATGTGCTGGACGTTGAGGCCCTCTTCGAATGATGGCGAGGGCTGGTTTCCGTCCCGAATGGCAAGGAGGAAGTCCCGGATTTGGTGGGTAAAAGTGTGTTCCCA
Source organism: Paenarthrobacter sp. RAF54_2 (assembly GCF_052113945.1). NCBI lineage: Bacteria > Bacillati > Actinomycetota > Actinomycetes > Micrococcales > Micrococcaceae > Paenarthrobacter > Paenarthrobacter sp. RAF54_2. The sequence continues at coordinate 39,145 of NZ_JBFRDV010000010.1, forward strand.
GCCGATGATGTGGCCTTGGGGCCACCACGCACCCATGTAGGGATGTTCGGGTTCGTTGACGAGGATCCGTCGGAAGCCTTGCTCTCTGATGGGAGAGGTCGCGTCCAGGAAACCGAGCTCGTTCAGGTTCTCGAGATCAAAGGTCAATGATCCGGATGAGCCGAAAACTTCGATTCGAAGGCTGTTCTTCCTGCCTGTGGCAACCCGGGATGCTTCGATCGAGGCGCCGACGTTTCCTGTGAGGCCAAGGGTTGCCCAGACAGCGTCGTCCACCGTCACCTCCTCCATTCCGTCGGGACCGGGGCGCGCGGCGACAAAGGTCCGCAACGTGCCAGTGACCTCCGTGATGGTTTGACCGGTGAGGAACAGCACCTGGTCGATTGCGTGGGAGGCGATGTCACCCAAAGCCCCGGAGCCAGCCATTTCCTTCCGCAAACGCCAGGTCATGGGTGATTTAGCGTCGGCGAGCCAATCCTGGAGGTATGCGGCGCGGACGTGACGGACTGTACCCAATCGTCCCTCGGCGATCAGTTCGCGGGCCAACGCCAGGGCCGGAACGCGACGGTAGTTGAACCCGATCATGGACTGCACCCCCTTTCCCCGAGCGATACCTGCGGCTGCGGTCATGGCTTCGGCTTCAGCCAAGGTATTGGCCAGGGGTTTCTCGACGAGGACATGCTTGCCGGCTTCCAGTGCGGCGATGGCGATTTCAGCGTGCATCCAGCCAGGGGCGCAGATATCGACGATGTGGATGTCGTCCCGCTCAATGACGGACCGCCAGTCGGTGGCGGACTCGGTCCAACCGTACTTGGCGGCGGCCTCGGCTACCAGGGAGGCGTCGCGGCCTACCAGGACCTTCTGCTCAAAGGCCGGGACGTCGAAAAAGCTTGCTACGTTCCGCCAGGCATTTGAATGGACTTTTCCCATAAAGGCGTAACCAATCATGGCCACCCCCAAGGGGCGAGTCTGTTTCCGCTCGAGGTTTTGTTTCGGGGATTTCAAGGCGGGTCTCCTAGAGTGTTTGGGTTGACGGGTCCCAGTCCTCGGGGAGCGCAGCGGAGGCTGGGGCAGAGCTCTCGACGTCAATGAAAGCGCCCGATTCGATTGATTCATTGATTGAGACCATGGCGTCCACGACGTGGTAGGCGAGGTTCCCGGTGGCCCGGTGTGGGACGCCTGCGCGGATGGAACGGGCCATGTCCAGCACTCCCAAACCGCGGCCGTCTGCAGGGCCGGTGGCCGGAATCGTGGTCCAGTCCTCGTCTCCGGCCTTCCAGATACGGACGTTACCGTCGAATTCGTTGGGATCAGGAAGGGAAATGGTGGCCTCCGTCCCTGTGATCTCCACGAATCCCATCCGCTCACGTGGTGATTCGAAGCTGAAGACGCTGTGGGAGGACGCACCGTTGTCGAACTGGGCCATGGCGGAGAGGTGCGTGGGTACGTCGACGGCGAACTCCTCACCTGCCCTTGGTCCGGACCCGATCACGCGCAACTCCTTGGCTTTTGAGCCGAGGGCAGCAACCCTTCGGACAGACCCGAAGGTCTGAACGAGGGCGGTGAGATAGTAAGGGCCCATGTCGAACAGCGGTCCGGCGCCGTACTGAAAAAGGAAGCCAGGGTTGGGGTGCCAGGATTCCGGGCCAGGCGTCTGGAAAGTAGTCATGGCGGTGAGGGGCGTTCCGATATCCCCGCGCTCAATAACCCGCCGCGCCGTCTGCAGCCCGGCGCCCAGGAACGTATCGGGCGCGCAACCCAGACGAATACCTGCTGCGTCGGCTGCCTTCAGCAGGCCGAGCCCAGATTCCCGGTCCAACGAAAACGGCTTTTCGGTCCAGACGTGTTTTCCCGCCAGGACCGAAGCGGTCGCAACTTCCACATGCGCGGCCGGGATGGTCAGGTTCACTACGATTTCGACGTCGGGATGGTTCAGCGCCGCTTCTGCCCCACCCCACTCGGGGATGCCGTACTCCTTGGCCCGGGATTTGGCAGCGTCGTCGAACAGGTCGGCGATGATGTGGACTTTCAGGTCAGGGAAGCCCGTGAGGTTGTCCAGGTACTGTTTGCTGATGTTGCCGGCGCCGATGACGGCGACCCCGACCGGCCCGTTGCCGGTGGCGATTAGGCCGTTCATGCCGGCTCTCCTGCGTTTACTGCTGCATTCTCCAGATACCTCAAGCTCTGGCTGATGCCTTCGAAGATGTCCCCTGCGTAGTCGTCGAACTCAACGACGCCCACTTCGAGGGACTTGGCCGCCGCAATGACATCCAGGACAGCGATCCGGCCCTGGCCAGCGGGTTGCTGCGCTTTGATGTCGGCAGTTATCGGGCCGTCCTTGATATGGATGAGCTTCACCCGTTCACCGAGCCGCCTGAGGAGGGCTTCGGGGTCCTGGCCTCCCACCGCTGCCCAGTAAACATCCACCTCCAAAACAACTTCCGGATCCAGCAGCCCGGCGAAATACTCAAGCGCCGGCTGGCCCTCTATCACCGACTCCAGTTCCCACTCGTGGTTGTGATACCCCACCCGAATTCCATACGCAGCGCCCTTCCTCGCCGCGGTATTGAGCTTTTCAGCCGTGACCTGGATGTCCTCGGCCTTTTGCCAATGCTCTGCCGGCAGGAAAGGGTCGATCACCGTAGTGATGCCCAGTTCCCTCGCAGCCGCAAAGATTTTGTCCTGATCCTGACTCATCAGCGGTGCATGGCCAGAAGGTGCCGATAAGCCGTGCTCGGCCAGTGCAGCACCGAGCTCCTTGGCTGTGTCCACGAAGTCGTAGGGCTCCACTTGGGTGAAGCCGATCTCAGCGACCTTGCGGATGGAACCCGAGAGATCATCCTCCATGGCCTTGCGAAGGGTGAACAGCTGAATTGAATAAGGCATTTCTTTCCTTGGAGGTTGGGCTGTGTGTTGGGCAACAGACGGTGCTCGCCACTTGCCTTGCGACGTGGGTGAGGACAGTGAAGGGCTCATTTGATGCCGGTCGCCGCTACGCCTTGGATGAAGAATCGCTGCAGGCATATGAAAAGCACCACGATGGGGGCGATGACCAACACCGAGCCAGCCAGCAGCAGCCCGTAATCTGTCGCGCTTTCACCGGTCGAGAACAGGGACAACGCAACGGGCAGCGTGTACTTGTCCTCGCTCTGGGCAGCGACCAGGGGCCAGAGGAAGTTATTCCATGATCCGAGGAAGGTAAGGATCCCCAATGTGGCCAGCGGCGGCCCGCAAAGCGGCATAACGATCCTGGTGAAGGTCCGCAATTCACCGGCCCCGTCGATCCTTGCCGCCTCGATCAGGGAATCCGGGATCCCCATCATGAACTGCCGCATGAGAAAAACGCCCAGGGGTGAGACCAGGAAAGGCAGGATCAGGGCTGGGTAGGTGTTGACCAAGCCCAGCTTGCTGACCATGACAAACAATGGCACGAAGGTCACAACGCCCGGAACCATGAGGGTCACCATCACCAGCAAGAACAGGACCTTCTTTCCCGCGAAGTCCATCTTGGCCAGGGCGTAGCCCACCATTGAACAGAACAGAAGATTTCCCAGGACCGTGACGACGGCAACGATGAGGCTGTTCATGAAGAAGAGGTCTATGTGCAGATCGGTGAACCAGCGCACGTAGTTGTCCAAGGTGGGGTCCTGGGGCCACCATGTGACGGGTCTGCGAAGGAGTTCCCCCTGGGTTTTGAAGGATCCCAACAGCATCCAAGCAAACGGCAATATGGTTGCCGCTCCGGCAAGAATCAGCCCGCCGTATACCCACGGCTGTTTCCCGATGCCGGGCTGCTGCTTGCGCGTCGTGACGGCCCTGCGGGGCGCCGGGCGGGCCGGCATTGCAGGAGCGGTTTTTGTATTTGTCATCGTCTACTCGCTTCAGTCTTTGGAGCGGAGGGTACGGAATTGGATCAGGCTCAGCAGCGCAATGGCTATGAACAGCACGTAGCTGGCGGCAGAGGCCAGCCCATACTTACCGAACCCGAACTGGTTGAAGGTGAAGTAGCTCACCGAGAGCGTGGAGTCCAAGGGGCCACCCTTGGTCATCACGAAAGGCTCCTCAAAGAACTGCAGGAACCCGACCGAGAGCAGGACGGCACCCAGCAGTAGGGTGGGGCGCAGGATAGGGAGTGTGACCCTGACGAATCTCTGCCAGGCGTTGGCCCCATCCACTTGAGCCGCTTCAAGAATCTCAGTGGGGACGTTCTGCAGCCCCGCCAGGAAGATGATCATCAGGGTGCCCATGTTCCGCCATACCGCCATCAGGATCATCGCAGGCATGGACCATTCGGTGCTGTTCAGCCAATCCGGCCCGGCGATGCCCACCCAGCCCAGCACGAGGTTCAATAGCCCGTCCGGTTGCAGGATGAACCGCCATACGACGGCGATGGCGACGATGCTGGTCACCACCGGTGTGTAGAAGCCGACCCTGAAGGCGCTGCGGAACCGTGTAATGCCGTTGTTCAGTGCCACGGCCAGGGCTAGGCCCGCTGCCATGGTCAACGGGATTCCGACGACGACGAAGTAGCCCGTGTTGAGCAGCGAGTGAAGGAACTGCTGATTGGCGAACAACTCAGCGAATTGGTCCAGGCCGACGAAGCCGACACTGAAGGGGTTCCTGACGTCCTTGCTGGTGAAGTCCGTGAAGGACATCACGAATGAAGACAGCAGCGGCATCAGCATGAAGACACCGAATATGAGGACGAATGGCAGGGCGAACAGCCAGGCGACCAGTGTTTTCCTGCGGCGTCTGGAGGCTGGACTACGGTGTTCCGGCGTCCGGGGCGGGCCAGCGGACGGGGTCCGGCCGGTCTGCCCCGTGGCCGTTGTGGCGGTCATGGTTACTTCCCGGTTCCGATTGAATCGGCCGCGGCTTGAAGGTCCTTCATCGCCGCTGCGGGATCCTTGCCGGCCTTTACGATCTGTTCAAGCTGCGTGTCGGCTGCGGCGGAAACCTGGGTCCAGGTGGAGATGGTGGGAGGGAAGTTGGTGTCCTTCAACTGTTCACCGAAAACGGCCAGCTTCTTGTCATCAGCCAGCGCGGGATCCTTCCAAGCGCTCTGCAGTGCCGGGAGGCTTCCCGAAAGCTTGTACCACTTGATCTGGACTTCCGGCTTGGCCAGCCACTGTGCGAGCTTCCACGCACCGTCCCGGTTCTTGGCGTCCTTGAAGACCACCATGTCTGATCCGCCGATGAATGATGTCCCGCTGACCTTCTTGGGGAAGGGCGCCACCATGTACTTGTCTTCAAAGCCCGGACCCCCGGCCGTGTTGAGCTGAGCGAGGCCGGATGGTCCCAGGATCAATACCGGGGCTTCGCCGTTGACAAAGGCCGCCTCACCGGCGCCTGCCCCTGTTGCCGGGTTCTTATTGGCAAGTTCGTCAGTGAAGAAGCTCTGGTAGTACTTCAGCGCGTCCACAACCTCAGGGGTGTCGAACGTCCACTTTGAGTTGTCCCCGCTGATGAACTGTGCGCCGTTGGACCACAGGAACGGAAGCATGGACTGGAAGGAATCAGCACCGGATACCGGCAGTTGGAGTGGGTATTTCACGCCATCCTGCGACTTCAAGGCCTTCGCCATGGCAGTCAGGCCGTCCCATGTCTTAGGGAATTCCGGGTACCCAGCCTGGGCAGCCAGGTCCTTGCGGTAGTACAGGACCCGCGTGTCGACGTACCACGGCACGCCCAGGGTAGCGCCGCTGACCTCCGTGGATTTGACGGAGCTGGGGAAGAACCCGGAGGTATCCAGCTCGGCCGGCTTGGGATCGAAGGCATCACTGAAATCGGTCATCCAGGTGGTACCCATCTGGGCAAGATCCGGAGTCGTTCCACCGGCGATGGCCGTCTGGTACTTGTTGTGGGCCGCATCCCAGGGGATGGCCGTAACGTTTACCTTCACTCCGGGGTTCTCAGCCTCGAAATCCTTCATCAACTCAGGCAGCAACTTCGCTTCGCCTCCCTGCGCCCATAAATTGATCGTGCCGGTGGCGGCACCGCTCGCGATTGCCTTCCCGGTCTCCGTGCCGTTGGAAGCCTGGTTATCGCGTCCACAGCCGGTCAGTAGCAGCCCGGCGACAAGGCCAAGCACCGCGATTTTCCTCATTCGGACGCGTGGGTCCGCAGTGGTTTGGATCATCATTGTTCCCTTCAGTCGGACGCTTGAAAGCGCCAGATGGTAGACCGGATTTATGCGCTTAGACTCCAATAAAGAAGGGATTCAATGCGCTTAGATCGGTGGGTGTACTCAATCTAAGCGCATTACTGTGACTTTGACAACAGTTTCGGAGGAAACTCCGTTGGGATTACGTTCTTGGGCAGCCGCAGCTTTCGCGAACCACAAGATGCACCGGCAGCTGCCTCTCGACGAGTGGGGCCTCGGGCCTGGAGATGGCATCCACCAGGATCTCCACTGCCGTGCGGCCCATCAGTTCCATGGGCTGGCGGACCGTAGTCAAGGTAGGGCTGACCAGGCGTCCGGCGACGACACCGTCAAAACCTGTTACAGCAACCTCACCCGGCACGGAGACGCCGGCAGCCTTAAGTGTCTCCAGGACCACCAATGCTTCTTCATCGTTGGCGCACACAAAAGCCTCGGGGAGGGAACCGGAGCCCCGGAGGTCCGCGATCAACTCAGCAGTTACAGCACTGGCTCCGGGCCTGCTTTCCAACACGGGGAGAACATCCAAGCCGCGGGCAACCATGGCAGCGCTAAAAGCGTTGTACCGTGCCTCCGTCTCTACGTTGGGGATGCTGACGAACATCAACCTCCTGAACCCGTGAAYTCCCAGCAGGTGTTCCATCAGCTGGCGCACACCCGAAGCGTTGTCCACCGTCACATGGTGAAGCCCGTCATCGTGGGAGGGTTCAGAGAGTTCAAGAACGGGAATGCGGGCTGAAATGCGTCGTGTCATCTCTGCGGGTATGGTGCGCGGAAAAATGATCAGGCCGTCGACGCGCCCCGCAATGTCAGTCACTGCCCGCTCGCTGCTGGCCTTGTTGCCCCCGCCGATCATCAGTGCGTAGCCCCGGCTGAAACTCTCCAGCTGGACGCCTCGTTGGACTTCGTCAACCCAGACAGGAAACAAGCGGCAATTATCATTAGGCGCCACCACAGCAGCGGCGCGGTCCTTCTTCATACCCTCCGCATCGGGCAGAAAATTCAGGAAGTCGAACGCAAAAAGCCCAAGGGCACCCGTTCGTCCCTTGGCAAGGCCGCGGGCGCTGGCGCTGGGCACATACCCGAGAGCCCGAGCAGCATCCAGGACGGAATTCCTCGTCGAATCCTTGACCCTGTGAGGCTGGCTGAAAGCAAACGACACCGTGGCAATCGAAACCCCCGCCCGTTCCGCAACATCGTAAACTGTGGGTCCCTTGACCACTGCCACCACTCCCCTAGATACGCAGACTATGCGCTTAACAATAGAGGCGAAAGCGGAAGCGGATCTCGTCAACACCACGTGGCATGTCGGTCGCAGATCCCCCGACAACTACTCCGTCCAGTATTTCCGTATCTTGCCCAGTGCATCGCCCAACTGCTCACCGGATAAGGTAAGGGAACTTTCCGGCATACCCAGCTCATCCCACCGAGCCACCAGTTGCGTATCGCCATCGAGCGGTAAAGGCCACAACCAGTAGTGCGCCGTGGACTGAACGACCTCATCATTGCTGCTACCGCCACCGCCGCCAAGAGTCGTAAGGACGGGGCCGGTGACGTCGTCCGTCCCTTCGTACATGGGCGGCCCGTGGACGGCTGCAACGGCCTTGCGACCATCGGGGAAAGCGACGCCGACCTGTAAACCTGTCCCGATATCGAGGCTTGAGCGCGGATGGTTAAAGGACCGATCCATGACGTCCCGCCACTCGCTGTCCGACTCGTCGCCACGGCGAACCGACCACACGAGGTCCAAAACACATCCTGTGGAATACACCTCCACCAGTTTCAGGGCCATCACCATCTGCCGGCTGTTGTGAACGAACTCCCCGATGTGAACCACGCCAGGCAACTCGTCCGACGGCGGACCGGACCACCCGGGGCGGAGCGGCTGGGGTAGGCGCGGACGTTGGGGTGGCTCTGGAAGATCGTCGAAGAACGTCATGTTCCATGCTTACACCGCCACGACAGCTAAAGGCAGGGTTGCCATCCGAACGGAATCGTGGAACCGCGCTATCCTCTGATTCACGACTCGTTTTCAGGGGAAATATGACGCACGCACCCAACGGCTCCACGACGCCCGCCGGCTGGTACCCGGATCCTTCCTTTCCGCAGCAGATGCGGTGGTGGGACGGTGTTCAGTGGACACCGCATTTGGCACCAGCCAGCCAGCAGTTCATGCCGCTCCAGCGGGTCCTGATCAGCAACCAAACGCCGGTGCTCAACCCCTTCATTTGGGCCTTGGTGCTGCTGCCGCTGGTGTCGCTCCTGCTGGTGCTTACCTGGCAGCCCGAATTCCGAACCATCACCACGAGGCAGGGCGTCACCACCCTCGACCCGATGTCGATGTACACGCCTGGCTACTTCCTGCTCCAAGCGTCAGGGCTCGTTGTTTATGGCGTATCTGTCCTGATGGCTTACTTGGACTATCGGCGGCTGGCGCGTTCCGGCGTCGTCCGTCCCTTCCACTGGGCATGGTGCTTCCTGAGCCCCGCCGTGTACGTCATCGGCCGCACAGTGATTGTCCGGAAGGTGGCTCCCGGGCGTGGGATGGGGCCGGTGTGGGGGCTCATTGGCATGGTGGTGTTGGCCCTCATCGTGGCCGGCTTCAAGATGGCCAACATGATGCAATCGCTGTACTCCCAGTTCGGTTACTCGATAAACGCCTGATGTCCTGGCAACAACGATTTAGGCAGTAAGCGCATACGCCGCGCGAACCCAGCTCAGGAACTCGGCATCGATCTCAGTGGCATCCTTCACGATGACCTCGTTGTGCCACCGGTTACTCGATACGCGCTCGGCCCGGTGAACACGGTCTGACTCAAGCTCGCTCTCGAGAACTACGTTGACCAGAATGCCGCCACGACGAGGATGGATCCCCAGAAACGCGCGGCCATGTGTGACGTGGAAAGATGAGGCGTTCTCTTGTAATTCGCAGCCTTCCAACGCGGAGAGTGAATCCATGAGTGCCTGGAAAATGCCGGATGAAGCAGGGTCGGTTTCAATGCGCTCTTTAGCGGTGCGTGCCATGCTGCCAGCATAAGTGTCGCTTCCCTGAACCGGGACGGCACCAGTCCTCACACGCGTTAGGTAGACTGCTGACAAATGACGGATGGAAGGACCTCCCGATGAACCGCAAGGCCACTGCACTGGACGTCGCCAAAAGGGCGGGAGTGTCCAGAAGCGCGGTCTCGCTGGTGCTCAATGGCCGCGGCGACGGCAACGTGGCCAAGGAGAGCCAGGACCGGATCCGTCTGGCCGCACAGGAACTCAACTACTCCCCCAACGCGATCGCGCTCAGCCTGCGGAACCAGCGCTCCCGGGTGATCGGCATCCTGTCCGACGAAGTTGTGGTCAGCCCCTTCGACGGAAACATCATCGGTGGCGCGGACGACGTCGCCCGCAGCAGGGGGTTCGTCACCGTGGTCATGGACACCGAGCGCGACACCGCCCGGGATGCGAGCGCAATCGAAACCCTCCTGGACCGCCAAGTGGACGGGCTCATGTACGTGACCGTGGGTTTGAAGCCGCTCGACGTGCCCTCTGGCATGCTGCGCGTCCCGTCAGTCCTGGCCAATTGCTACGGCAGCAGCTCCAAACCTCAACTTCATCACGTCATCCCGGACGAAATCACCGGCGGCAGGGACGCTACCGAGCACCTGCTGAAGTTGGGTCATCGGGACATCGCCTTGCTCGCTGGCGCTGAGGAATCCCCGGCCGCTCCCCTGCGCGTCGAGGGCTACCGGGATGCCTTTGCCGCGGCTGGCCTGTCGGTTCGCGCGGACAGGATCACCATGGCGGGCTGGGATATCGACGCCGGTTTCCACGGCGCCATGAAACTGCTCGACGGCGTGTCCCCGGCCGAGCGGCCCACGGCCATTATGTGCGCGAATGACCGCCTGGCAATCGGTGTTGCCCTGGCTGCCGCCCGTTTAGGCCTGAACATCCCTACCGATCTCTCAGTGATGGGTTACGACGACGAATCACGCATCGCCGACACCATGGTCCCCGCCCTCACAACCATGGCCCTGCCGCTGCGTGAAATCGGACGTGCGGCCATGACAACGCTCCTGGACAGAATCGAAGGCGTACCCGCCGGCACAGAAGGCACCACCGACACGAGTGTGGAAACAATGGTCTCCTGCCGACTGGTTATCCGGGAATCAACCGGCCCGGCGCCAACGCGCTGACCACGGGGACTGAACCTCTGGGCAACCCCGTCGTTGACCCGCTATTCAGTTGTTGGGCAACAACGGAACAGCGGGTTTCCCACGTCGATCCATCCACGCCGGACGGCCTTCTACCTCTCGAGCCCGATCTCCTCGGGGTGCCGCGCGACCAGGCTCCCGAGCAGACGGAGGGCGTGGTCAGTGGCGGAGCCGGGTTCCGCCGTGAAACCGACTAATTGGAGGCCAGGATCGGTCATCAGTTGCATGGCCTCATAACTGAGATCCAGGTCGCCCACGTCCGGGTGATGGAACAGCTTCTTACCGGCCAGGTGTATCCGCACGTCGTGGGCTTCCCAAAGCGCTGCGAACTCCCTGCTGCCGTTGATCAGTTCTTCAATGAGGTTCCGGAGGGCACGATCGGACGGAACTCGACCTGATTCAGCGCGGAGCAGGGCGACAACTTGCTCCGACGAGTCGTTCCACTCCCGGTAGGCCAACTTGGCTCGGGGGTTCAGGAAGAGGAACCGCGCGAAGTTCACCGGCTCTCGGGGCTCCGCATACATCTCGGAGAAGAGGGCACGCCCCAGTGCGTTGCTCCCGACGACGTCCATCCGGCCATTCTGGATAATTGCAGGGAATGTCATCGCGTCCAGTAGCTGCCGGGTGCCCGGGCGGATCTGATGGGTGCGGGACGCGGGCTTTCGTTGCGGCGTCCTCGCACCCCTGTTCGCGGCACGAACCAGATCATACAAATGGGCGTGCTCGGCGTCGTCGAGCTTGAGCGCACGACTGATGCCGTCAAGGATTGCGTCCGAAATTCCTGACGCGTTGCCCCGTTCGAGCCGCACGTAATACTCAACGCTCATCCCTGCGAGCAGCGCGACTTCTTCGCGGCGAAGCCCGGGCACACGACGACGACCTCCGAAGTCCGGCAATCCCGCTTCAGCCGGGGTCAGCCTCGACCGGCGCGAAATGAGGAACTCGCGAATGTTGGCGGCGGTGGTCATGCTCCAAATGTACGTCAGCGGCTTCCCCGTAGAGGGGCCCGCTTATTAACCCTATAAAGCGGGCCTGCCTCCCGTTCGCAGGTACTCCTTTACTGGATCTATCACGTCAACGGGACGACAACGAGCCAGCCCACACAACAAAAGGACCACAAATACTATGAAGACCGCACGCCTCGGAGGCCTGGAAGTCTCCGCCATCGGACTCGGAGCCATGACGATGGCTGGCGTCTACACCAGCGAGGGCTCGCTGGATAATGCAGAGTCGATCCGCACCATCCATCGGGCTCTCGATCTCGGGGTCACCCACATCGATACGGCCGAGATCTACGGGCCATTCCTGAGCGAGGAGATCCTTGGCCAGGCGATTAAGGGACGCCGCGACCAAGTCAAGATCGCGACGAAGTTCGGCTTGGTGTCTCACTTCGACGGCGGCCCTGGAGTGACCGACAGCAGTGCTGCCAATGTGAAAGCCGCGGTGGAAGGCTCCCTCAAGCGCCTCGGCACAGATCACATCGACCTGTACTATCAGCACCGCGTCGACAAGACTACGCCGATCGAAGAAACTGCAGGCGCCGTGGCGGACCTGATCGCTGAGGGCAAGGTTCTGCACTTCGGGCTGTCAGAAGCCTCGCCGGAGACCATCCGCAGGGCACACGCTGTCCAGCCGGTCACTGCTTTGCAGACGGAATACTCGCTGTGGACCCGCGACGCGGAGGAGGAGATCTTGCCACTGCTGCGTGAACTCGGCATTGGCTTCGTCCCCTACTCACCGCTTGGTCACGGCCTCCTGACCGGTCAAATCCGCTCGGTGGATGACTTTCCCGACGACGACTGGCGCAAGAGCAACCCCCGCTTCACGGCGGAGAACTTCCGCCGGAACCTCGCGATCGTCGAGGAAGTGAAGGCAATCGGCGCCGAAATCGGAGCCACCCCCGCACAAACCGCCCTCGCCTGGCTGCTGACGCGAGGCAACGACATCGCCCCGGTCCCCGGAACCCGTCGTGTTTCACGGGTGGAGGAGAACACAGCTGCCGACGGCATCAACCTCACCGACGACCAGTTGGAGCGGCTGAACGCGCTCCAGCCAGCCGCGGGGGAACGCCATGACGAAGCCAACATGGCCTCGATCGACCGCTGATTCATGACTTTGCCCAGGATTGCTCGACTTGTGAGGCCCACTCTGCGCCCCAAACCGAAATAGGGCCCACAGCGCACGACGTCGGCCTGCCGCCTACTCGGGGAGCGTCAACTCCCACACGTTGGCAGTTGCGCCGGCGGGCAGGGTGAGCTTCCACTCCTCGCCAGCCACCGGGTAGGCGCGAAGCGTCGTGGCCACGGAACCCGGGCGGTAGACCTCCACCAGGGAAGCATCTATGAATATCCGAAGCTCCTCCCCCGCAGCCAACCAACCCGAATAGACCACTTGCCGGTTGTCCCCGGAGTCACCCGCCGAACCCGAGACAAGCACGAGCTCCACGTCACCGGAAGGCGCGTCGCCGAAAGACACATCCCCAGAAGACACCGGACCACCCGTCACGAGCACCTCGGCAAAGGCGGGAACCGCCACCGAGCCAGCAGCACCCGCAGCACCCGCAGCACCCGCAGCACCCGAGCCAGCAGCACCCCCAACAACAGCAGCACCCCTGTAAGCCAACACCTCGGGCGCCGGGGAAACAGCCAGTGCCCCGTCAACCACGGACAGAACGCGAGGATGTGTCAGCACACCCGCCCATCCGGCGTCGTCGATTTCTTCCTGGGTGCGACCTCGGCGACCATCCCGACCCGGACCTTCGTTAGCCCACCCCCACAACAACGCAGCAGGCGAAGAAGCAGAGGAACCATAAGAGAGCTGGACAACCTGCGGCGCATAGAAGTCGCGGCCAAGATCCGATTTCCCGCCGGAGGACGCCACAAACACAGGCAACCCGGAGTCAGGATCCGAAGCCAGGGAACCGATCAGGTGCCCAACCCCGTTGGCGTGCTCGTGGTCGTCGCCGGAGAGCCAGAGCGAGAACATCATCACCCAGGCGGAGCCGCCGGAAGAAGAAGGCACCTGCACCAGTTGCGGGCACTCCCAAATCTCTGCCGGCGTGTGAACTGCAGCCACGGGATCAGCAGAGGTTAGCCAGATGCCCTCGTACTTCCAGGAGTCCATGTCCTCCACTGTGTACAGCAGCAAAGCGGCGCGCCCGTCAGATAGACCAGCTCCCTGGATGGCGTATCGAGCACCGTTGAAGTGGAAGATGAACGGATCGCGCACGGCTGTGACCAGAGGATCGGCGGGCATGGACGCAGCAACATGGCCGGTCTGCTCCCAGGTCACCAGATCGGCCGAACCACGGGCAATCACCACCTGCGAATGGCCGCCGTGGTCCTGGACACCCGAATAACAAGCAGTGGGCACGCCGTCATCCGAGGTCACCACGCCGGTCCAGCAGCCTGCAGAGTCGGGACCGCCCGACTGGGGCGAAAGCGCAACTGGGTGTTCTTCCCAGTGGATCAGGTCAGGGGAACTCACATGCCCCCACTGGATCTGCGAGTGTCGGGCCGATTCCGGGTTGTACTGGAAGAAGACGTGGTACCGGCCGTTGATGTAGCTGACGCCGTTGGGATCGTTGATCCAGCCTTGGGCCGGGCGCGGGTGGAAGCGCGGGAAGGCCGGATCGGGGTGGCTGGCAGCCGAAACAAGGGAGCCAGAAACTGCGAGGTCCATCAATTGGAACCCTTTCAATAAGAGAAGCTACTTGCCCGTTCCAGCGGTGAGTCCGTCCTGCAGTGCGCGCTGGCCGAACATGAACACCACCAGCGCGGGAATCATGGAGAGGACAACGCCTGCCAGCACCACGGAGATGCTTCCGGTGCCGAGGTTGCCCTGCAGCGACACCAGGCCCAGGGGCAGGGTGAAGTTTTGCTCGGAGATGGTCATGATGAGTGGCCTGAAGAACTCGTTCCAGTGGAAGTTGAACGCCAGGATGCCCACGATCGCCAGGCCGGGCACAGCCAGAGGTGCGTACACGGAGCGGAAGGTACGCCACGGCGAGGCGCCGTCGATCGCCGCCGCTTCAGCGAGCTCACCTGGCAACCCCAGGAAGTACTGGCGCATCAGGAAGGTGCCGAACGCCGTCGGGATGGCCGGGATGATCAACGCGAGCAGTGTGTCCGATAGTCCGACGCCGCGGATCAGCATGAACACCGGCACGATCGTCACCTGCGCGGGCACCATCATGGTGGCCAGCACGATGGAGAACAACGCGCCGCGTCCCCTAAAGCGAAGGTGCGCGAATGCGTAACCGGCAAGGGCTGCGGTGAGCATCTGCCCGACGGCGATCAGTCCGGTCACCAGGGCACTGTTCAGTACCAGTCCCACGATGTTGAGTTGCTTGAACACCTGCTGGTAGGACGCGAGATCCGGGTTCAGGGGCAGGAATGCCGGTGGCAGTTTGAAGGATTCCGACGGCGGCCGCAGCGAGGTGGATAGCGTCCAGAGAACGGGGCCCAGGACAAAGACGGCCGCGATCAGCAAGGCGGCGACGCGCCCGGCAACTGACCAGTCGCGCTTCTTGCGCGTAACCACAGGCGCCGTGGTTTCGACACGTTCTGAGATGAGGGTCATGGCGGGCCTTACTGGTAGAAGACGAATCGTTTGCTGAGCCGGAACTGCGCGGCTGTGATGGCCATGATGATGAGCGTCAGGATCACGCCGATCGCCGAGGCCTGGCCGAATTCGAGGCGTTGGAACGCGGACTCGAAGATCACCATCACGGCGGTACGCGTTGAGTCGCCGGGCCCGCCGCGTGTGAGCACGTAGGGCTGATCGAACACTTGCAGCGCGTTGATGATCGCCATCACCGAGGCCACCAAGGTGGTGGGGCTCAGCAGGGGCAGCGTCACGTAGAAGTGTTTGCGCCAGCCCGTGGCGCCATCGATCGAAGCGGCTTCGTACGTCTCCACCGGGATCGAGGCCAACCCACCGATGAACAGCAGGAACGAGAAACCGAAGTTCTGCCACACGTACACAAGAATGACGACGGCGGCCGAACCACCTGGCGTCGTCAGCCACGGCACCGCTGGGACGCCTACGAGCGAGAGCAGCCAGTTCACCACGCCGAACTGCTCGTTGAAGAGGTAGCGCATGAAGATGGACACCGAAGCTGCGGACAGGATCAGTGGGAAGAAGAAGGCGGAGCGGAAGAACACCCTCAGCCAGGCAGGGAGTTTCTCCTGCACCATGATCGCCAGGCCCAGCGCGAGTCCCAGCTGGAGGGCTACGGCGACGATGACGAACACGATGGTGTTGAGGAACGAGACTCGGACGGTCGGGTCCTGGACTACCTCGGCGAAGTTGTCGAAGCCCACGAACGTTGGCGCGGAGATGATGTCCCAGCGGAAGAAGGCGAGCGCCAGGGACGCGACGATCGGCAGGAGGGTGAAGATGCCCATGCCCACGATGGTCGGGGCAAGGAAGGCCCATGGCAGCCAGCGTTGCTGGACACGGCCATGCTTGGAGGGTTGGCTGTGCCTGTGGGTGACTTGGCGGCCGCCCGGCCGCTTCCCGGTCCCGGTGGGTGTACTGGTGGCGGTGCTCATGGCTGCCTCCTCAGGGCCAGTTCAAGATCGCGCTGCATTGATTCGAGGGCCTGCTTGAGTTGGCGCTCGTCCCCGCTGACAGCCAGGGATACGTTCTTCATGAGGGCGGTTTCGACGGCGGCCTGCTGGGGTGGCGCCGGAATGGGACCTGTGGTGGGGAACTTGTCCAGGGTCTCGTAGAAGACCTTCCAGTTCCGTGGACCGGTGCCGGCATAGAGTTTCTCGTTGACCATGGAACGGCGCGCGGGAGTGGTGTTGGGTGTGGGGAACACGATCTGCATGGCCTCTTTGCTGGAGCTGAATTTCACCCATTCCCAGGCTGCGTCCTTGTCCTTTGCGGTCTTCATGATCGCGTAGCCGGCCGTGCCAAACTGGTGCCGCTGGGTCCGCCACTTCGGGAAGAACTGGACGTCGAATTCATCCTCCGTCATCCCCGCCTCGTGGAGGCCTTGCACCCAATAGCCGCCCGCCGGCGTCGTACCTATCCTGTTGGAGGCGAAGAGACCGATCAGTGCGCTGCCGCCGCCTTCCTCGGGCCGGACACCCAGTCCGTCTTTGACCAGGCCGCGGAGGTAGTCGAAGGATTCGAAGACCCGGGGATCGTCGGCGTTGGGTTCGAGCCACTGGTAGCCGCCGGAGCGGAGGCCGCGTGAGGGGTCGTTGGCGTAGAAGCCATCCCAGAGCCATTCGCCACCGGTGGACTTGGTTTCCTTGAGGAAGCTCGTCTCGTTGGCGTAGAGCCACGGCACCACTCCACCGAAGAGTCGGTTGGTCCAGTAATACGGGGTGAAGTCCTGCGGCTTGGCCTTCTTCATCGCAGCGAGCGTGCTGCGGAAGTCCGTGTGCGTCCAATCGTCGGCGGGGCGTTCCAAGCCGGCCTGCCGGAGTGACGCAGTGTTGTAGTACATGTTGGCGGCATTCCAGTCGATGGGGAGCTGGAAGAGGCTGCCTTTGTACATGAAGGCTTCCACCAGGCTGGGGTGGACGTCCTCGAAGTACTCCTTCATGTGGTCGGCGTCGCGGCGGAGGTACTCATCCAGCGGGTGGGCCAGTTTTTCTGCGAAGAGCTGAGCGCCTTCAGTGGCCACGTACACAACGTCCGGCGGCGTGCCTGCTGCCACCATGGTGAGGATCTTGGTGAAGAAGTCCTTCCAGTCCACGGCCTGGATGGCTTGGACCTTGACCTTGATCTCGGGATGGACTTGGGCGAAGGCGTCGATGACCTTCTGGCGGGCTGCGGCGTCCGCGGCGGTGCCCATGATGGCGATGCTGAGGCTGTTGTCTCCCCGGCCCGGAATATCGGTCCCGGTCAATCTCGGCCACGACGCCGCTGTTGCTCCGACTATCCCGACACCGAGGGCTGTGAGGGCTGTTCTGCGTGTGAATTGTCGCAAAGCCCCATTGGTTCCCGGCATGTAGATTCCCTTTCCTAACACGTGTGAGGTAGCCTATTCCTGCTACCTAACACGTGTCAATCGTCACTGGAATGTTGCACCAACCTCACCCCACCGACCCGCATGGAGGGCCGCCGCCGCGTCATGATTCTTCGCCAAGGCATTATCCAGTTGAGTTAGGTTAGCTTTACCTTGTTACATAGTCTTTCGTGACTACCCATCCGGACGTTGCCCGAATGTCGTTCGCCACCAACCTGGCGTCCTTCGGCGACCGCACCGCCATCAGCACCGGGCACAGCTCCATCAGCTACCGCGACCTTGCCGCGCGAGTAGAGGATATGGCGCGCCAACTTGGCCCTGCGCGCCGCTTGGTTGCCCTTGAAGCTGACAACACTTTGCCGTCGTTGACCGTGTATCTCGCGGCCTTGGCATCGGGCCATCCGTTGCTCATCCTGCCCGCGGGCGGAGGAAAAGCAGCCGAAACACTCATTGCCGCCTACGATCCGGACATCATCGCGCGGGCCTCCAACGGCGAGCCCGTCCTGGACGTGCGCCGCGATGAGACAACACACGAGTTGCACCCGGATCTGGCACTCTTGGTGAGCACTTCAGGATCTACAGGCTCGCCGAAACTCGTTCGCCTTTCCGCGGCTTCCATCCAGGCAAACGCAGAGGCAATCGCACAATACCTGCACCTGCGTCCCAGCGATACTGCCGCCACAACGCTTCCTCTCTCCTACTGCTACGGGATGAGCGTGGTGAACAGCCATTTGCTGGTGGGTGCATCCCTGGCGTTGACGGACCTCTCCGTCGTGGACCCTTGTTTTKGGGACCTGGTCCGCACCGAGGGCGTGACCTCGTTCGCCGCCGTGCCCTACACTTTCGAGCTTCTGGACCGTGTGGGATTCGAGCACATGGATGTTCCCAGCCTGCGCTACATCACCCAGGCTGGAGGTCGCCTTGCTCCCGAGCGCGTCCGGTCCTATGCAGAGTTGGGCCGGGAGCGCGGCTGGGACCTTTTCGTCATGTACGGGCAGACTGAAGCCACCGCCCGCATGGCCTACCTGCCACCGGACTTGGCGGCGGAACATCCGCAGGCCATTGGCGTCGCGATTCCCGGAGGAGAATTCCGGCTCGAACCAGTGCCGGGGCTGGATGACTGGGAACTCGTCTACACCGGGCCCAACGTCATGCTGGGATATGCCGAGAAGCCCGAAGACTTGGCCCTTGGCCGGGAAATCACAGAGCTCCACACCGGCGACCTCGCGAGGCTCGGCCCTGATGAACTCTACGAGATTGTGGGCAGGCGCAGCCGCTTTGTGAAGATCGTCGGGCTCCGCGTTGATTTGGGACGTGTTGAGCGACTCCTTGCAGATCTTGGCCTGGCCGCCGCGGCCGCTGGCTCAGACGACGTCGTGGTTGCAGCAGTGGAAGGCCAACACGATCTTGCCTTGGTGGCCAAGAGCCTTGCGCAGGATCTGGGCGTCCCCCGCGGGGCCGTCCAACTGCATTCGGTCGCAGACATTCCACGGCTCGGCAACGGGAAGCCTGACTATCCGGCCATCCTGGCGTTGTCTGCGCACCCTGAGCCAGGCCAAGGGGCAGAATCCTCCGTTCGCGTCCCGGGGACAGAGACTGTGCTCGAGATTTTCGCAGACGTCCTGGAACGCCCGGACATTACAGAGACTGACAGCTTCGTTTCCCTCGGCGGAGATTCGCTCTCCTACGTGGCGGCGTCGGTACGGCTTGAGCGTGCACTTGGCCGCATCCCGCAAGGGTGGCACCTCATGCCCATTTGCGAGCTTGTCCCGGCACCCGCAGCTGCAGGCAATCCAGTCCACCCGGCCCATGAAGGTGCACGCGCCAAAGCACTTCTCCGGAACTGGCGGGGAACGCTGGCAGCGCAAATGGAGACGGGGATCGTGCTGCGCGCGCTGGCCATCATTTTCATCGTGGCCACGCACATCAAATTCTTCTCCTGGGAAGGCACCGCCCACGTGCTGATGGCGGTGGCCGGCTACAACTTTGCCCGCTTCCAACTAACGGGATCCCGGCGGGAACGGCTTCGGAGGCAATTACGTGCCGTCACGCGCATTGTCGTACCCAGCGTCGTTGTCATCGGCATCGCGTTCGCCGTCACCGACGATTACGGCTGGCACAACGTGTTCTTGTTGAACTCAGTCGTTGGTCCCCAAGGGTGGACGGACATGTCCCGCTTCTGGTTCGTTGAAGTGCTGGTTCACATCCTGATCGGGTTGGCTCTCCTGCTGGCCATACCCGCGGTGGACCGCGCCGCACGCAGATGGCCATGGGCATTTCCACTGGCGCTGGCCGGCGTCGACCTCCTGCAGCGCTTCGACATCATCGAGTTGCCCTACCCTGGGCAGGGACCTGTCCTTTGGCTGTTCGCCTTCGGATGGGCTGCGGCTGTTTCGCGGGAGTGGTGGCAACGTGCTGCCATGACCGCCTTCGCCCTACTGACGATTCCCGGGTCCTTCAGCAACGAATACCGCAGCGCCACCATCCTGGTAGGTTTCCTCATCCTCCTGTGGATTCCTACCTTGCCCGTGCCGCGCGGCCTGCATCGCATCACGGCTCTTTTGGCCAGCTCGTCACTGTATATCTACGTCACGCACTGGTTGGTCTACCCGCTCTTTGAACAGGCCCATAAAGGGCTGGCCCTCGCGGCGTCATTGCTTGTGGGCGTGGCTTACTGGGCTATGGCGACGCGTGCCATGGGCAGCGTGGAGCGGTGGCTGCGTGACCGGCAAAAGCGGCGCCAAGTCAATTCCTCCGACCCACGGCCGGACAGGGTTTCAGAACCGGGTAGGGTTTCAGGGCAAGGCGGGGTTTCAGTGCTGGGCGGGGTTTCAGTGCCGGGCGGGGTTTCAGTGCTGGATGCGAGGATGCCGCATCGAGCGGGTTCTCGCGGATGAGTGTGAGAAGACCGGGCGCGCGCCCGAAAACGCCCTCGTGTGACCCTCGCGGCGGCCCCTCCGGTTCGAGGAGGTCCCATCTTCCCGGGAATGCGACGGAGCCAGCAGCATCAGCGGCACAATGGTTATCCCCAGCCAGACAATCACAGCCAGCAACGCCAGCATCAGGCCTGTAGTAGGTTCCATAGGTTAAGAATAGGCCGATTTGCCCTTGACCATAAGGCGCCTTATTGGTATATCCGCCGCGCCGAAGGCATCCTCACATGAGCCTTCCAGCGAACTGTGGCAGTCTTGATTCAATGAATTCCCAGCAGTCCCGCCCCATAGCGATGTCCCTTGACCGGTCAGCACAAGGTCGCAAGCCCGGCGTCGGTACAGGACTGCTTTTCTGCTTGGCCACCATCGCCAGCGTGCTGGGTTTGGTTGTCACGTACTACTTCTTCGTGCGGACCACTTTGGGTCAGTTCATAGACGAGTCGGCATTGGTTGAAGCCACCGAACTGAGCGGGTCTGCGGGCAGGGCGTCTACCAGGTTCCTGGATATGCTGCCCATCCTGTCGGTGGCCATCGCCGCCATCGTGGTGCTCTTCGTGACCGTTGCGCGTCGCCGTTGGACGGCTGCCGGAATCGCCGTGGCCGCGTGCATCGCTGCCAACCTGGCCACGCAAGTCTTGAAGTTCTTTATCCCGGACAGGCCCGACCGCGGCGTGCAGACACTTGAACTCAACTCACTCCCCTCCGGCCACACAACGTTGGCAGCGTCTGCTGCGGCGGCGGTCTTCCTGATGGTCTCGCCCCGCTGGCGGCCTCTCGCGGGCTTCCTCGGCAGCACGTTCGCGGTGGCCACTGGAGTTTCGACCCTCATCAACCAATGGCATCGACCATCCGACGTCGTAGCCGCTTTCCTTGTGGTGGGCGCCGTCATGCTGCCGGCTGGCTGGCTAATCCTTCGCAGTGGCAGTGCCTGGAATGTTTGGAAGGGCTACGGCGAGCACTGGGCGGCATCACGGCTCTGGGTATGGCTGACCGCCGTTGCTTTGCTCCTGGCAGCTATCGTGGCCGGCTACTCACTGCTCCAGGTAATGCCGGGACTCAGCGCCGACAGCACTGCGGACTACTTCTGGGCCGGGACTGCATTCATTGTGGTTGCTGGATACTTGTCAGCCCTGGGCGGGACGTGGCTGTTCGGCTTGGCGGCCAGGAAGCGCTAGGGCACAGGGGATCGAAACGTTCGACGGCGGCAGCCCGGCTTTCAAGCGACGCTCAAGTCGCGCTGCCGGCCTGGAACTGGCCGCTTGTTTGGGTGCGCTCAGTCCTCCGGGCGGACAGAATCGAAGAACCTGGGATCCCCGGCGTACTCCTTCTTGCTGGCCCGTGCTTGGTCCTGGATGAATTCCCGGTCATCTTCGGTCAGCAATGTGCCTCCGTGCCCGTCAACAGGACCGTCCTCACCACTTTCATGGTTGAGCTTGGCCGTTACCGTACGCGGGATGATCATGCTCCCGGGATTGTCGATAAGCCATTGCCGCGTATCCGGAGAAAGCTGGTTCCAAATTTCCCTGATGTGCATTCTTATCAGCACTGCCCTTCAATAATGGGGTAGTTGGATGGGACTCGCTGCGATTTAGCGCAAGTGAAATTGAATGTGAAGGCCGCACAGAATGTGTACGTACATTGAGCGAACCCAACCGCCGGGCGGGTGACGCCAAGATGCGCCACGGAATGGCCCAGCGTTAGGAGCGATTATCCTCAAAGCTCAGGCTACGCCCTTTCCGCCCATTCCTGACCACAAGTCCCGCAGACTTTTCTGCCTGGCACGTCGGCGGTGGAAGGGTCGTCCGGTTACCTTTAATCTAATCGATGGATCAAGAGTTTCCTTTCCGTTTACACGTCGGCTCCTGAACGGGCCTGGACTGTCTCGGAAGCGCTTTGGTTGCCCCCGGCACGGTAGCGGTAGGTGATGTTTTCGTCCTGGACGACGAAGGTTTCCACTCCGCCGCGGGACCAGTGCAGGACCAGCAGTCCGTAGCGTTCCGCGAGTTTGGCCAGGGTGGCGAAGGTGGTGACGTCGATGACCGGCCGTCCCTGCGGTGCCGTAATCGGGTGGACCCTCACCAGCAGCGCGGCGTAGCGGCGGCGGATGGCCGCGGCTTCATCGCTTGGGACGGTTCGTTGCGCGAACACGATCAGGATGGCAGCGGTTGTCATCGCTCCCAGCAACAGCACTGCGGAGATGATTCTTGCGGTGAGCGCGGTAATGGACCAGCCGTTGAACCCAAGCATCCGGGGGGCTGTTATGACTTGCTGAACCGTAGAGGAGTCCGTGACGGTGAGCTCGGTTTGGTCGTTCGCCAGGCCGAACTGCAACGGCGTGAGGCTCAGTTTCAGCTTTGGTGTGAACTCCGCCCCCGCGGCCGTGGTCACCCGCGGGGTGATAGCGACGGCCACCGGGGCCGATGCTACGCCCGTTGCTGTAGCAGCGGCTTGTGCTTTCGCTTCCAGGGCGTTCAGGTCCAACCGGACCGTGCCGTGATACTCCTGGTCAGTGAAGGCTGTGGGTCCGGCAAGGGGCAGCGTTGAATGCCAGCCGGATGGAGTTGAGAGTTCAGCGGTGACGGCGATGGTTCCCGGATCACCCTTGTAGGAGTAAGTGATGTCAACGATGGTGGCGAGTTTACGGAACACCGGGTCCGGTGAATTGGCGGTGGTGCCGTCGTAGGCAGCGCTTCGCCCGACGGCGGCGCTGTATGAGAAATCCATCTTCGTTCCACTTTTGACCGCCGACGCCGATGACTCCTCCAGTGGGCCGGACCAGGCCAAAACGCCCAGGACGGTACCGAGGATCCCCAGAACAAGCGTGACAATGGCAGTCACCCTCAGGGTGGGCGGGAGACCAGCAACGGAGAGCGGCCTGACCGGGAGCTCGGTGGTGTGTCGGGACATGGCTGTTTTCCTTCGCTTGCGCCGTTCTCGGACTGTGGTGGCTGCACCGCCGCCCACTATCAGGGCGAACGCAACGACGCCCAGGACCGGAGGGCTAGTCAGCAACTCCAACCAAGCTCCCCCTTGGGGAATATGTAGCACTGCTCGACCGGTGAGCTCACGAGCACCCGGAGTGAGCGGGTCTATGGATTCGTTGTTATCGCCCTTGAAGACAAACCCCGAGGCGTCACCGGCGATGATGCGGTGCAATGCGACGTCGTTTTTCGCGGGGAGCTTGTAAGCGGCTATCTCGCCAATCCCATAGGACGAGGCGCGCTGCACGATCACCAGGTCACCCTGGTAATAGACGGGGTTCATACTGTTGCCATGGGTGATGACCACAGACACTTGGCCGCTCATCAGCACTACCGCTGACACGGTCAGCAGCAGCGCAGCCAGCCCGGACAGGACAAACCCCATCACCCGCCGTACCGCCCGATTAGCCATATGTATCCCCCAAAGAAGTGAGGGCGGAGGCGGCCCAGTCTTGGGCCGCCCCCGCCCCCGAACTAGCTGACAGTGACGGCGAGGCTAGTCAAGCCCGTGTAGCCCGTCTCCGTATCGGCAGGGACGAAGGTGCACGAGGAAGCGTTGGAAGCAGTGGCCGAGCAGGTGAACGTTCCACCGGAACCACCAGACGGGGTAGCGGCAACGGCACGGCCATTGACAGTGCCCGCGAACGTGAGAGTGATGCTGTTTACCCGTGTGTTGGCGTCGGCGTCATCGAAGCCATAGGCGATGGTTGTCAATGTGGCGCCACTGACCGTCTGGCTGACGGTACCGCCGACAAACTGGTCGGCTGATGCCTGGCCTGTTTTTGTGACACCCGTACCGGTGAAGGCGGAACCCGCGGCGACGGCGAGGCCGGCAACGGACAGGGCGGTGATGATCTTTGCAGACTTGCGCATATTGGTTCTCTTTCGGTTTGGTTTGCCCGGCAGCCCCTGAGCGGACCCCGTGACCTGGCCACCTTTTCTAGATGGGCGGCGTTTGCGATGGAGTCCGGCCCGCCAACACGAAAGAAGTAAAGTCATAGCGATTCCCCCAAATCGTATTCGCTGTGCCGCTTGACACCTGGCCGGACTAACCGGCCCTGTTTCGGCGGAAACCACATCGACACTACGAAGCTAACAGCCTCACCCGCCGGTCCGGCCCGAACTGGGCAAAACCTCGACGAAAACTGGGGAAACCCCATGAAAGCTCAGGTGGTTCGCAGAATAGTCAATACGCGTTCGCGTAGTTCCCGCACTCTGAAAGGCTTGGTCATGAATTCATCGACCCCAGCCGCGAGCATGCTATCCGCAACGTCCGTGCGTCCGGTCAGCACAAGAATGGGCACATCACTGAATTCCCTGATCCGCAACGCGACCTCAAGCCCATTTAAGTCCGGCAGCCCAAAATCCAGCACGACGATGTCCGGCTTATACTCCCGCGCGGCATCGACGCCGGCCGCACCGGTAGCGACACTACGAACACTGACGCCGACCGAACCAACCACGGCACTGACAAGGCTCCGGAAATCCAGGTCGTCCTCTATGACCAATCCCACCCGTTCTGCAGGCATTTCCATCCCCCCTTGGACGCACGTCCTGCTGTGCGAGCAGCTTGTCACGCAGTCAGTAATAAGCTGTCAATCTTTGTAATAATGATACTAAGACGAATCCGGCGTTCTTCCCCGAACGGCCATTAAAACTTGGTTTGCCAGCGCCGACCGAAGAGACCCATATCTTAGGGCGGCCGGGCACGGAGAGCACCCCTGACAGGATTTTTGGCTGTCCTCGATAGGCTGGCTGGATGACGACGATCGAGGCCTTGGTTCCGACCTTGCTGGGGGTCGTCCTCCTCGTGACCCTGACCGCGGCAGTGCTGACCGCCTATAGAGTGCCTTACAGGTGGGCGCCAGCGTTGGCGATCCTAAGGGGGACACTTCAGTTAGCTGCGATCAGTGTCATCCTCAGCGGTGTCATCTCAAGTCCCGCCTTCGTGGCGCTGGCGTTGCTGATCATGTTTGCTGTGGCTGCAGCCACTGCTGCCCGCCGCGTCGGGTGGAGTTGGAAAAACCTTGGCCTCGTCGGCGGATCCATGGGTCTTGGCATCGCCGTGACGCTCAGCATCATCTTCGCAACTGGCGCGGTTGAGCTGACTCCACGTTATGCATTGGCGATTGGTGGCATCATCATCGGCAACGCCATGACCACGGCGACTCTGGCCGGTCGCCGTTTCTCGGAGGCCGTCACTGATCATTGGGAGGAAGTGGAAGGGTGGTTGGCCCTGGGTGCGACACCTCGCCGGTCGACGTTGGAATTGGCCCGTCGCGCCGTCTATTCAGCGTTGATTCCCTCGATTGACCAAACGAAGACCACGGGGCTGGTAACTCTTCCCGGTGCTTTCGTCGGGGCGATCTTCGGCGGCGTTTCACCGCTTGAAGCCGGGAGGTTCCAGATTGTGGTCCTAGCCGGAATCATGGCGGCCGGTGCGTTCACCGCCGTTTCAGTCATCGCTTCCCGTGCCGCTGTTCGGGTGCGTCCGGCGCCGTTGGACCGGTGATTCGGCTACCGGCGTCGTGAAGGCCAACGGCGGACGGACCTTTGGGCCACACCTTCCCGTGGGAGTTCTGGCTTTGTCGTTGCTACGGGCAATGTGATCCTCATGGAGGTTCCTTGCGGGCCCGTGTAGGCCACGTCCGCGGAGCCGCCCGCAGCGACGGCTATCTCGCGAACAAGGGACAACCCGATGCCGAAGCTTCGTTGCTGCTGGCCCACGCCTTGATGGGCTGTTCGGGCGAATCGGTCAAAGATCCGGGCCCGGTCAATGCCGGTGATGCCTGGACCCGTATCGGTCACGGTGATCGTGGCCTGGCCGCCGGCCACGTTGGTGGCGACCGTTATGTGGCCTCCCGCTGGCGTATGGACGAGTGCGTTCTCGGCCAGACCCAGGATTGCACGGTGCAGTCTTTGAGGATTAATAAGCGCCTGCGCTTGCCCCATGCTGGAACAATCCAGGGTGATGCCTCGGTCAACGGCCAATTGGCGGACACTGTCCACCACGTCCTGGGCAACCCCGGCGACGTTGGTCAGGGCAATGTCCGGTTCCTGTCCTGTTCCGATGGCGGATTCCAGGAGTTCGTTGACTATCGCCGTCAGCGCGGCCGTGTCGCTCCGGATCCGGGCAAGCGCTTGGGCGGCCGCCGTATCAGGTGTTGTCCCCCGCTGTGCCAGTTGAATTCTGGCGTCCAGGATGGCCAAGGGCGTACGCATCTCATGGCTCGCGTCTTGGACGAAGCGCCGCTGCATCGCCAGCGCTTCGCCCAGCGGACGGATCGCGCTTCGGGCACTGACCCAGCCAATGCCCCCGGCCAGCAGGATGCCGGCCGCCCCCGCGACGATCATGGCTTTGATCAGATCGTTGGTATCAAGATAGGCGTACACGGCGCCGGGTTCAGCAGGTTGCGGGCTGCCGGACTGGTTAAGGAGGTAGAGCGTAGACGCCGCCAGGAGGCAGAGGACCAGAACGGCACAGGCGGCACTGATGCGAAGAGCGATTCTCATCGATGCCCTACGGAGGAATGCCTGGTCCTGGCCCAAAGGAGCAGGATGTTTAGTCATTCGCATCGCCGATCTGGTACCCCACTCCGTGCACGGTGCGGATGATCGATCTGGAGATCTTCCTGCGCAGGTGGTGGACGTAGGTGTCGATCACTCCAGGCAGTTCACCTTGGCTCAAGGTGGCATTGATTAGCTCTTCCCGCGTGAACACGCGGTCCGGTTGGGCGGCCATCGTAGCCAGCAATTCACTCTCCTTGGCGGTCAATGAGGCGAGGAATCCGTGAATGGAACGGATGGACCTGGAAGAAGGGTCCAGTTCCCAGTCTCCAATACTGAAGGTCTTGAAAACTTGCTGGTAGCTGCGGGTCAACGCCCTTAGCCGGGCCCCCAGTTCCAGGACGTCGAAGGGCTTGGTCATGTAGTCGTTCGCGCCGGCGTCGAGTCCCCTGACCTTCTCCTCCGTTGCGCCGAGGGCGGTGAGTATGAGGATAGGGGTGGCGATGCCCCTGGACCTGAGCGCGGCAATCAGCGCGACGCCGTCCATGCCGGGCAGGCCCCGGTCCACCACCATCACATCCCAGGTCCGGGAGAGTCCCCGATGCAGGCCTTCATGGCCGTCGACGGCGACGTGAACCTGGTAGTCCGGCTCGAGGAGATCGGCGATGAGCGGCCCGAGGACGACGTCGTCTTCGACCAGGAGCAGTGATGGCTTGCTTGCAGTGATCACGAATCCATTGTTGCGCGCTGGTCATTTTCCGACTTACGGGCCCGCTTGTGTTTGAGGAATTCGATCCCCCACGGCAGCACGGACACGAGGACCATGACGATTGCTATGACGTCAATGTTCTTGGCCACGAAGTCAAAGCGGCCCAGCCAGGAACCGAGCAGCGTCACCGAGGCGGCCCAGAGGATTGCCCCGGTGATGTTCCAGAGAGCGAAGGACTTGTAGTTGTAGCGGGCAATTCCGGCGCTGAGCGGGGCGAAGGTCCGCACCACGGGTACAAAGCGCGCCAGGACCAGTGCCGGGCCACCACGGCGCCGGAAGAACTCTTCTGCTTTTCTCAGGTGCGCAGACTTCAGTATGCGGGCATCATCCGAGAACCATCGGCGTCCGAACCGGCGACCAAGCAGGTAGCCTACTTGGTCGCCTGCGATCGCCGCCACGCTCACGACGGTGATGAGTACGGGCAGTGTCAGATTCAGTTGCTGGTGGAGCAGCCCGGCCGTGAAGAGCAGCGAGTCGCCCGGCAGGAACGGGAACAGGACACCGGACTCGATAAAGATGATCAGGGCCACGACTGCCAGCGTTGCAGGGCCCAAACCCTGCAGAAGATTGGCAGGATCCAGGATTGGCAGCAGTTCGGCGGGGCTCAGTGTCGGTGCCAGAGCGAGGGCGTCCATTATGGCTTCTTTCGATGGGGACTCGCGTGGGAACGGGATGACGAGGCTGACTGGAGCCGGGCAACAATCGAGGGTGCGTGACGGTTCCAGAGACCAGCCATCAGCACGACGACGCCAATGGTTGCCGGAAACGATGCCATGACATCCAGGGGATAGTGCGCGCCGATGTAGACACGGGACCAGGCGACGATCACTGCGAGGATCGTTCCTGTCCAGAGAACCGGCTTTTCCCAGCGGCTACCCCGGGCCAGGAAATACGCTGCAATGGCCAGGGCGACCGCCAAAGACGTGTGCCCGCTGGGAAAGCTGTTGGATACCGGCTCGGGGGCCAGCGGGTCCAACAAGAGTGCCGGGTCAGGCCGGATCCTGCCGATGACCACCTTGAACAGTTGGCAGGTCAACCATCCCGAACCCACCGTGAGGGCAAACAGCACAGCTTTCTGCGGGGAACGTCGAATCAGCAGGAGATACAGACTTGTAGCGAGCACCACCAGCGCTCCCACCACAGGTGCGAACAGCAGGTTCAAGGCCAGCGCTAAACCGGTCAGGACAGGGTTATGGTTGCGGCTGAAGTTCTGATCCACAGACAGCTCAGCCGACGTGAAGCCTGGCACGAGCTGGACCGCCAGCCCGACGGCGATGACGACTGCCACCAATATCAGCCCAATGGCCAGCCAGTGTTTGGGCGCGGGCAGCCGCTGTAGGGGTACAGAGCGAGGTGTATGTTGCGGGAACATGGGACCCTTCGGCAAGACGTATCGTTCTTCCAATCCTCCGCGTGGGCAATTAAGAACTCGTTAAGAAGTCCCAGGCCGGGCTGCGAGTTTAGGTTTTGGATGCCCATTTTTCCCCATTTTTGGTGTACTTCGGCAAGATGGAGCCCATGATGGAGGAATGCAACGGGTCATCGGTTGGCTGGCCGCAGCCATCATCGTCACTCTCATCTTCGGAAGTGCCTATGTCACGCTGCAGCAGTTGGGCCGGCGCGCAGCGAATGATGCGCCGACGGCTGCTGCTGCGGCACGGGTTGAAGCCATTGGTTCCGCGGCGCCGAGTGCGCCGCCGCTGGAATTGAACCCTGACAGCGGTGTCTTCGTCATTGTCTACGGGGCGGATAACAAACCGGTGTCCGGCACTGCCGCCCTTCATGGATCCTTTCCCGTCCTTCCTGCCGGAGTGCTCGAGGCGGCAAGACGGACCGGATCCGATGCTGTGACCTGGCAGCCGGAGCCGGATCTGCGGATGGCGGTGGTGGCGCGCCCGGCTGGCGAACAGGTAGTCGTCGCGGGCCAGTCGCTTAAGCCTGTCGAGGACAGGAACTTGATGGTCCTGATCTTCCTGTCGACGGCGTGGCTGGGCAGCATGATTGTCCTTGGCCTGGGATACGGCGCGGCAGAGATCTTTCGGGGACGTTCGCTCCGGCGCAGCAGCCTTAGTCCTCTACGCTGAAACCCAAGACGTCGGAAAGGACCTGTCATGGCTGCTGAAGGAACGAAGGAAGACCCATGGGCGCTGGTCACGGCACCGGGCTCGTCGGAGTACTCCATGTACCGCGACCCGGAATCAGACCCACCAGCCCTTATTTGCCAAGTAGGGTCGACGACCCTGAAGTATCACCTGCGGGCCATCGAGGATCTGTCCGCTTGGCTCCGTGAGCAGCAAAACTGGGTGCCTCTGGGCGCAGCCGATGAGAACAAACCAGCACCAGAGGGAAGCGTCGAGGCATGGGGACGGGATCCCGCCAACCCTGTATCCGGATGGTACGGGCTCCGCAAAGGCTACCGCGGCCGCTTTGGTATGTACCTCCCGCCGCTTCTCGAAAAACTCGGGCTGGTCGAACTAACCCACGAGAAACGCAACAACATGGTTCGAGCCATCCCCAACTAACCACACATTGCCGTGGAGCAAGCGACTCAGGAACACGCGGCTTCCTGACCTTCTTTGAGCTTCCCTCGGCCGGGAAACACCCTGAAGGGGTTGATTTGTGGCTCATGCAGCGTCAAACAGGGTCCCGAAGCAACGCCACCCAAGAGCCAGCCAAGAATTAGGGCTAGTAGTTCCGCCGATGTCTCAATCGAGGGATTGCGACGGCGAACACGGCTGCCGCTGCGAAGCCCAGGACACCCGTGGCCCAGACGCCAGCAGCAAGCGAAATGGCAGCAGTCAGGGCAGACAAGAGCACAGGCCCACCCGTCGCACCCGAATCAGCAATGAACCGCCAGATGCCAAGGAAGTGGCTCCTTCCGTTATCCGGTGAGAAGTCAGCGCCCAGTGTCATGATGAGCCCGGAGCTGATGCCGTTGCCAAAGCCAATCAGCAGGGCAACCAGGAGCAGCGGAACGAACCCACCAGTGAACGGGATGAGGATCAACGCCGTTCCCATGATCAGCGTGGACGGAACCGCCACCCACTGCCGTCCCTTGCGATCCATGAGCTTCCCCGCGGGATAGAACACCAGCATGTCGATGGCGCCGGAGAGGCCGTAGATCAGCGATGCTTGCGTGGCATCCATGCCTAAGTGGTCGGCCCACAGCGGGATGACCACTTGCCTCGAGGCGCGCAGAGCGCTCAGCAGCAGGATTCCGAAGCCCACAGACAGAAACACACCGGCATGGGAAGCCGCCACGTTTTGGAGTGTGGAGGCCGGAGGAACCGGACCGCCGTCGGACGTATCCGGAGCTACCAAATCCGGGATGGTGAGCGACAAACCAGCAGCCGCCATCATCCCTACAAAACCAACCCAGTAAGCCCCGCTGATTCCGGCGAACTGCATCACGCCGGCACCGATGAACGGGCCGATAAAGATGCCGATCCTTGTGACGCCGCCCAAGGTGGACAGCGCACGGGCGCGGAACATGACGGGGACCGCCTCGGTCAGGTACTTCTGACGGGCGAGATTGAAGACGCTGGCGGACATACCGACCAAGATCATCGCCGCGGCCAGCAACCAGATCCCGTGCTCCATCCGTGGTGCAAAAGCTGCTGCTCCGAGGGCAATGGCTCCTACGGCACCTGCCCCAACAATTGCCCAGCGTTCGCCGAACTTTATGGTGATGAGCGAAGCCGGAATATTGAAGAGCCAGGACCCCAAGCCGATCAGCGTCACGATCAACGCCGAGACTGCCACGGATGCTCCAAGATCACGCGCCGATAGCGCGATCACCGGAAGAACCGCCCCCTCGCCGATACAGAACAACAGAGCGGGCCCGAAGGCCGGTAGCGCAATGCTGCGAAGGCTGAAGTCTTGGTCTTCTCGAGTGGTTGTCATCCCCTTCATCCTAGGACTCCAACCCAGCCGCCTCGCAGTTGTCGCAGTTCCGGAGATCCGGAACCGCAACAACTGCTCGCGAGACCAGGCCTCGTCCAGGTGACTAGATGCGGTTAGCGGTTGCCTTCCGACGACCGCCTGCTGACAGCGCCAAGCCCGTGAGAAGAAGGCCAAGTGCCCAGAGGGTGAAGCTGCCGTCCAATCCCGTAGTGGCCAAAGAGTTGGAACTCCCGACGCCGGTCGCAAGGCCCGCTGTCAGCGCGCCTTGAGTGCCGCCTGCGTTCACCACACTGCCACCTGGTTGAGCGCCGCCGACGCCGGTGGTCCCGACGCCGGCGTTGCCGAATCCGGGACCCCCAATTTCGGTCCCCGGATTGTTGGTGCCAGTGTCAATGCCAAGTCCTCCACCACCAGCAGGCTGGTCAACGGTTGGCGGGTTGACGACAGGAGGGTTGACCACCGGCGGATTCACAACGGGAGGATTGACCACCGGAGGATTCACAACGGGAGGATTGACAACCGGCGGATTAACCACGGGCGGATTCACAACAGGTGGGTTCACAATGGGAGCCGTGGTGCCTCCGACTGAAGCGCCACCAATCCCAAGCGATGTGGAGTCGACCGTGACCGGAGCGGTGATTGGAACAACCACCTGGGTCCCGGAAGCAACGCCGCCCGATCCGTTAGTGGTAGCACCCGACGTTCCCGCAGGAGCAGTCCCACCGGAAGTACCGGCAGTGCCAGCCGAAGAATCACCCAGCACACCAGCCGACGTCGAACCAACAGGCACCGGAGCGGTAACCGGAGCAGCCACCTGAGTACCCGAACCGATGCCGTTGGATCCGCTTGTGCTGGAACCCGACGTTCCCGTGCCGGAAGTACCAGGTGAGGTGCCAGTGTTGCGGGCTGAAGAACCACCCAGCGCACCAACTGACGTCGAACCAACAGTCACAGGAGCTGTAACCGGAGCAGCCACCTGAGTCCCAGAACCGATGCCGTTAGATCCGCTGGTGCTGGACCCTGCGGCAGTTCCCGTGCCGGAGGTACCGGAGGTGCCAGTGTTGCGGGCTGAAGAATCACCCAGCACACCAGCCGACGTCGAACCAACAGTCACAGGAGCTGTAATCGGAGCAACCACCTGAGTCCCGGAGACAATGCCCTTGGATCCGGAGGTGCTGGACCCCGACGTTCCCGCTGGAGCGGTCCCGCCAGAAGTACCGGCAGTGCTGGCTGACGAATCGCCCAGCACACCCGCCGACGTCGAACCAACACTCACAGGAGCCGTAACTGGAGCAGCCACCTGTGTCCCGGAAGCAACGCCATCCGAACCGCTGGTGGTAGCAGCGGGAGTAGCGGCAGCAGGTGTGCTGCCTGTATTCGAGGGTGCGCCGGACGTGGCTGATGAATCTCCACCCACACCCGCGGCAGTGGCTCCGATGTTAACAGGGACCAATATCGGAGCCACTACCTGAGCGCCGGATGCGATGCTTTCTCCCCCCGACGTTGTTGCCTGCGCTGGCGCTTGGGCCGGCGCAGAACCTGATGTTGCTGCTGGTGTTGTCGTTGCCGATGAGTCCCCCAGGACACCCGTCGACGTCGATCCCACTGTTACGGGGACCGTCACCGGTGCAACTACTTGGGTACCGGAGGCTGTGCCGCCAGTACCGTTGGTGCCAGCCGCCGTCGTCGAACTGCTTGGTGCAGTTGGAGCGGCAGGTTTGGCTGGGCCCGTCGCAGTGGAGCCCCCCAGCAGACCCACTGATGACGAGCCCAGGTTTATGGGCGCTGTTACGGGCGCGACTACCTGTGTCCCGGAGCCAACACCGTTGGAACCGTTGGTGCTGGCAGCTGGCGCTGTCCGTGCAGCCGGAGCGGCTGCGGGCGCCTTTGTGGTTGAGGATGAATCTCCCACGAGGGCTAGTGATGTCGCGCCTGTGCTGACTGGCGCGGTCACCGGTGCCACCACCTGTGTACCGGAAAGGGTTCCGTCCTTTCCACTGGTCGTATCTGCCGCGTTGGCCGCGGTCCCGCCGAGGGCTATCAAGCCTCCGGCAAAGCATGTGCCGATCAGGCACCTGCGAATTGTCGAGTTCATTGTGATCTTCTCCTGAAGGTCGTGTTCCCAAAGACGTCCGATGACGGATCGTCCGGCTAACCATCGGCCGCATGTAGAGGCGCGGCTGGGTTGGGGAACTAGTCAGGAGATGAGCCGGGATCGAAAGATACCGGCTTTGGATGATCTTCATTGCTGGCCGCTGCTGGACCAGAAAGTGTGTCTGCAGGAACGATCAGCGCACCCTGAAGGAAGGCTGCGGCAGGGCTTGGTGGCCCGTTTTGTGAGGTACCTGAGCCCGCGCCGGTGACACCAAGGGGTGCCGCATCGGGGTCGGCAGGCAGCTCGGCTGGAGCCTCAGGTTCGACGATGACAGAGGCGCCGGTTACGGCACCTGGTGAAGCAGGGGCAAAACCTCGCGCCAGAACAAAGGCCAGTGAAACGTCGGTATTGAGGGCGGGCGGGGTTGTCCCGAGGGGCAGGCCAGCGGATTCATTGGCCGAACCTTCGGCGGCTGAAGTCGCTGGTGAGGTCCCGACGGCGGGTGGCGGCACAGCTCCAGCACCAGGCGTCGCGGGGAGCATAGCGCCGTCGCCGCCCAAGAGCGGCGGAAGCAGGTTTCCGGGTCCAGGTAGCGGAGGCAAGACGTTGCCCACAGACGGCAGGGTCCTGTCGATGACCTCAACGACGGGCGCTACAACCGGGTTGGTCACGTCCGTCACCGGCTCCACGCCGATGGGTTTCAGGACATCATTTACCGGAGGAACAGCCGCCTCGACGGTGTCGTCAACGGTTCCAGTGGCTGGTTTGACCACCGTATCCACAACGTTGCCGACCGTGTCACCGGGAACTGCCCGATGAACCACGGGGACTGTGGCTACGACCTTGTCCGTGGAGTGCGCAACATGCTCAACCACTGGGGTTACAGCGGGAACGTGCACGCTTATCGGTTTCGCCGGGACAACGGCTTTCGCGGGAGCCGGAAGAGGTACGTTCGGCACCGGGATAGTGACGGCGGCTTTGGAGGGCTTGGGCCCGACGGAAGTTGCAACGGACGCGGCCGCCTTCTTGACCGCACCCGTTGCAGAACTGAGTGCCTTGTTGGTTTGCTTGCCGGCGGTGTCGGCTGATGAAACGGTTGACGTCACGGAAGACGTCACTCCGCCCACCAGCGAATGCTTATCGGTGATCCCGGAA
This sequence comes from Paenarthrobacter sp. RAF54_2, assembly GCF_052113945.1. Lineage (NCBI taxonomy): Bacteria > Bacillati > Actinomycetota > Actinomycetes > Micrococcales > Micrococcaceae > Paenarthrobacter > Paenarthrobacter sp. RAF54_2. The sequence goes on from NZ_JBFRDV010000010.1 coordinate 73,835, forward strand.
TCGGCGTTGGCGGCGGTCGCGGACAACGCCATCCAAATTGCGGTACCGGCGCCAGCGATCATGACGGAGCGGAGAATCTGAGTAGCGCGCGGAATTACGCGAATGGCCTTCATCTCGACACCCCCCAGGTAGCCGCAAACCGATGGTCGACTTCATCCTAGGACTGGTGTTACCCAATAGTCCATGGGGAGACAGTAATCAAGATGACAAATTTATAAGCAACCTTCATTTATGAAGAAGGATAGAAGCCAGTCTTCTCGGGTCCAAAATCAGGCGTTGCCAAGGATCCACCAGCAGCCCTCCCGTGCTGGGCATTTGTCTCCTGGAGCCGCTTGATGAACCAGCGCGACTGCTCTGGTCCATAAGGCAGCACCGGAATGGCCTTGGTTGCATCGTTGGGCATATCGCGGATGGACTGGGTTGCCTGCCGCACTGCCGTGCTCATGGTGTCGGCCATGGTCTTGACGAATTCGTCGCTCGCAGGCTTGCCGTGGCCTGGAACCAGGAACTCGTACCGGTGACGCAATGCGGAGATGTGCCGGAGGACGTCCGCCCATTCCTCGGGATATGAGTCCTCAAACGAAGGATGCGCCCCCTGCTCCACGAGGTCCCCCACGAAGAGCGTCGAATTGGTCCCCACCAAGAGGTCACCGTCGGTGTGGGCGCGGCCCAGGTAGAACAGTGTGGCCGTAATTCCACCCAGGTCCACCAGAACAGGCTGGTCGCCAACTATCGCGTTCGGAACAACGATGTCGACGGCGTCACCCTCCCCCGCGGCCATCTCCGGTTCGTTGGTGGCGACGAAGCGACGCTGGTTGTCGGCGTCCCGCTCGATGGTTGCCGCACAGTTGGCGTGCGCCCAGAACTCTGTCACGCCGTCGTCGGCAAAAACAGCGTTGCCGAAGAAGTGGTCGTAATGGGCGTGGGTGTTGACTACCACCAGCGGAAGCTGGGTCTTTTCGCGGACAGCAGCGAGGATCTCGCGGCCTTGACGCGGGCCACATCCGGTGTCGATGACCATGGCGAGCTCACTGCCCACCACGAGCCCGGTGTTGAGTAAGGACCCCTCGGTCTCCAAGACGTAGTTGTCCGTGCCAAGTTCGTGCCAAGCTGACAATGAGTTCTCCGTATCCAGTGCAATCCGGCGATGTTCAGGCCTCGATTCTACCCATGCGCAGCTGGGAGAAGCCGGAATGACCCGGTGGCAGGTGAACTCGGCGCGGACTACACGATGGCTGTCATGACGTTCCAGCCGGAACCAATCTGCCGGGCAGGAAGCCAACCACCCGAACCGTCACCGGGGTACAACCACAAAACCCCGGAACTGTTGCGGGCAACAACATCAATCTTGCCGTCCCCGTTGAAGTCTCCCGGGCCTTCGATAGCGGTCATGACATTCCAGCCGGAACCAATCTGCCGGGCAGCAAGCCAACCACCGGAACCGTCACCCGGGTACAACCACAAAACTCCTGATCCGTTACGGGCCAGAACATCAACGTTGCCGTCCCCGTCAAAGTCACCGGGGCCTTCAATAGCGGTCATGACATTCCAGCCGGAACCAATCTGGCGGGCAGCAAGCCAACCACCTGACCCGTTGCCAGGATAAAGCCACAAAACACCATTGGCATCCCGGGCAATCACATCGGTTTTACCGTCCCCATTGAAGTCACCAGGTGCCTCGATCGCGGCCATCCCGTTCCAGCCAGTACCGATCTGGCGGGCGGCAAACCAGCCACCGGAACCGTTGCCTGGGTACAACCACAAAACACCGTTCGCATCCCGCGCGATGACATCCATCTTGCCGTCCCCATTAAAGTCACCGGGTGATTCAATGGACGTCATGGCATTCCAGCCTGCACCGATCTTGCGGGCTGCAAGCCAGCCCCCGGAACCGTTGCCTGGGTACAGCCACAAAATTCCACCGCTGTCCCTCGCAAGGACATCGCTCTTGCCGTCGCCGTCGAAATCGGTGATTTTTTGAACGGAGGTCTTGAAGGTGAACTTCCACTCGGCCACTACTGCTGGGGCCAACGCATAATCTGCAAGAGCCCTGACAGTAACAGTCACTGCTCCACTGCCCGCGTATGTGCCAGCGGCAAGAACCTTTCCGCCGACCAAGTATTCAACGCCGGCCGACGTGGGAATCGTGTAAGTATCGTTCGACGTGCCATCCCGGTCAGTGAAAACTACGAGTGCAGGCGTCACCGGAAGGTGCCCACCAAACTTTGTGAGGGCCGCGGTGGCATCAATCAAACCGGCGCCACATCCGGCCGGACAGCCAGCAGGAAGTGGGCGCGATGACTCCTTCAGTTGCTGTTCCACGTGCTCCGGAGTGAGAACAACGCCCTCTGCCGAAAAAAGGAGCGCTGCGAGGCCTGCCACGTGAGGGGCCGCCATCGACGTTCCCTGCATGAACGCATAACCGGGCGCTCCCTGCGTGGTTTTCCCGGAGTTGTAGGTGGACAAGATGCCGTTCGCGGCCGAGGAAGTCATGTCGCCACCGGGAGCAGTTACATCAATGACGCTCCCGTAGTTGGAGTACGGCGCCTTTGCGCCTGTCCTGTCGCTGGCGGCAACGGTGATGACATTCTGGCAATTGGCAGGGCTGGAATCAGCCGCCGGGCGGTTGGAATTTCCGGCAGCAACAATGACCGCCGCCCCAGCGTTATAGGCGAAATTGATGGCGTTCTGGTAGGTAGCAGAACACGGCCTGATGCCACCGAGACTGAGGTTGATGACGCGTGCGGGGTTGGGATTGATGGGGGCCCCGGTAACTACCCCGCCTGCGGCCCAAATGATTCCATCTGCGATATCCGATGAATACCCACCACAGGCACCCAACGCCCGCACTGGAAGGATTTTTGCCTTCGGGGCAACTCCGGTTACACCGTAAGTGTTGTTGCCGATGGCAGCGATTGTGCCTGCCACGTGGGTTCCATGCCAGGAAGAATTGATCTGTGCGCTGCCCACTTCGCATTGATTTGCTGTGGACCAATCCCCGGGGTCTGTAGGATCCGCGTCCCTACCAGTCCCATCGCGGGCATCGGTAGCATCGGACATCATGTCGTAGCCCGGCAGCACATTGGCGTCGAGCTCCGCGTGACTGGTGATCCCGGTGTCCACTACTGCGACGACTACGCCTTCGCCGTGGTTGTATTGCCATGCTCCAGAAGGCCGAATACCGGCAAAATCTTCGGATAGGTCCCACTGCATCGGGTAGTAGGCATCGTTCGGATCAGCCGCCACGTGCATAATGGCGTCGGCTTCGGCGTAGGCAACGTTGGGATCCGCACGAAGGGTTTTCAAGAATTCCTCGGCTTTTGTTCCTGAAAGTGCCTTAGCGAGTTTGATGACTTGCCCACCGGCAGCGTTCTGGTGCGAGCTCTTAACAGCGACTCCGAGCTTCGTTGCCGCGCGATCTGCAGCCTGCTCAGCAGTAGCCTTAGCTGCTTTGACGTTGTCCCGTAACCCAACAATAAATTGGTCCGTGGCCGCCTCGGGTGCCGGCTGGAGTGATTGTGGGGTGCTCGGGATGATGTCACTGTCTCCCGCTACTGCTGGCTGTACGGCCAGTCCCCCGGTAATGAGGAGCGTGGTCAGCGCGAAACCTACGGTCCTCAAGGATCGCATTGGGGAGTTTTTTACCATGGTTGGGCATCCTAGGACGGCGACTGAGCTTGGTACGGCTGGTCGCGGGCAACTGGAGACCACCAGCTGACCCCCACAGAAAATTGTACGCAGAGTTGGCTGTCTTTTTAGCCAAGTCTTTTGTGAGGATTTGTCGAGGATTTGCCCCGCAAAGAGCGTTCAATCTTCCACGATGTTCAATACGGTTGAACATCGTGGAAGATTGAACGGTAGCCAGGGTTCCAGGGCGGTCTTCAACAAATCAGCCCGTTCAACCTAGTTGAAAGCGAGGCAGCGAACCATACGTCAGGCTTGCTGCTAGTAATCCTGAGCCGCTAGCTGGGCACGCTCAAACCCCATGGCTGCGAGTCCGGATTGCCAATCGGGGCTTGCGGCGACCGTTAGCGCCTCGACGTGAATAGGTTTGGGCGGTGCGACATGTCCGTTTCCCCAGTCCCCAAGAAGGACATGGATTTCGTTGTCTGGGTGCGATGCCGCCAGAAAAGGATTCATGTGATCCTCAACGTGAGAGAAATCCGTGCTGTTCTGCATGTACGCAACAACGTTGCCTCGTGCCTCGCGATAGAGCTCAACAAGATTGGTCGTGACGTCGTGCGGAAGCCGGGACATAGGGTCCTCACCCTTGACGCCATAGCAAACTTCCGCAAAACGCTCAACGGCTGGCAACTCGTACTTGGCAACGTTTGTCTGAGGATTCGAAACAAGGGCCAGCGAGCCGGGGAAATGTGCAGAGAAGAACAGTGATGCAAAGCCGCCGCCTGATGCGCCGTAGAAGACCAGTCGCTGCTCTCCCCACGTGCCCACGATGTGCTTGATGATTTCCAGCAGGTTCTTCTGGATGTTCATGCGTGAATTGCCGACGAACCATCCGAGGTTCAGCCGGTCAGTCAGGACTAGGCTTGGGTCCGAGATGAAGATTCGATTCACGTGAGCGTCGGACGAGACGCCCATGCCGCCGAAAGCGGGAAGCGTCCATTTCGGATCGATGGCGCCTTGGAAGAAGACCACGGTGGTATCGAAACCACGGTTTTGGCAGTTGACATCGATGGGAAGACCGTTTTCCACGATGATCTGGTATCCAGGCGGGATCTTGGTCACATTAAGGAACGCTTGGACGCTCTTGTAGTTTGTGACCATGTGCTTTGAGGGGTCAATGATTCGGGGCCTGGTAGGACAGGGGTGGTCGGGCCCGTCATCTTGACCGTTTAGAAAGTACGCGTCGCCACAGAGCTCGCAGAATCCAAAGCCCATATCGAACGCGTAGGCTCGCTTCTCGTCAAGGTTTTCCATTTTCCCCATCAGGACAAGATACCCGAACATAACGAGGGTCCACGAACCGTGTGACTTGCGCTGCACGCTCCCAGAGGCTAATCTGGCGCTCTTTTGGGCCGGGCCAGACTTGTTAGGCTTGTGGAGTTTCTTCTCTACCTCACGGGGGTTTGTCATGCCAGGTATCTTCATCTACGGGAGCTGTGTCTCTCGGGACACAAAGCCCTTCCTCGGCGATGACTGGACAATCGTCGGCTATGTCGCCCGTCAGGGCATGATCAGCGCCGCGTCGCCCAGAGCTGTACTTCGGGGCGAAAGCGCGTTGAAATCCAAGTTCCAGAATGAGTGCGTCCGCAACGACATCCGGTCTTCCCTCTTCAGCGCCATTGAGGCGGACGGACAGAAGACCGACATCTTCGTTCTCGACCTGGTCGATGAAAGACTTGGCGTCTATGAGCTAGGAAATAGGACATATGTAACCCAGACTTGGGAACTCGAGGAGAGCAAACTGCTGCAACAGCAGAGCACGAAACCGCGTCTTATCCCGTTCGCTTCGGACGAGCATTTTGAGCTTTGGGTCAAAGCCGCAGATACGGTCCTGGAAAAGATCGAGGCAACCGGGAAGCCGCTCATTGTTTTGTCACCTGAATGGTCCGAGTCGGCCGACAACGGTCAGGACGCCCTTCAGTACCGGGGCTACTTCTCCTCCACATGGAACAAGCTGTACCAGCGCTACTTTGATCATCTCCGCGACCGAGGGTGCAACGTGCTGTCGATCGGCCAGGACGTCGTCAAGGCCGCGGCAGGACATCAGTGGGGCCTCGCGCCGTACCACTACGTAGACACGGTCTACCACCACATGCGAGACGCGATCACGGCGGCCGTGAAGTAACTGCACACACAGATGGGGCCGTTGCTACCGAGCAACGGCCCCATCCGTCTACATATCCGCGAGCGCCCCACCAGGGTTCTCGATAGCGTCGGCCACGTACCGGAGGAAGCCAGCAGCGGTCTCGCCGTCGCACACGCGGTGATCGAAGGCGAGGGTCAACTCGGTAACCTTGCGAACGGCAAGTTCACCGTTGACCACCCACGGCCTATCGATGATGCGACCCACCCCGAGCATCGCAACTTCGGGGTAGTTGATGATCGCGGCGGAGCCATCTACTCCGAACACACCATAGTTGTTCAGCGTGAACGTGCCTGAGCCGAGTTCCGTTGGGGTCGCCTTTCCGTCACGCGCGACGGCGGTCAGGCGCCGGATCTCGGCATCCAACTCGCGGGCGCTCAACTGGTGCGCGTTCCGGACTGACGGGACCATAAGACCGCGATCTGTCTGTGCTGCGAAACCAAGGTTGATTCCGTCAAAACCGACGATCTCCTGTGAGCCGTCCTCCCCGATTTCAAAGCGCGTGTTCAGTGCCGGGTACTTTTTTAACCCAGCAGTGACAAAACGAGCGATGAAAGCCAGCAGACCAGGTGTGTCATGCGGAGCGCGCTTCTTCAGTTCAGCCCGCATCTCAAGCAAAGCGGTTGCATCCACGTCCACCCAGACCGTCGCCTCAGGGATCTCTGTGCGGCTCTTGGTCATATTCGCGGCAACTGCCTTGCGAACTCCGCGGACCGGTGTCCGGGCAGACACAGCCAGGCCGGTACGGGAATCGAGCTCGCCATCAGCAACGGCGACAGCCGAGGCCGGAGCCTTCTCACGAACAGCAGGAGCTTCAGGAGCTTCAGGAACTGAAATAGCAGCTTCCACATCCCTGCGCATGATCAGCCCACTGGCACCGGAGCCCTCGATGTTCTCCAGCGARACACCGTGGTCCCTGGCCATCTTTCTGACGAGCGGGGAGATAACCGCGCTGAGCTTGCCGGGGATGCGCGTTCCGGCGACAACCGGCTCGGAAGCAACCGGCTGATCGGCTCGCGTCTCCGTGACGCGATCGACGACGCCGACGCTCGCCTTCCGCGGTCGGGTCCGGCCTCCAGTTACGCCACCAGGAGTGCCGTATCCGATGAGTACGTTACCGGAGCCAGCTTTCTCCTCAGTGCGATACGTCTCGGCGGCCGCATCAACCTCAGGGGATGTCACGACCCCAGTCGAGACCGCATCTTCGGCAGAGGAGGGAGCTTCCGGCGCAACGGGAGCAGCGCCTGAACGAGCGATCGAGATCAGCGGCTTGCCGACGTCGAGGGTTTGGCCGGCCTCACCGTGAAGCTCCGCGACGGTGCCCGCATAAGGTGAGGGAACCTCGACCATAGACTTTGCGGTTTCGACTTCAGCGATCGGCTGGTCCACCTTAATTTCGTCACCGACTGCGACTAGCCAGTTCACGAGTTCGGCCTCGGTGAGACCCTCCCCCAGGTCCGGCAGACGGAATACCTGCATATCTGAGCTCATGGTCAGTCCTCCCATTGAAGGTCGTCGACGGCGTCGAGGATGCGGTCGACGCTTGGCAGGTAGTAGTGCTCCAACTTGGGAGACGGGAACGGGACATCGAAGCCTGTTACGCGGCGGATCGGTGCGGCGAGGTAGTGGAACGCACGCTCCTGCACCCGGGCCACGATCTCGGACGACACGGAGGCGAAGCCGTGCGCCTCGGCGATCACGACGGCGCGTCCCGTCTTACGCACGGACGCGCAGACGGTTTCGTCGTCGAAGGGGACGAGTGTGCGGACATCGATGACCTCGAGCGAGCGACCCTCTTCGGCCGCAGCCGCCGCCGCTGCGAGCGCAGTGGGAACGGACGGACCGTAGGCGATCAGAGTCGCATCGGTGCCAGGACGCGCAACCGCTGCACGGCCCTCGGTGGAGGTGCCGGCGTCGTGTTCTGCGCGCAAGGCGTCCAGGTCCACCTGGTCCTTGGACCAGTAGAGCTTCTTGGGCTCCATGAACATGACGGGATCATCGGAATCGATGGCTTCGCGCAGCATCCGGTAACCGTCTGCGACGGTTGCTGGGGTGTAGACCTTCAGGCCAGCGGTGTGGGCGTAGTAGGACTCGGACGAGTCGCAGTGGTGCTCCACTCCCCCGATGCCGCCGGCGTAAGGAACGCGGATGACCAGGGGCATTTTGAGCTTGCCCTTGGTTCGGTTGTGCATTTTGGCGACGTGGCTGACGATCTGTTCGAAAGCCGGGTAGGCGAAGGCATCAAACTGCATTTCGATGACAGGCCGCATACCGTTGATGGCCATGCCGACAGCCATGCCGACGATGCCCGATTCTGCCAGCGGGGTATCGAAGCAGCGCTGCTCGCCGAACTCAGCCATAAGGCCGTCGGTGATGCGGAAGACGCCACCCAAGATGCCGACGTCCTCGCCGAAGACCAGGACCGAGGAGTCAGCACGCATGGCATCGGCCATGGCCGTGTTGAGCGCCTTGGCCATGGTGATGGACTGCGGTCCGCTCGCCTCAGCGGTAGCTGCAGCGGACGCGGCGGCGCTTGCGGTGGCGGCGCTGACGTTGCCGTTGACGTTGGTGGTGACGGTCATTTCGCGCTCTCCTCTCGGGCGAGTTCGCCGGCAAGCAGTTCAGACTGCTCTTTCAGCTGTGGGGTGGGCTTGGAGAAGACGTACTTAAAGAGGTCCAGCGGCTGTACCGGGACATCTTCACCGAGGCCTTCGCGCAATTGGGTGGCGACCGCTTCTGCATGTTCCGCAATGCGGTCGTTGGCTGCGTCGTCCAGGAGCCCCTTCTCGGTCAGATAGGACTTCATTCGGGTCAGCGGATCCTTCGCTTGCCATTCGGCCACCTCACTGTCGGGGCGGTAGCGCGTGGCATCGTCGGCGTTGGTGTGCGCCTGCATGCGGTAGGTGTGGGCCTCGATCAGGAGGGGTCCAGAGCCTTCGCGGGCCAGCTTCACGGCACGGTCCATCACGGCGAGGAGCGCGACGAGGTCGTTGCCGTCCACTCGCTCACCGGCCATGCCATAGCCAACAGCCTTATGGGCCAGCGACGGCGCCACCGACTGGTGGCTGAGAGGAACGGAAATGGCGTATTTGTTGTTCTGCACGAAGAAGATGACCGGCAGGTGGAAGACGGCAGCAAAGTTCAGGGCCTCGTGGAAGTCACCCTCACTCGTGGCGCCATCACCGCACATCGCCATCACCACGGTGTCCTCACCGCGGAGTTTGGCAGCATGCGCGACGCCGACTGCGTGCAGCAGCTGTGTGGTCAGCGGCGTGCACTGGATACCGACGTGGTGCTTCTTGGGGTCGTAGCCACCGTGCCAGTCACCGCGGAAAATTGTCATCGCCTCGACGGGGTCCACCCCGCGCGTCATGACTGCGACGGCGTCGCGATAGGTCGGGAACAGCCAGTCACCTTCGCTGAGGCACATGGCAGCCGCAACCTGGCATGCCTCTTGTCCGTGACTCGACGGATACACAGCCATGCGGCCCTGCCGGACGAGCGCGGAGTTCTGATCGTTGACACGACGTCCGACGACGAGCTGCTCGTAAGCGGCCATGAGTTCAGCATCGCTCGGCGTGGGGTACTCGTGGCCGGGTTCGGTGCCCTGCTCTTCATCGGTGCGAAGGGTGCCATCCGGATTCACCATCTGAATCTGGTGCCGGGCCGGCAGCATGTAGTCCTCTACGCTGATGCCGAATTTTCTCTGGACGTCAGCAGCTTGGTCCTCTACTGCCGCTTCCGGCGCAGTGTGGTCTGCGTGGATCGTCATTGGTCCGTCCTTCTCTAGCCACTATGTGCTTCCAGTATGTTCCGGACAGCTGTTTCGTATCCAGCTTTCGCTCAAATCATGGAAGAGCATGCAGGAAGTGAGTATTCTGAAAGACGAATTGCAAATGTGAGCTGGGTAACGAGTCAGTTCTGTAGACGAATTGGAGACCACGTGAGCGAGACCGAGGCGGAGCAGACTGCCGTACCCCTGGACGATGTGGATCGGGACATCATCCGAGAGCTCACAACTGACGGCCGGATGTCCATTACCCAAGTGGCCGAGAACGTGCACATCAGCCGGGCGCACGCCTACTCCCGCATTGCCCGGCTTACAGGCGAGGGGGTTTTGACCAAGTTCACGGCACTGGTGGATCCCATCAAAGCCGGCCTGCGGTCTTCGGCCTACGTCACCCTCAAGGTCCAGCAGCATTCTTGGCGAGAACTGAAGGAGCACCTGCGGGCGATTCCCGAGGTCCACCACATCGCCCTGGTGGGTGGCGACTTTGACGTCATCCTGCTGGTCCGCGCCACGGACAACATCCACCTACGGCGTGTGATCTTCGACCAATTACAGTCCATGGACGGCATCCTGGACACCCAGACTTTCCTGGTGTTTGAGGACGTCGATACGCGGTAACTGCCCGGGCGGAGGCAACTCGTACGGAACGCACATTCGGGGACCATAGACTGTCCCCGTGCCCCTCAAAACCGCCTCCCTCACGCGCGCAGCTGTGCGGGTCGCTTTGTCGGTTGTGGCGATCGCGCTGCTATGGCTGATCGCCGCTTTTCAATTCTTTTACAGCCCTCCGCAGGCCATACCTCACCGTACCGACRCCATCGTCGTTTTAGGCGGGTTAAGCACGGAACGACTTCCAGTGGCTCAGGAACTCCAGGAGAGCCTGGACATCCCCTTTTTGGTAGTCTCGACAACAGGCCTTTCCGGCAACGTTGAGGGTGACGCGTTGTGCCATGAAGACGAAGACCCCGATCTGATTTGCTTCCGCCCCTCGCCGCTGAATACCCGGGGTGAAGCCAGAGGCCTTGCGGAGCTGATCAAGCAGAACGGGTGGAAGTCCGTCACCGTGGTGACGTCCGACTATCACCTCGTTCGTGCTGGCACCCTGATGCGCCAGTGCACCTCTGCAGAGATCCAAATGGTCGGCTCCCAACCCGACCTTTCGGCCCGAGCCTGGCTGGACCGATTCGTCGTCGAAACAGGCGGGCTCATCGACGCGTGGATGCAGCCGGAGTGTTCTTCTCACTAAGGTAGAGGGAAGAACTGTCAGAAAACACGTCGCCAAGCGACCGTCCATGGAAGGTGCACAAGGTGAGTCACACGCCAGCGGGCCCGCTTCCAGCGGGCCGTCACTTCAGGCGTCGTCGCTTGGGGTTTCAGCTCCCGTCGGCTCCTGTCCGCACGCCGCTTGCGCCGATAACCGACCACCCGCGGCCATCGTCAGCGCCGATCCCCATAGTCCCTACCAAGAGCTCCGAGCAGCAACAGTTCAAGCGCCGGGTGGCTCTGGTTCTTGTCGTTCTGGTTGTCTTGGCGGTTCCGACTCTTCTGGCAGTCCTGCTTTTAGCGGGCTAGCTTTCACAAGCCCGCTCGAGTGTCGATTCTGGCTCAGCGGCAAGCTCAGCTAGGATGTTGAAGTCTCTGTCTGTCGCAAGATCGCTCTCTTGGGGGAAAACGTGCCCAGTATCATGCCCATTTTCGGTACTCGTCCGGAAGCCATCAAAATGGCACCCATTGTTCACGCTTTGCACGAATCCGAAGAGTTCGACTGCATCGTTACCGTCACGGGTCAGCACCGGGAAATGCTCGATCAGGTCAACGAGCTTTTCGGTATTACTCCTGACCACGATCTCGATATCCTCCAGCCCGGTCAGTCGCTCACGGACATCATGACGCGCACCATGACCGGGCTCGACAAGCTTTTCTCGGCAAACAAGCCGGACGCCGTCATCGTTCAAGGTGACACCACCACATCTACAGCTGGCGCAATCGCGGCGTTCTACCATGGCATCCCCGTAATCCATGTCGAGGCAGGTCTCCGCAGCGGCAATCTCCTTTCGCCGTTCCCCGAGGAAGCCAACCGCAAGATCACCAGCCAAATCACGACGCTGCACCTTGCGCCCACTACCACCAGCCGGGCGAACCTCCTTGCCGAAGGCGTATCTGCTGAAGACATCGTCGTCACCGGCAACTCCGTCATCGACGCACTCTTCACCACAGTAGACAAGCAGATTCCCTTCACTGACCCCCAGCTCGAAGAACTTGCAGCCAGTGGTCGCAAGATTCTCCTTGTCACCACACACCGCAGGGAAAACCAGGGTGATGCCATGCGCGGCGTCGGCCGTGCCTTGGCCCGCATCGCAGACGCCGAGCCGGACCTCGTCATCGTTCTGCCCGCCCACAAGAACCCGGTTGTCAGGGAAGCGGTCCTGCCCGCCCTCGAGGGAAAGACGAATGTGGTCGTCACCGAGCCATTGGCCTACGGGGAGTTCACTCGAATGCTGTCCCTGGCACACATCGTCCTCACYGACTCCGGTGGAGTCCAGGAGGAAGCCCCAAGCCTCGGCAAGCCCGTTCTGGTGATGCGTGAAAACACGGAACGTCCTGAAGCGGTTGAGGCTGGCACTGTCACTCTCATTGGGACCGATGAGGAACGAATCGTCGCCCAGGTTGATCGTCTCTTGAACGACGCCGAGCATTTCGATGCCATGGCCAACGCAGTCAACCCGTACGGTGACGGTCGAGCGTCAGAACGCACAGTCGCTGCTATTGCAGAACTTCTGGGAGTCGGGCAGCGGATCGACGAATTTGGTGTGACAGTTTCCGTTTAGTACGGACGGCGCCTGCAACAGATCTGTCACGAACTGTTAGCACAATTTACAATTCTTTTTGGTGCTTGAAAGTTGTCGTCAAGTCATTGAGTTTGGCGTGCCCGCACGCCATCCTTTTGCCATAGGTCCATGGTCTCATCCTACGAGCCCAAGGATCCGCTGTGGCAAAGTTCAGGTCAGAGACGTCCGTCCCACCTACGGCCAATGCCAGACATACAACGGCCAGCCTTCTGGCCGCATTTGTCTTAGTAATAGGTTTCCTGCACGCATCGACAGCCCAAGCGGCTGCGCCACCTGTTTACCCCATTAGTGGCTACTTCATTTTTGGGAGCACCAGCGATTCGGTCAACTCGCAGAAACTCTCAGACATCAAAGCAGTCGGCGGCGATACTGTCATAACATTTGGATCGCGCATAAAACCCGCCACCCTGACGGACATTCCCGCCGACTGCAAGGTCAACGGAATAAACTGCGCGCAGGCCGCCGCCGCTGGAGTAAAGGTCAATCGATACTTCACATACTCAGACAGCGCTCTATGGGGGACGCCCTCACACGTCTGCCCTCGTGATATTTCCCTCACGGGAAATGGAAAGCCGTTCACAGTACTCGTCCTGCCAAACCAGGGCAGCAGCTGCACGTCCCCTAATGGACTCTATGATGTCGTCGTCATTAGTGGCGCAACCGCAGCGGGAACCGTTGGCGTCAATGTCTCCCTGGCAAAGACGGCCACCTCCTTGGGGATGAAGTACTACGCCGGGCTGCCGATGCCGGTGGCGCGTACAGACTACGGATACCTTCCTGATGTCACGTATCTTCCGGCCTTTACCCAGTTCACGGAGCGCTTCCTTCGCTACCAAGCCAAGGTTGCAAATGTGGCCGGATTGGCTGGTTTCTACCTTTCATACGAAATGCCAGTCACCAGCGGCACGACGTTCGATCCAATACTGAACCTCTACAAGATCCAGAACCAAGCCATTGCCCTGATACACCCCGGGCGCAGTGGAGTGGTAAGTCCTTACTTGGACGGACGGAAGACCGGGGGCCTCTCGCTCACTCAAGTCCGTGATGGGGCAGAAAAGATCGGAATGACGGCCGGCAACAATAAGCTTGCAGTTGCTATTCAAGATGGGATGGGGACGGGGAAATCGGGTGCATTCTTCGGAAACGAAGCGAACAACCCCGTAGATCAGTTCAATGCATCAATTGTTGGCACCGGGACGTGGGGAAGTAAGTATCAGGCCCCTGTCCGCGACTATTTTGTAGCCGCCGCGGAAGGCATTGATGGCACAGGAGCTGAACTGTGGGCGAATCTCGAGGGTATGGCGCCTGCAACGTCCCAGAATCCCTGCGATAGCAACTCGCGGGGTCAAACCACCAAGTCAAGAGTAGACAGGCAACTTCAACAGTTGGGAAACTCGCCCACGAGAGTCATCTCCTACATGTGGGACGGCTATTACACATGTACTGGCGCTTGGTCTCCCCTGGCCGAACGGTTGAAGGCTGGCAACATGACTCCGGTAATCACTGATTCGATCTTCTATGGCAACGGCGACGTCTTGGTCACGGGGCAGAATCTAAGCGGGGGGACGGTCTATGTGAAATGGACGGACACGTCAGGCCGAACCTTCGAAAAGACCGTAACCGCTGCCGACTACAACGCCGACTACGGCACGCAACATGGCATCAACCCACGGCTCGAATCAGTCACGGCCAAACTCGGCAGCACCTCGCTCGGGATTGGCAAGTACTACATGATTGACGTCGTAAACGGCGCAGGCGCAAAGAACGACGCCTTCTACTCAGATCGCGGCTAGAGTTCAGCTGTAAATAGACGAGGCCTTCTGCCCGTGGGCAGAAGGCCTCGTTCTGTCATCAAGTGACTTATTAGCGCGTGGAAATACCGCTCCCAGCACCCCAGGGGGACGTGGAAACAGTCACCAAGGAATTCACGTTTTCCAGAGAACCAACCCACTCCAGGTTGCTGATCTCCGCAGAGGGAAACGAAGCAGGGCGGACCTTCAGAGACTTGGAAGCCGGAAGGATAGCGAACGACACCTCCGGCGTGTTCAGGTTCTTGGGAACGTGGACCCGCAGATTGCGTGTAAGCGGAGAGGTCTTCAAGACCTCTGTGTATGCGACAGATCCGCCTACACTTACCGTCAGTTTGTACAACCCAGCTGACTCTTCGCTAACGCTGTGCGCCACCGTTGCTATCAGATCTGTGCCCTTGCCCTTGATCCGTTCGTGGGTTACTACTACGGACCTTCGGTCATGTCCGAGCATCCAGCTGACCTCTGGCTCGACAATATCGATGTCGCTAACAATTTGCTGAACGTTGAATCTTGTTGGTTCGCTCGCAAAGATGCGCTCCASCAATCCTTCAAATCTCATTTCAGCATTGAGCGGCCCCAGGACCGCTGTACGGGCTGCAGCCAGAATTCTCGTTGTACTTGCATTCGAGGAGGCCAATCTGGCGAGTTTCATAGCCAGTTCGCCCCTCTCCCGAACGGACACTGAGGCGATGCCGGCAGGACAGATGTTCATCGTGCCGACTCCGCGGGGCACCACCACCAGAGAACCTGAAGCCATGGCAAACGGCAAGGCTTCAGACGGCAGCGGACCCGGAATACTGGCATCATAGGGGGCCACAACAACGGTGGACTTCAAGGCAGCCGCCAGCAGCCCAACGTCGTTGAATTCCGCAGGTGATTCCTCAATGAACAACTCCAGCGAAGGCCAGTCGGCCAAGTCCCGGAAGGCTGCGGCTTGTTTGTTGAAATGAAGCCTCCGCTTTCCCGCTACTACTACTCGCTGCTCACGTTCGCGAACCCGTTCCGTGGCCATCCGGAACGAATGATCTACCAGATGCGGCAGGTGCTCCACTGATTCGAAGCCGTCGCTGACAAGTCCAGCGGCCACAGTTTCGTTCAAGACGCCAAAGTAGTCCACCCTGGACGCCAAGCGCTTAACCTTCTCGGCGCCCTTGGCGTGTTCAGCACCAATCACCGCAAGCCGGACACCGGCCGCGAGCAACTCATCCCTGCCCGCCTGTGTGATGCCACAATCCAGCCCCGATATGACGAGCAGTTCAGGAAGGTCCTTGACGGACTGAATGAACTTGGCCGCGTTGACCACAAATTTAAACTCGTTGTTGGGGTCGGGTACAAGGACACTCTTATATTGGGCAAGGTCAAGGGCTACTACGTTGTGTCCCAACGTTTGCAGCGCTCTCATGGCCACCGATGATGTGGAGGTTACTCTTCGGAATCCCACGCCGAGTACGGCAATTGAGCGGGCGTTCGACGTGACCTTCACCTCAATGCGCTCCTGCGGAACGGCAACTTCGGTTGAACGAATGGGTTCAGCTTGCTCGCGAGCGGCATCCACAGCATCAAATTGAGTGAACCAGAGACTGCGTTCAGTAGCATCCAGATCCTGCCAGGAATCATCAGAAAGTACCGATTCCAACGCCATGACGCGAGCCGCTGCAGAGTAGTTCCTGAGGAAACGATCGTGCGTTGAACGGCTCAGTTCTTCCAGTGAAGAAGACGCAAGCAAAGACTGAATGGTGTTGTCCAGTTGCGCTATCGAATCGACGCAGATGATCTCAGGGAAGGAGGCCAGGTCGTCGGCGTCCGGGACAATGGAAACGATCGGAATTCCCATTGCGGCGTACTGGATTACGCGACTTGGATACTGGAAGAAGCCCAGCTTGTCCAAACCCTCAAACCAGGTTTCGAGACCTTGGTGGTCCCGGAAGTACTGCGGAATATTGATCGCGAGTCCGGTTCTGGCACCGGCCTCGACCACTTCCTCGTCGCTGTCCAGGAACCCACCGCCGATTCGGTAGTAGTCCCGCCCCACGTTGCCATGAATTCGGATACTTGAGGTAAGCGAGCCTAAGTCGAAATACCTGGTCCGGCGAACTTCGTCGTGGACGTTGCCCAAGAACATTGCATCTGATTCCCGTGGCTGCGATCCAAACACATAGGGGAAAGCAGTTTGGTCTGTCCAGAACGGGAAGTTGATGCCAGTGGGACGCCCAAACATGGACTCGTAAAAATCCAATACCCGGGCAGTACCACAGTGGAGGACCACGTCATAGCTTTCCACAACTGGCCCATAGGAGAGATCCCAAAGGACCGGGTCATCAGAAAGCCATGCCACCAGGCGTGCGCCTGTGCGTTTAGCCCGTTCCAGCAGCGGCATCGGAAGACTGCCCGGCCTGAACACGAAAATCACGTCAGGACGAAAATCGATGACCTTATCCAACGTTGCGTTGAGGACGTGCAACTGCGCAGGACCGGTCGCAAACTTGTATCCATGGCCGACCTTCCCTGTGTTCAGAACCGTATGGCCGGCAGCCACGAGGGCCCGCTCAAGGGAGCTAGCTACGTGCGTTTCGACTATGCCATCAAACAAAGCAATTTTCATGATGATTCCCTAAACCGTCCAGGACGGATTATCTGAACTGGCGGATACCTCGCGTACATTGAACCGATCCGAAATCGCGACCAACTCTGAAGATTCAAAGACCGAACCAGGAGTCAAAGATTCGTGCACGAGGAGGGGCTTCCAATCAGCTGATATCGGCGAAATCCATGCACCTGAGAGAACGCGGAAGCCTTCGGTATCTTCAGGCCAGCTATCGCCAATGTAGGCACTATCTGGCTTCTTGGCAGTGGCCGTGACGGCCTTGCCTGTAACTCGGGACTCAGCGTCGTGAAGTGTATAGAGACGCAGGTCGCTTACGTAGTTAGGCGCGTAGTCAAAGGCCTCAGAGAACACGGTTACAAACGGGGAATCCAGATGAAAACTCTCGATGTCCTGAAGCGTTCGCAGGATGGTGGTGGTTTCGGACATGCCTCTGCGCTTCAATGCTGAACGAATTTCACTGTCGTCAGCTCCGACGCGGCAGACAACCACAACATTTTCCAACTCGATCGTCTGTTCTTTTGCCTGGGCGATGAGGCGGTCCAAGGACGACACTGAGGACGCGACGAGCACGGCCGTAACGCCATCGCGGGGAATCTTCCACTCAAGCCCGGCCATGGAATAGATCTGCTGCATCCGTTGGGCATAGGTGTGCTGCTGCAGCGTACGACGCCAGGCCTTATGTGTCGCGCGTTCACGGAAGTCATGATCGCCCACAAGGCGCCCAAGAACTTCCTTTGCCTCCGACTGCGTTTGCACTGTGAAAACTTCGTCAGCCGCGTAAGCACCGGCAATAGCCTCTGATTCAACGCTGACAACAGCTGTCTTGCTGCTGCTCAGTTCGAAAATCCGCCTCGCGCACATGCTCTTCGACTGCGGTACAGAATTTACATTTAGGAAGACCTTGTGGTGGCTGTATGCCCTCACCATTGCCGCGTATGGGAGGGAGCCCACCACGAACTGTGCGTAAGGTTCAGGAAAGGCATAGTTCGGATCCCCGCCGAGCGCCCGTGAGTATATCGACAAGCCCAGCTCTGCCGACGGGGGGAACAACAGATTCATTTGCTCACGGCGTTCCGGGAACTTGTGCGCAAAATACTGCCCTGCGAAGGCCACGTTTCCCACATTGGACTGTGAGTCACGTAGCGGCTTGTGAATACGCGGTTGTGCAGCAAAGGGAAGGGTGGCCACGTTGTCATGACCAGCCGCCGCCGCGTAATCCTTGATCAAGGACTCTTCGGACGTGAGGATCACGTCGAATTCCTTGGCTGCAGGGAGGAATTCTTCGAAGTGGGGCGGGTCTTCCTTGTTCCAGAAGACGGTAGGTATTCCTTGTTGTCTGCATGCTTGGATCAGTGAATAGAATGCCGTCTTGGGACCGCCGGGGCCGGTAATCTGATAGGCCCAATCTCCATCATTTCCACTCCAAGCAGACTCAACAAAGAGGACATCTGGACGAAGACGCTCCAGCGCCTCTGCGTAGTCCCTTGGGGAGATCGGCCACAGTCGCGCTTCAGGGGCAAAACACTGTGTCGAGAATTCGTCCAGGACCACCCCAACGGAAGGAAGGTCCCGAGTGGATTCAGGCAGGGCATAGGAAATCTCCAGCCCAAACGAATTATTCACCAGGTTGAACAAGCCAAGCTGGACGTTGCTCGAGTGCATCTCTTTCACGTTCCAATCAATTCTGCGCGGTTGTACGACTTCGACATGTTCCTTACGTAAAGTCGAGGATGAGCCTCGAGAAACGCCTGGACGGCGGGCCGAACATCGATGGCGGACGAGTCGACGATAACCACAGGCGTTTTAGGCCGGAGCCAATTGAAATACAACGCAGGGATGTTGTCTGTCAACGCAGTTCCTGAAGCAATACCCCCGAAGTCGATAACGACCATGTCGGCCGAGTGCGCCGTTACTCCGGCGAGGGAAGCAGCCGGAACCGGGCTTGCGGGCAAGAGATGACAACTTGCGCTCACGTCTTCTTGGGCTGTACCCAAAACGGCGCGGAAGGCAGCAATCTCCTGGTCCGACTCCACCAATCCTGCTGTTAGGGAGGGCCGTGGTTGCAGATGCGTCAGGCAGTTCGCGACCCATGCAGTTGAGATGCCGGAACCGATATGCACCACCGTTGCTGGCAAGTGATGACTGATTGACTCAAATATTCCACTTGCCGCTGCAACCGAAATGTTCCGGCTTTGTACGTGTCGGGTCATTCCCACCCAGTCACGAATCTGCTCCAAATGGGGGAAAGCCTCGGCGTTGGCAACGTGTTTAGTATGGTTCCCGACGGATACGAGCTTGGCCACGTCCGTTTCATTTAAGCGAACACTCTTGTCGATCGAATCCGCCGACTTGGCAATGTTCGATATAGCACGAGTCTGCTCAGTAGTCTTTTGCGTGTTCTGTCGCACGGCCGCTAGCGAACGGCGAACGGTGTAAGTGCCCTCGAAGAGAACCGGGACAGCCACTGCCAATCCGATGACAACGAGGAAAATCCCCAAGTTCTCGGATTCCAAGTATGAGATAAGGCCACCAGCGAAGATTAGGGCGCCGATTGCCAACCCAAGAATCCCTCTGGGCGTTCGAAGGAATCTGGTCAGCGGTGAGTCATTTTTGAGTCTTAACATTCTGCAATGCTCCGTGAAGTCGTTTCGTGCATCGAAGTTCTCTGGGAATTATTTAGTTTTCTTTGCACCGTGCTCCGTCCGGCTGGGGCTGTCCCGTTCGACTACCAGAGAGGTATTCGAACGAGACACCGGACGTCATCAGGCCTAGTTTGGAGGGGCTACTCGCGAACTCGCCGTCCTCGCTGTGTTGCAGCATCCAGGCCATCGAAACTCGGCGGGGCGAAGCCAAGTCCCTTCAGTCCTRCCGCCCAGTCATCGCTGGCGGCAACGTTTAGAACATCAGTTATGAGCGCCTTGGGGGGAGCAGCGTGTCCTTCGCCCCAGTCATCACCCATGAGTTCAAAGACGACATTGCTGTAGTACAAATTCTCAACAAACGGGTTCCTGTGACGTTCGATGTGGAATTTATCGGTGCTGTTCTGCATGTAGGCAACAGTGTTCTCTACCGGTTTGCTGTAGACCTTCACGAGATCCGTCGTGACGCTGTGCGGAAGTCTTTCCATGGCGTCGCTTCCACTGACCCCAAAACAGGTCTCGGCGTAGTTGGCAACGGGGACAGGCTCGTATTTAGCTATGTCGGTCTGTGGATTTGCAACGATTGCGAGAGAGCCCGGGAACTGCGAGGAATAGTAAAGAGAAGCAAATCCCCCGCCGGATGTACCGAAAAAGACGAGCCTTTCGCTACCAAATGACGAAACGATCTTGGCGATGATGTCTTGGAGAATCTGCTGCAGTCTTTGCTTTGAGTTACCCGCATACCAGCCAAGGTTCATAGTAGGGCTGATGATCAAGCTAGGATCAGAAATAAAGATCCTGTTTACATCGACTTCGCGGGAAACGCCCAGGCCAGCAATCATGGGTAGCCGGTACTCTGGACGTACCGCGCCGTGGAGAAAAACGGCCGTCGTCTTGTGCCCGCGATTTTGGACCAGGACGTCAATAGGAAGCCCTCCATGATCAATCACATGATATCCTCCCTTGATTTCGCGGGCGCTCAGGAATGAGCCAATCGAGGGATAGCCTGTGATCGCATGAACCTTTGGATCAATATTTCTTGCGCGGTTCATTCTCAACTCTCATGTCTTTGCTCGCTGAGGCGGCAAGCAGCTACAGGTCTGGGAACCTAGACAGCGATAGCCGCTGGCGTGGTTTCAAGGTTCAGCGCGCCGCGCGTGTCAATAACAATCTTGCCCGCGAGCAGCTCAGGGGCGACGGCCTTGACGTCGTCGTGATCGACCAGAACGACGACTACATCCGAGCGCTGGATGGAATCTTCGATCGAAACGAGCTCAACGTTGCTGCGGTTAACCAGCTGCTTGGGGAGTTCCTCCACGTGCGGTTCAGCAACGTTGATACGGCGATCCTGCAGAGCGTCGGCGAGGTGTGCTGCGATCTCGATGGCGGGTGATTCGCGGAGGTCGTCGATGTTGGCCTTGAACGCGAGTCCGAGAACCGAAACCTCTGCCGTGGTGGGCAGCGTCTCCAAAGCGGAAACGACCTTCTGGAAAACCCACTCCGGCTTGGCATCGTTGACTTCACGCGCGGTACGGATCAGGCGGGATTCCTCGGGAGCTGCTGCAACAATGAACCACGGGTCCACAGCGATGCAGTGGCCACCCACGCCGGGGCCCGGCTGCAGGATGTTAACGCGGGGGTGGTGGTTGGCCAGGCGGATCAGTTCCCAGACGTCAATTCCCAGCTTGTCGCTGATGACTGAAAGCTCGTTCGCGAAAGCAATGTTGACGTCGCGGTAGGAGTTCTCCACCAGCTTGGCCATCTCTGCGGTGACGGCGTCCGTGGTCAGGATCTCGCCCTGGCAGAACACAGCGTAGAGGTGCTTTGCCTTCTCGGCAGCCTCCGCCGTCATACCACCGACAATCCTGTCATTGGTGACGAGTTCGATCATGACGCGTCCCGGAAGAACGCGCTCCGGGCAGTGGGCCACAAGGATTGCCGGCTTCGAGTCGGAACCATCCAAGCTCAGGTCGGGCCGGAGGTTCAAGATGTACTGGGCCATGTGCTCGGTGGCGCCGGGAGGGGATGTGGACTCAAGGATCAGGAGTTCGCCGCCTCGCAGCTGCGGCGCAATTGCCCGGGCCGCGGCTTCGATATAGCTCAAGTCGGCGGAGCGGTCTTCCTTGAACGGTGTGGGGACGGCAACGATGTAGGCGTCAGCCTGGGGCGTGGAAGTACTCGCGCTCAGGTGACCCTGGCTCACAGCACCGGACACATGGACTCCGAGGTCCGGCTCGACGAATGGAACCTGACCAGCGTTCACTGCATCAACCGTGCGCTGGTTGACGTCTACGCCGATGACCTCGATGCCATTAGTTGCCAGGATGGCTGCGGTTGGGAGGCCTATGTATCCAAGGCCGATGACTGCTACTCGTTTGATGGTGTTCAAAGTAATGCTCCCCTTTTTATTTTCAAATCTTGAGTCTGGGCTAAAGCGTGACGTGTTCGGTGGGATTGCCCCAGAACCGGACTTCTCCTGAGGCGAGGAGCTCGTCGTCGGAGGCGTTCCAGGTGTGTCCCGCTCCGCTCCTGAGTTGGTAATAGTTGTATCGGTCAGAGGAATAGATCTTTCCGCCTGCTTGGGTCACTGCGTTCAGGAAGGCAGTGTCTTCGCCGCGGCTTCTGTCCTCGAACGGATGCTCTTCAAAGACGGAGCGTTTCGCCATGATGGTGGGTCCCATGACCATGTGGCTGAGCCGGTGCTCCATGTGTCCAAAACGGTACACAGCAGCATTCCTGCTCGAAATGAACATGAAGTGAGCGAGCTTGCCCACTACGTCCGCCCCCGAGTACTGCAGTGCGTTGACTTGGTCCCGTAGGTAATCAGGACCGTAATAGTCGTCGTCATCCATCTTGGTGAGTACCGCACCACTGGATTCGGCAACACACCTGTTCAGGCAGGCTCCCAGACTCAGCGATTCCGGCTCTTGAAGCAACGTCAATTGAGTCACGTTGTACTTCTTGCTAAGCCTCCGGATGGTGGAAGCATTGGGTTTGAATCCGTGCGTCAGCAACACGAGCTCAACGTCCACTCCCCGCTGGGAGCCAACTGTCTTGAAGATGTGCTCCAGTTGGTGTGGGCGAATGGTGGAAACCAGGGCAGTGACGGTTTCCGGCTGAACGGGCCTTTGACGTGCAGGCAACACGAGCCGTACAACTTCCTCAGCCCTGTGCGCGTATGTGTGCTCAGCCCAGATACGTCGCTGGGCCAAGTGCACGGCGCGATCATTGAGTTCGGGGCTGCGTATCAGTGCCTTGACGACGTCCGCCGCCTGCTCCGCACTGCCAACACTGTGGATTTCGTTGTCAGGGAAAAAACGGGGCAGTGCAGGGCTGGGCGTCGTTACTACGGGTGTTCCGGAGGCCGTGATCTCAAAGATCCGACGCGCACACATGCTCGGTGAGTCCACCACGGAGTTGACGTTCAGGAAGACCTTGTACGCCTTGTACGCGGTGAGCATCTGGTCATAGCTGAGCGAACCAACCACATGCGCGTCGTAAGGTGCAGGGAACTGATATTCGGGTTCTCCGCCCAACTGACGGGAGAAGATCTCAAGTCCGTTCTTGAATGTGGACGAACCCGTGATTGCGCCGTCCAAAAGAACCTGCAGTTGTTCCCGGCGTTCTGGATACTTGTGCGCAAAGTACATCCCAGCAAAGGCCACATCCCTGGAATGCCTGCCGTTCGCGGGCCTTACCGGGTTATGGATAGCAGGCTGGGCTGCGAACGGAAGAACCCCGATCCGGTCGTGGCCAAGGGCCGCACGATAATCCGGAAGCTTGTTCTCATCCGACGTGAAGACGGCGTCGAATTCGCGCGCCGCGGGAAGAAAGTCCTCAAAGTGCGGAGGGTCTTCCTTATTCCAGAAGACGGTAGGAACACTGTGCTTGCCGCACCACTGCATCAAATCCATGAACTCTTGTCGCGGCCCGTTGCTGCCTGTGAGCTGGTATTGCCACGAGCCGGAGTTGCCGTTCCATGCGGACTCGACAAACAAGAAGTCCACGCGCTGCTCTTGCAGTTGTCGGAGCCAGTTGTCTTTCTCGAGGAAAAGCACGTTCCACTCGTAAGAAAACGAACGAGCGGAAAAATCGTCCAGGATGACGGCAACTGTAAGGTCAGTGCGGCGGGGAGGAACGGCTGGGTAGTCAAAGTCGTCGAAGGACAAAGAGCGTCCGTCCTTGGCTCGGAGGATGGTTCCGCGAGCACTGCTAACAGAGCTCGCTGTAGCGGTCTTGTGCCGCCGATACCACTTTCGCAGCTGGGGTAGCCCTCCTTGGCGAAAATGCCATGCTGCCGTACGCACATCCGATACGTAGCGCATTACGCCCTGCTCCTGCGCATCTTGCTACGAGTCAGAACTTCCGTCATTTGTAGACTGGCGCGCGCTTCATCGCGGACACGTGCAGCTGTGATGTTGTTTCCCTTGGCCAAATTACCTGTGAAGTCCTGGTAGGCGCGAACAGTTTCTTCAGGATCGCCATCCATGATCAGGTGTCCCTTGTCCAGCCAGAGGACCCGGCTGCACATCTTGGTGATTGTGTCCAGGGAGTGGCTGACCAGGAAGACACAACCAGCCTGTTCGCGGAGTTGGTCCATACGTCGTTTGCTTCGATCACCGAACTGGGCGTCACCAGTGTTCAGGGCTTCGTCCACCAGAAGAATCTCGGGGTCGATGCTCGCGGCGATTGCGAAACGCAGCCGGGAGGCCATGCCCGATGAATATGACTTCATGGGCAGGTAAATGGAATCCTCCAGCCCACAGAGTTCTACGATGCTGTGGAACTTGGCCTCGACTTCCTGCCGGCTCATGCCCATGGCAAGGCAGCCAAGGACTACATTCTGATGGCCGGACAAGTCAGGCATCAGCGCAGCATTTACACCGAGCATGATCGGTGTGCTTGAAGCGAAAATCGCTCCCGATGTGGGGCGCATCTGACCGCTGATGAGCTTCATCAGCGTGCTCTTGCCCGAGCCGTTGCGGCCGATAATTCCCACAGACTCGCCTCGTTCCACCACCAAGGACAGTTCGTAAAGTGCACGTACCGTCACCGTGTTCGGCCGACGGCCCAGGCGGCTCAGGAAACTGGTGTCCCGGCGTTCTTGCGCGACGGCTTCAGAGTCGGTTGTGACCACACGGTATTCCATCGCTGCACGGTCAACCACCACACACGGATGGCCTTCAACATCCAGGACTTGCTCATCCGCGACCATAGGACTCCTCCCCTTGCCAGAAGAAGACCATACCCACGAGAAGTGCTCCCAGGGCCCAGACGGCCAACGTGGCCCAGGACTGCCAAGTGGGTGGCTGGGCATAAAGGATGCAATTGCGAAGGATATCGATGACGTTGAACAACGGGTTCATCTTCAGAACGGCCAAAATGTCAGGGTGCTTCACAAACTTCTCGTAGGAGTAGAAGATGGCGGAGCCATACATCCACGCGCGCATGAAGAACGGCAGCAGGTGGGTGGCATCGTGGACGCGCGAAATGATGCGGGCCAGAATCAGTCCAACACCAAGATTGAAGACTGACTGAAGCAAAAGTGCCGGGATGATGAGTAACCAGAGCCAAGTGATCTTCTCGACGGGCGGGATCAGGGTGATGATCAAGAGCATCGCGAGGATCAGCGGCACGTTTGACATCATTTCCCGGATGTTCATGCCGATCGGCAAAGTCGCCCGCGGAAAGTTGAAAGCCTGGACCACGGACTTATTGCTGTGGATGGAACGGGCACCGCTTGTTATGGCGCCCGATGTGCCCTGGAATATGAAGATTCCAATCACCAGATAGCCAACGTAATTCTCAATGCCGCCGCTGGTCTGGAGCAGAATGCCGAAAATAACGTAGTACGTCAGCCCATTGAAGATCGGGTTGAGCAGCAACCATGCACTACCCAAGCGGTCTCGTCGCGTGCCACTCTGCACCCTGGCGCGGGCGTCATAAAAAATGAACTCACGGAAGTCCCACAGCTGAACCAGGTAGTCCAGAAAGCCCGGGCGCGCACCAACGCGCGTCAGGCGGCGCATGTCCACAGCCAGTGGTTGTACCAGTGCTGGCTCGGGCAGTAGTGCTTTCTTCGCCGACATCAGCTGACCCTCCTTACGTTGTTAGACGCCCAAATTTTCATAAGCCCGGATGTATGCCTGGGCATTTGCCTGCCACGTCCTCGTAGCCAATACTTCCTGCCTGCCAGCGGCGCCGAGCCGCTTCCGTAAACCTTCATCATCAAGCAATTCGTACAACACCTCAGCCAGTCCCCCGGGATCTTCAGCGTTGGCCACTCTGCCGTTTACGCCGTCGTGCACTATCTCCCGCAAGGCGTCCAGGTTGCTGGCCACCACGGGCCTGCCCGAAGCCAGAGCCTCCACAGGTTTGAGCGGCGTCACGGCCCGGGTAACAGCGAGGTCCTTGCGTGGAACCACAAAAATATCCAGCGCCAAGTGGTACAGGCGAGCCTGCTCCGGAGGGACACGCCCTGTGAAGATGGTCCGTTCCGAGAGTCCCAAGCGCCGGACTTGGTCCTGAAGCGCGGGCGCGGCGGTGCCGTCCCCAACCAAAACCAGCTTCAACTGTGGCAGTCGTGGCGCAAGCAGCGCAAATGCTGTGACCAGATCGTCAAGGCCCTCGTAGTCGACAAGGCTGCTTACTGTCCCGATATAGAGCTCGTTCGGGTCCAGCCCCAATGTCAGCCGCGCCTCGCCGTGATCGAGCGGTTCTTCCAGGTAAGCGCCGCCCACGGCATTGGGGCAAATCAGGATTTTGCTGTCCGGAACGCCCATGGCCACGATGTTGTGTTTCATGGATTCGCCGAGCGTCACCACAAGGTCAGCGCTCTGCATGACATCGGCTTCCCGCTCGGTAAAAAGCTTGTACCGTTCGCTCCGGCGAGCTTCCTCGCTACGCGTTGACGCCCACGTGTCAGCCAGTTGTCCACGGACTTCGTAGGCCCACGGGACATCCAGCGCGTTTGCGACTTCCCGGGCTACCAGGCCGTTGACGAAGTGGGTGGTGGTGTGGAGGACAGACGGCCTAAAATCACGGGCAAGGGACAAAATGCCTTCAGCCTGCTGCTGTAAGCGACCATGCGTGGACGGCTTCATGCGCGCCGGCAGGAGACGTTCGTAGCGCACGCCATCAACGACGTCATGCTGCCGCGCTGTCAATGCGCCGATTTGCACGGGGTAACCCAGGCGCGTTGCGGCCATTGCTTCCCAACCCGCGTCCTGCTGGGCTGTCAAGATCGAATGGCTGCGCCGGGCGTAACCGCTGCCGGTATGCGGGACAGAGTTCGTCAGAAGGTGCAGGACCCTACGCGGTTGCGGTTTCACTGCGGATGCAATCAGCGAGGGACGCCACCCCTGAAAGACGCGGACTTYGGACTCAAGCCGCTGCCGCTGTTTCGCCATGCCGCCCCGCTCGCCAGCGAGGTCGACGACGGCGCCACTCATGTCGCCGTCGTACCACTTGCGTCTGGCGAGCGTCGCCGGAGTCCGGGTCGCCCCTGCGGCGAGGGGCAGGAAGACATCCGCCCATGCTGGCTGCCCGGCAGCGATGGCTACTTCTGCGGTCTTGCGGGCGCGGTCGCCATCAAGACCGGCACGGACAGCATGCTCAAACCGACGGGTAAGTCCGGAGGTATCCCCCGCCACGTGGCTGGCCAGCAGGAAGAGGGGACGGGCGGAATTGGGCGCAAGCCTGGCCACGAAACGAGCCAGCGGTCTGGCGATCCTGTACGGGAGCCGGCGAAGGACTTGGAGGAACAAAACAAAGGGCGACTCAGTGAGGTGCTCTGACACTGTTCCCGCGGTCAGGGCAATGTTCTTGAGGAGTTGGATCACGCAGTCCCCCCAACATCCGCTGACTCCGGATTGACCAAGGAGGTTATTGAGTCCATGTATCGCAGGGCCAGCTGAGCGTAGTCGGCGTTGTCCCTGACCCAGTCGCGTCCGCTGGTGCCTGAGGCAAGCCGGCTTCGGTCCTCGGAAAGCTCCCGCCACAGCTGTGCTACTGCTTCTGCGTTCGCCGCGACGACGTCGCCTCCGCCCGCCTCAATGATGATGCGTTCCGCTTCACCCCGAACCACCGCCGTGACGTGCCTGCCGATGGCCAGAACCTCGTAGGTCTTGGACGGGACAGTGGTCTCGAACGATTTCCAGTCATCACGGAGGGACACGATGCACGTATCGGCCTCACGGTATTTGTCCATGACTGCTTGACCCTGCAATGAGGGGAAGAAGGTCACAGGCGCGTTGAGGTCGCGGGCCAATTTCACCAGTTGCGGCCGACTCGTGCCGTGACCCACCAGTGTGAGGTGGAATCCATCGCCCAGCAGCGCGCTTGCCCTGATGAGGATGTCCAGGCGCTGGCTCTTGCCGTGATTTCCGAGATACACGGCATGAAAGACGTCCCGTTCCAAGGCCGGAGGCTCAAGGAAAGGCATCGAGTTCAAATCAAGGCCGTTGCTCACGGTGACGACGTTCTTGATGCCGCGGTCCCGCAGCGTCTCGGCAAAGCCATCGGTGACCGTGACAACCAGGTCCGCCCGCTGCTGGACGAACTCGACCACACGCTCCACCAGGCTTTTGACGCTGCCTTGCACGATTCGGGCGTCGCGGGCCAGGTCCGGCCAGGCATCCCGCATCTCGACGATGAAAGGTACTCTACGAACTCGGGAAAGTACGTATCCAGTAGCCAGCGTCGGGAGGCTCGGAGCGGTGGCGAGAATCGCGTCGGGTTTCTTGCCCCCCAAACCTATCGGAACGGACATCACAGCGGAGAAGAGTTGGTCAACGAAACGTGCCAGCGGCGAGGTGCCAAGATGCCGAAGGTAGGGCACGCGCCTGATGTTTTCGCCGTGCGGGCCTTCCTGGTGGGCAAAAGCAAATCCGGCCTTTCGCCGGGGCAGATCCCGCTTGCCATTGGGATAGTGCGCGACGGGAGCAACGACGTCGACGTCCCAGCCTGCCTTCCGGAATTCCCGGGTCAGAGACAGCCAACGGCGCTGCGGCGGGCTGTGCTCCGGCCAATATGAGTGGGTGAGAAGCATTAGACGCAACGGCAATGCAGGATTTACGGCAGCCGCGTCCCTGGGGAGGGAGGTATCCATGGACTACTTGCCGTTGAGGCGGGGTCCGCGGATCCCCTTTGAGCGCAAGGCACGGAAGTACGCAAGGCCCAGCAGCAGCAACACCAAGACCGTCAGGCCCTGGACAAGGGGGTTGTTCTCCGCAACGGGGGCGAGTGCCACCTTCAAGGGACCTGTGATGTCTGCACTGACAACTGGCGGGGCGGCGGTTTTGGTCGGAGTCGGCGTGGGCGTTGCTTCGGCGGTGGCCGTTGTGGTCTCTGCTGGGACTTCAGGCTCCACAAAGAAGTTCTCAATGGCGACTTCAGTTGGGACAACAGGAGCGGGCGACGTGGCAGGAGGAGTCACAGCAGGCACTTCCGCGGGCGGAGCGACGGGCTCGACGACGGGCGGCACCACGGGTGCGGGAGCCGGCTCCTCGGTCGGTTGGGCAGGATCCGTCGGGATAGGTTCCAGAGTGGCCGGAGGCGAGGACGGCTGAATGACGGGCGGGATGATGACCGGGAAAGTCGGCTCGGGAGTAGGCGATGGATCAGCTGGCTGTTCCGTGTCTGTGCCAGGGTTGGTTACCGTGGTGGCCATGGCCGGCTGGGTCGCAAAAAACCCAAGAACAGCCATCAATATGACCACAAGTGCGGCTTGAACACGTCTGATTCCGGTGCCCAACTTTCCCCCCGTTGATATGTCGTACAGAACGCTATTAGCGTCCGTTGCAGCGCGTCCACCTGAATGGGGGTGGGCGAGGCCACCAACCGCAGGAGGGCAGCCCGGTTTAGTCTAGCGTATGGATAACAGTCATTTGATTCCGTAGGATCGTCTGCTGATGCCGACCTCAAGGAACTCATGACGCTCATTCGCGGAAGCCGTCCACGCATCAAAGTCCTCCTCGCGGCACTTGCGCTCATAGTCGGAGTCGGAGGAACCGCTTTGGTTGCGCCGAGCCCCAGCACGGAGGCGGAGCGGCCGGTTCGGGATCAACAGTCCCCTGTGGCCCCAAGGCAAACTCCCGCTGCCCAAGCGCCAAAAGCGGCAAGCTACCCGATTGGCGGCTATTTCGTTTTCGCCACCCCGAGTACTTCGAGGAACCTACAGAAGCTCAGCGAAATTAAGGCAGCGGGCGCCGACACCGTCATCACTTTTGGAACGTCCCTCGCGCCAGCTTCCTTGGCAACTCTTCCCAAGGAGTGTGTCATCGATGGAGCGAGCTGCGCCAAGGCTGCTGCAGGAACCCTGGAAGTCGACCGCTATTTCACCTACTCCGACGGAAGCGTATGGAGCAGCCAAGCCCTGAAGTGCCCCAAGGACCGCAGGATCACCAGCCAAGGCAAGGCATTCGTTGTGTTGGTCCTCCCTGCCCAAGGCAGCGGCTGCACGTCCGCGAACGGCAAGTACGACGTCGTAGTTGCAGGCGGTGGCACGGCGGGCGGCATGGATCCAGCAACTTCCCTGGCCCTCGCGGCCACGAAACTTGGCATGAAGTTCTATGCCGGCCTGCCTCTGCCGGTGAAGAGAACGGATACGCCGTACCTCCCGGATGTTTCCTATCAGGGGACTTTGGCGCTATTTACGGAGCGCTTCCTTCAGTATCAGGCTGCGGCAAACAACGTGAAGGGCCTGGCTGGCTTCTATCACAGCACAGAAATGCCCGTCACCGATGGCCACACTTTCGATCCCATTCTGGATCTGTACAGGATGCAGAACCAGGCCATCCATCGAATCTTCCCCACTCGCAGCGCCATCGTAAGTCCCTACCTTGACGCGCGGGTGAGCGCTTTCAGTATCAGCCTTACGGAGGCCCGAAACGGGATCCGAAGAATTGCCCAGACGGCCAGCGGACTGCTTCTGAACATCGCCATTCAAGACGGCATGGGAACCGGCAAGGGTGGAGCGTTTCAGTCGAACGAGGCGAACTCGGCAGTGGACCGCTATGCGCAAAGCATCGTGGGTAAGGGCTCGTGGAGCAGCAAGTACGTGGCACCTATTAGGGACTATTTCCTGGCAGCCGCTGCAGGCATTTCCGGAACGGGCGCCGTCCTGTGGGCAAATTTGGAGGGCATGGCTCCGGCCACAGCCTCCAACCCATGCGGTGACAGTCTCCGCGGACAGAGCTCCAAATCGAGGATAGACCGGCAGCTGCAACAGCTTTCCAACGCGCAGAAGATCATTTCCTTCATGTGGGATTCGTATTACACCTGCGTTGGTACGGGCGTTCCCCTCAAGGCCCAGGTGGAGTCCGGAATTGCAACGCCGATTATTACGGATGCAACTTTTGACGCATCCACCGGTCTGGTGCGGATAACAGGGTTCAATCTTTCAGGTGGCAACGCCCAAGTGAAGTGGACTACGGAAGGGGGGCAGCGCCTCCTGAAAACCGTGAAGCCCACAAGCACAAATACAGCCTACGGAGTCCAGAGCGGCATGAACCCGGAACTGGAAATGGTCCTCGTGAACGTGGGCAAAACAACCCTGGCTGCCGGTCGGTACTACACGGTCAATGTCACCAATCAATGGGGCAAGGAAAACGACGACTTCTATTCGCAACGCGTCTACACGGAGCAGGCTTCCCGGGGCGACACAGGCTAGCCCCGGGCCTAACCTGTCAGATGAAGAACCTGTTCTTCCACGTCATTTGGTCCAGCTTGTGGCACCAATCGGCCCGCTCGTGCCCAGAGGATGCCAAGTCCAACTGACCCTCCAGTTCTCCGATGTCCAGCACATTCTGATCACTCGTGTATATGAAATCGTCCCGAGGATGGGTGGAGCTTCGCTCAGTCTGTGCGAGCGTGTAAGCATGCACGGAAGGACGCGTCCAGAAGATGCCTTTGCCGACGACGCGGGCCGGGACACCGGCTGCCGTGGAGTTGGACGGGATGCTTTTGGTGACCAAGGCGCGGGCCGCCAGGATACTGCCGGAACCGATTCGTGCCCCTTTGAGCAGCAAGGTGTCCTCGCCAAGCCACACGTGGTCCCCAACCCATATGGAAGCACTGGGATTGATTCGCTGGTGGGTCAGCGCGGAAAAGACGAGATGTGGATCGGCCGTGCGGAGGACAACGCGGGATGCAAACATGGCATCGCTGCCAATGATGACGTTTTTGCGTTCCGTTGGCAGAAAATGAGCCTCCGCCGTGAATGATGCATCCGGGCCTAAATAGAACACTGATTCTTCAAAAACAGTGGCAATCGGCCGCAAGTATCGTTCTGAGCGGCGTAGGTGAATGACTGCGCCGTCGCCTAGGAACCGAAGCCTTGAATTACGCAACTTGACGCCGTCCTCCACGAACAGCACGTTTCCCGTCCCCGCAAACTCCACCGAGGAGCGGAGAAACTCCGATTCGGGTGTCTGATTCAAGTGAACGACGTTGTCCGTAATGGTGGAGACATCCGCGTAGGAGCGAATAGTTTGCGTTTGCCCCATCCTTCCTGAACCAGCCATAGAGGCGCTATCCAACATTTACCTGCACCTCATGCGGGGTCGATGCCTCATCCACTATGGCAACAACCGTGGAGGCCTTCCAGTCCACTGCCCCAAAGGTATCCGCGGCCTCATCAGGCGAGCCGGCATCATGAACCACGATCAACAGCTGTTCGGCTCTCGCGGCAATGACGAATCTCAAGGCAAGCAGGTCCGCCATAGCCCAGCCGTCCAGAGGCTCCACGACGGCAACATGCGAAGCCTTACGCTCCCCACGGTCAAAGGTCTCGCCGGACACCTCGAATTCGGCATCGCTCACGAAGTGGATCTCCATCGTGTCGCCCTTGATATCTGCGCTGTAGCTGCGATACCGAAAGCGGGCGAAATGGTCACCGTCAAGGACCACATAGGTCTGTGGATCCTTCGCATGCAGGCTCAGAGCAGATGCACTCATTGAGTGCTGCAGTTTATGTTTCGAATCCTGCATCAAAGAACCGGGCAGAGTGCCAGTCCACTGAGTTCCGTTGGCTTCGATAGCGACAACCGCTGAAAGATGCTGGACCGGATCGTAGGCCGGAAAGAGCTGTTGCTTTTCCGAAGTGAACTTCAGGAAGTCATAGGAATGTTCAGACATCGACTGCAGAAATCTTGTCTGGCCTATCCAACCTTCAATGAACCAGTTGGCGCGGGCAATTTTAGCGGCGGCAGAATCAACCCGAACCTGCACTTGAATGCCGTTCTCTTGGGGGAAGGAACGTACTTCCTCGGCACCAATGTCCCGTTGCTGCGGGCTGCCGAGGAACCCACGGATAATGCCTAACATGGCAGGCAACGCTGCCCGTGCCACGTCAGAGTGGACACCATCAATGCGGTATTTGGTGAGGTTCGGAACGTCTTGAACAAGCTCGATGAGTGAGTGGTTGCTGAGTTCATCGGAGTTGGTGTAAAAATAGTCGATTCTTCGTCCCTCGGCGAAGTATTGGCGCAGGCTGTCCTCCGGCTGCTGTACATCATGGAGTGCACGGTTCCGGAACAGGTTGTCGCGAAAGAACGGCTTGTTGAAGTAATACGGCAAATTCATTTGCGGCACGGCTAGCAGGAGCTGGGCGGACGGGAAGTCATTCGCATAGTGGATGGCTATGCTGCCGCCTTTGGAAGCTCCGAAGAACAGCATCTGTGCTGGGTCGATACCGAAGCGGGTCCGCAGTTCCTCGATAGCCTGCCAAACCCGGTCGTACAAAGGCCGGCCAGCGTTGTCCACCATCATGTACGAGCCTGCGGCAAGGTAGCGGTCCTGAAAACAGACCATAAGGGTGTCCTTCAGGTCGGCATCGGTAATCGCCTTGAGATAACTGACGGCGTACGAGATCCGTGAAGTTGATGGCCCGAATCCCGGGAAAGTTATGAAGAGCTTCTTGGGATTGATGGTGTTGCCCCGGAGCGAATAGTAGGTGTCCCCGTGCTGCTCCACGCCGTACTGGTGATCGTATTTCAGCTGCTGCGGAGTAGTGAAAGCACCGCGGCCAATCTTCAGCTCATAAGGCGCGTCGATGTCCAAGGTAAACCGCTTGGGATCCTTCGACGTGACAATGATGTTGCGATATTCAAGCGGGAAGCCGCGAGCTGGTGGTTCTATCTTGTTCCCATAGACCACTTGGCCGTCCTGGAGCAGCCTGAATCCCTTACCCCTATGCACTTGCCACTTTGCAATAGTCAGTTTTGCAAAGTAGGTTCCTTGCGGCAGATTTTCGGACGCCAACCGGCGAATGCTGCCTTCCAAACCTTTTGCCTTGATAAATCGCCGTGCTGGTGCGTTGGCTGGGGAGGCCATCAGTTTGCGGGCGAAGCCGGTGCCGGCATGAGAGTAGGCAGCATCGACCGCGATGCCTGTGATGGTGCGCTTTATGCCTCGGATCTTTCTCATTAGAGACTCAGCATCCTCTCAACGATTTTGGCATTGATTCTTTGGGGGTCCACTCCCTGGAAGAAGCGTTCGCGGCGGGCACTGAATAGTTCATGAGGCAGGAGATAGTGCTCTTGGACGATGTGATCGATCAGCTCACTATGCACCTCAAAGACCGGGCCCAAGCCATCATCGCGGTAGTCCACTCGGCCTTCGTAGGGTTGCTCATGGAAGAAGTCCGCTGCGTCCCAGTGGTAATAGGCAATTGGCGTGCCAATAAAGGCAGCATCGAGCACGGCCGAGCTGTAGTCCGTGAAGACCATCTCAGCCGATGCGATGGCTTCTCGATAGCTCAAATCAGTCCTAACAACGTTCTTGGAGAACCCGAATTGGCTGGCTCTCTTTTCCACGTTTGGGTGGAGTTTCACGTGGAGAGTCCGGCCAGTTTCTTCGAGGAACGCCAGTAGCTTTGGATCCGAGAGGACGGCGTCGATTGCACGGAAGTACTCCGACTGGGCGAACTGTTCGGTGGACACTTGGTGCAGATTGAATCGCCACGTTGGCATGAAGAGCAGGTGCTGAGGCTCATGGGCCGTTCGGGTCAGGGCCTCGAAGCGGGGCAGCCCTGAATTCAGGGTTTCGACAGGTGCAAGCTTGCCCAGATAGTCGGCTTCGAGTTGGCCGGTGGCCACGAACACGTCGAAGTATTTGGAGAGGATCCAGTCGGTCATGTCGTTCAACTGGATGCCGTGTTGCAGATACACAAAGCGGGAGTTCGCGAAGGACTTCCCTCGATATCTGATGTTGTAAATCTGGGACGAAACCACGAGGTCCGAGATGAGGAACTTTTCGTAGAACTCGGTGGTGAAGATCGGGATCAGTTTGAAGCCCTTTGTTTGCAGCCGTTCCCAGTCCGGCGATTTCGGATTCAACGCAAAGTACGCCTCCGTGAACTCCCCATGGTTCGCCCTGAAATATTCATACAGGTGCTCGGCATTGTCGTCTGCCTGCAGGGGCCTATCAAAGAAGATCATGGTTGAGCCGAGAGTGATGGGTCGGCTGTAGAAGTCGTAGCTGGCAGCCCGTGAATAGCCAGGCCGTAGATGTCGCGGCCGGTACGACTTCTCGATGACCACTGTGTCGCCGCCGAAGTGCAATTCGTAGAGGGGCGGCTGAGACCCTTCCGACGGCTGGCCTTCACTAAAAGACAAATATGAATCACTGTCGCTCAGCTGCTTGTAGAGGTGGCTATCGAATTCCGGGTCAGACAGCCAGCGAATCCAGGACGCCTCCACCGGCTGCAACGGTTCAACGAATCGGAGCAGCTCGACGAGACGGTAGGACTGGACCACGTCCCGGAGATTGGCCAAGGCGACCTGTGTCACCTTCCCAGCCCGCATGCCGCGAAGAAACAACGCAACATACCGCACGAGGTGAAGACGGACTTCCTTCGAGGCCGCTGGGATCGTTGGGACCAGCCGCGTGACGTCGTGCGCTATTTGCTGGCCAATGGCGGTTTTGGTGTCAGATGCGACTGAGAAGCCTGTAGCGAGAGGCTTTACCGTTCCGATGGACCAGTACAGACGGTAACTGAGATACAGGGCCGAGCGGTCGACGTCGCTAATTGCTTCCAACGCATCCCTTAGCCGACGAGTGTTGAAAACAACGCCGAATACGTCAGTATCCCGGGCGTAGCGATACGCGTCGTCGATCGTGGTGGCGGCTACATTGTTTGGAATGCCGCCTGTGTACATTACTGGTTCAGCAAGATAGACGGTTCGTGCCCGTAAGTACTCGAGCATCGTGGTCATGTACGACGCCGATAGCTGATGCGAGGTCTTCATAAACACCACGTATTTGGTCTCGATGGTCTCGCTGAGCCTGGTGATGCTATCCGCTGTTAACACTTCGCCAACCTCGAGGATGGAGAACTGGGTTTCGTACCTCAGCCTCGCGGCGATGAGTCGTCTGTACATCGCAGACTCGCGGTCAAGTAGACCCGGAGTCTCTAGGACGATCGTAAGCAGGGGTGATGAGTCGAGCATCCTGGTCCTCAGTGAGTCGATGGTGAAGGGACCTCAACCATGCGATCCCTACATGCCGATTTTTAGTTCAAGGAAAGAGTGGCCCCAATGGCCGAATCGTGTCGCTGGAATGCCCGGAAGAGTCCCGTGCCGGACAAATTGATTTGCAGCTATCACTTCGTGAACGCTTGCGACCGGAAATGAGCACTTCAGGGAAGATGGACAACACTCCCAGCCGGGCGGTGCAGCATACCTGGCACAATCCACCTTCAATTAGCAGTCACCCACGGAACCACAGTGCCTTCGACCTGCATATATTGAAATCGCCGTGGCCAGCTCATGAGTGTCGACAACGGCAACTACTCGTTGGCGCTTGATAGAATCATCACTGCTGACGCCGACACCAAGGAACACATGACGCTCCCGACTGATACTGAAAATGCCGAGACTAAGTCCCGCCCTCGACGTCAAAAGAGCCCAAAAAAGACTGCGCGAAATGTGTTAATTGGCTTTGCGGCCGTCGTCCTAATCGCGGGCCTGATTGGAGGCGGCTACCTTTACAACTTGGCACAGACCTTCAACTCGGGGACTACGAAGATCGAGTCAGCCTTCCCTGACGAGGCCACCCGGCCCCAAAAGACCGCGCCTGCCAATGGCGCCCCCGCGCCCATGAATATCCTCGTGATGGGCAGTGATACCCGCGGGTCCGACGAATTGGACGTGGACACTGCTGTAGCCACGGATCAGCGCGCTGACACACTGATGCTCGTCCACATTCCGGCCGACCGGAAAAACGTGTACGCCGTTTCCCTCATGCGTGACCTGTGGGTGAACATCCCAGGGAAGGGCGAGTCCAAGATTAACGCGGCGCTCGCTCTTGGCGGTGTCCCCCTGATGGTCCAGACTGTGGAGTCCCTCTTCCAGCAGCGGATCGATCACGTGGCAATGGTGGACTTCGAAGGTTTCAAGGGCCTCACCGATGCCTTGGGCGGCGTGGAAATAGACGTAAAGATCCCGTTCGCACCTGCATCTGGTCCGATGAACGGCCACTACTACGCAGCAGGCAAGCATACGCTGAACGGCGATGAAGCACTCGCCTTTGTCCGCGAACGTAAGTCATTCAGCGATGGCGATTATCAGCGCGTGCGAAACCAGCAGGCGTATATGAAGGCCATCATCAGCAAGACGATTGCACGCGAAACCCTGACGAACCCTGTGACCGTCAGCAGCATGGTGAGCGCCGTTTCACCCTTCGTTAGCGTCGATAAGAGCTTCGACGCCGCTGCTATCGGCAGCCTCGCATTGGGCCTGAAGGACATTAAGGTGAATGACACTGTGATGTTTACCCTGCCCACGCTCGGCACCGGCACCTCCGTGGACGGCCAATCGATTGTCGTCGCAGACACCACTGCCATCTCCGAGATCGCCGGCGCGCTCTCCAAGGATCAGCTAGGCACGTATGTCACCGCACACGCACTCGAAAAGGGAAACTAGTGCGTAGGTCTGGGCACAGATTTCCGGAGATTCCTTCAGCTTCATAAGGCACCTCCACCGAGTCCGCTCTGGGCACGAACTCGGCGGGATTACGTCAATACAGACGGAGATGGCTTTCCCCAGCGTTTCCTGTAGCACTGGGCAAAAGGAGAGATGATACCGACGTGGAATCCCTACATCCATTCCGTATCCTTACCGTGTGCACAGGGAACATTTGTCGTTCGCCGGTGGCCGAGCGGTTGTTGCAGGCCGGGCTGGATCAGGTTTCAGACGCGAAGTTCGAGGTGAGAAGCGCTGGGACGCGTGCCATGGTTGGCGAGCCCATCCAGCCACTGTCTGCCGATATTATTCGAACGTTCGGCGGGAATGCTGCCAACTTCAAGGCACGGCAGCTTACCCCAGCAATGCTCCGCCATAGCGACCTCATACTCACCATGAGTTCTCGACACCGACCAGAGGTTCTGCAACTCGATTCATCGCTGCTGAAACGAACCTTCACGATCAGGGAATTCGCAAGGATGCTCAATGTTCTTCTGGACGATGCATCAGTAGCGCCCTCGGGAACGATTGCAGATTGGCATCAAGTCCCAGCCCGTGCTGCTGCAGTTCGTCACTTGGCAATACCGGAAGATGCCAGTGACAACGACGTCGTGGACCCATACCGTCGCGGATCTGACGTTTATAAACAAATGGAGGATGAACTCGCGCCTGCCATCCTCTCCATCCTGCGTTTTGCCAGGTTGAACGCGATATCTGACTCCGGGTTCGAGCTGTAAAGCCAATCCTAGCCTCGRCGGGATTGCGTTATGTTCGAGTAATGGAAGCACGCAAAATCGCTCTGGAATAAGGCAGAAGTTATAGTCAAACATGCCTTCCGCCCTTAACTCCGTACATCGTTCAACTTTTCGCAGTGACATAGCTGGTTTAAGGACGATCGCCATTGTCTCAGTAGTCCTAGTCCATGCCGGGGTGAGTTGGATACCTGGAGGATTTGTCGGCGTAGACGTTTTCTTTGTAATCTCCGGGTTCCTCATCACTGGTCAACTACTACGCGAAAATGAAGCTACAGGCAGAATCAATCTTCCGGAGTTTTGGGCCAGACGCGCCAGGCGGCTCTTCCCCGCGTTGGCCTTTGTAGCGCTGACGGTCTTGGCGGTCAGTCCGTTCATATTTTCACCCCTGGAGCTCAAAGAACTCGCAAGTCAGGCCGGCGCAGCTGTCCTTTCCGTATCCAATGTGCTCTTCGCATTCCAAGCTGCCGACTACTTCGGTCATGAAGTACAAGAGAGCCCTTTCCTCCATACGTGGTCCTTGGGAGTCGAAGAACAGTTCTATTTGGCTTTGCCCTTGCTCTTCCTGCTCATTTCGTGGGCCGCGAGACAATTGCGCTGGAGCATGCGTCTGGTTGCACTTTTGAGTTTGGCATCTTGTCTCGCTGTTTCGTTTGCTGCCTCAGCTGCTTTAACCCCAGAGCATCCGTTCTGGGCCTTCTATACAATCCCGACAAGGGCTTGGGAGTTTGCAGCAGGCGGGATTCTCGCAGTCGTTATAGGAGCCGTGAACTTGTCGAGGACAACGGCGGCAGTTGTTGCTTCCACCGGCGCGGCAGCCATTGTGGTTAGTTGCTTATTTATTGGAGCCAACCAACCCTTTCCGGGCGTAGTGGCGGCGCTTCCCGCTGCCGGTGCGCTGCTTGTGATTCTGGGCGGCTCGACGCCTAACCGGATGTCAAGTTTGTTTGGCACTAAGTTGATGGTTTGGACCGGCGAGCGGTCTTATTCCTGGTATCTCTGGCATTGGCCTGCCGTAGTTCTGGTTACTGTGAGCTTTGACGTCCACTCAGTGTGGCTTGGTCTTGCGGCGTCGGCACTAGCATTGGGCTTGGCGCACGTTACTTTCCTTTGGGTTGAGTCGCCGATCCGCGTGTCGAAGGCCCTTCGGGCCAGCAACCGCGCCACGTACACCGCCATGTCGGTGGGGCTTGTTGTCTGCGTTCTGGCCTCAGCGGGAATTTACGCAAGCGGTTCATTGGCGTCAACAACAGTAGAGAATCGGACATGGCTTGCCGTACGTGAACAGGGTGCGCCTCAGGCATGCCCGGAGCGCCGTCACGCAGATTCCGGCATCGCGTACTGTGTTTCAGGTTCGACTGATGCCGCGAAAACTGTCATGGTGATTGGCGATTCCCACGCTGCACAGTGGGTTCCTACGCTGGCGAGGGTCGGTGCTGAGAACGGTTTCCGCCTCGTAATTCGCGCCCTCGATGCCTGCCCGGCTGCCGATCTGACGGTCCTGGCACACGGCGCCGTTAACTCCGATTGCGATTCCTTCCATCGCGAGACTGAAGCGCTCATATACGAGCTTCGACCGGAAGTCGTTCTTACGGCGAATTCAAACAGCTATGTCGGACAAATCCCGGACAACGCGGGCAGTGTCAAATCTGTGGACACTCAGTCCAGATTGTGGCGGGCAGGCTTCGCGTCCATTATTGAAGCGGCGCGCGCTTCCGGAGCCGTGGCGGCAGTTATCGAGGACACTCCGAGGCCCGGAGGTGACGCAGGTGTGTGCGTGACACGTCCTGGCGGAACCGAGCAGGGTTGCTCTCCGACGCGTTCCAAGGCTTTTGAGGACATTGCCACTCTACGAGACGCGGAACGGGCCGTCCAAGAGGAATGGACAATCAATCACGTCTTAAGTTTCGACGACCACCTCTGTCCGACTGATACGTGCCTCATCGCCGATGGTGGAATCCCAGTTTTCACCGACAGCAACCACCTTTCCCAGGTCTGGGTCACCGCTCAGGAGCCGAAAGTCAGGGACTTCATCTCAGCCGCTTTGAAAGCCGCGATTAGTACTCCGTGAGCAAGGGACCTCTGTCGGTGCAAGTGTCTTCGGCTGCGGTTCGTTCCAACAGCTCGCGCAGCGACGTCATGAACGGTCCAATGAAGCTGCTGATCCGTATGCTCACCATCCGGCCGTCGACGACTGACTCCAGCAGAAATTCTTCCCCCTGCCGGGTCGTAAGGACACCTTCTGCGACCCAGACCGAATCCGTACTGCCGCCAAACAATACTGACTGGAGTCTGTTTCGACTGTCCACCAGGGCCCCCTCCGGATCGACTTGGGCTTCGTGTCTTCAACCTAAGACAGTGGCCACAGCGCAGCACGAGTAGTGGGTACTCGACTTTTGCAGTCATTGAGGTAAGGACTACTTGGATTTGATGCCGTAAAGGACATGTTCGAGTCCCCCTGACCTGTTGCGTCGGTGATAGAGTCTGACGGCGACACGAGTGGTTGGCAGCGGGCTGGCTGGCGTTTTCGGTATTTTCCGCATTACCTTCCGCTCAAATAAGGGGGAACGTGAAGATTCTTGTAACAGGCGCAAACGGGCGTCTGGGAATGGTCGTGCGCCAACAGCTTCAGCGCCGCGCAGATCTTTCCGCCATCTACCTGATCAGCCCCCGTGCCATCCCACAGACGGAAGCGGATGTCAGGGCAGACATCTCTGATCCCTCCGACTTGAAGCAGGCGATCCTGTTTGCGGAGCCTGACGTCATTGTTCATCTTGCTGGTGTCAGCGGGGCGGCATGCGACGCCAACCTGAAACTGTCAGAGGCTGTCAATGTCACGGCGATGCAGGTGCTCTGCGATGCCGCAATGACTGCGGGCACATCTCGCATCGTTTTTTCCTCTACGGCCGCCGTCTATGGTGACCGCAATACGGAACCTGTGAGCGAGGCGCATCAGGTGGATTTAAGCAGTACGTATGCTCGGATGAAACACGAGGCCGAGGAAATCCTTCGGGAGGCAACGGATTCGGCGGTACTTTCAAGTGTCGCCTTGCGGATTTTCAACATCTACGGCGACAAATTTTCAGACTCGCTCGTCCACCGTTTGTTGTCTTCAACGCCTTCAAGGCCCTCACGGTTGCAGGGCCTCGACACCTTCGTTCGCGACTACATTCACGCACCCGACGTGGCTGAGGCAATCTTGCGGTCCACCAACGTGCCGTTGCGGGGCCATCTGACTCTGAACATCGGAAGTGGCGAAGCCACGAGTAACAGGAAGCTCGTCCACCTTCTCAGCGAACTCGGAAAAATCCACTATGAGGTGGATGAACCGCGGGCCAGCTTCAGCTGTGCGGACATTGGTTTGGCTAGGAGGCAGCTAAACTTCTCTCCCGAAACTCTTGGTGACGTCCTGACGGCTTCAAGGCGTTAAGCCAGCCTTTAGGAAGAGGTCACACCGGTTCGCTCGCCCTGCTTGAACCACGTCAAGGTTCGCTCAATTCCGGTTTGCAGATCAACAGGTGTGACGTCTGGGAACAGTTCCTTCATCAAGCGGCCATCGCTTCGCGATGCCCGGACGTCTCCCGCCCGCGGATCGTGGTGGGAAATAGTCAGCTTCTGGTTCATAGCGCCTTCGAGGCCGGCAATCACCTCAAGCAAAGTTGCATTGGATCCGAAAGCCAGATTGACGGGACTTTCTGAGCTCAATTGCTGCTGGCAGGCCGCAAGAAGAACTTCGCAGACCGTGTCTACATATGTGAAGTCACGGGATTGCATTCCATCGCCGTGCACCTCCAGCGGCTCACCACGGAGCGCGGCGTCGAGGAACTTTGGGATAACTGCAGCGTAGGCATGGCCGGCACGTTGACCTGGCCCGTAGACGTTAAAGAATCGAAACGCCAGCGTCTGCATACTGTATGTGCGCCCATAGGCGATGGTGTAAGACTCGGCAGCAAGCTTGCTAGCCGCGTAAGGGCTTACCGGACGAGTCCAGTCAGTCTCGGACTTAGGCAGGACTGGATTGCTGCCGTACACGGAGCTCGACGAGGACATGAGAAAATGCTTGACGCCGTGCTGCCTGGCTGCCTCCAGGACGTTCAAGGTACCGGTTGCGTTGGCATGGTGGCTCTGCAATGGGCGGGCCACTGATCTAGGCACGCTACCCAGTGCTCCGAGGTGGACGACAGAGTCGACACCTTCCATAGCAACGTCGAGGATAGCCTCATCAAGAATGGACCCCTCGATGACATTCACAAGTCGTCCGGAAAGGTTTTCGGCATGTCCGGTGCTGAAGTTGTCAATGACTACGAGCTCAGCCTGCGGATCGTTTTCGTTGATGTATCGAACCAGGTTCGATCCGATGAAACCGGCACCACCAGTGATCAAAATCTTCATATTCCAAGTGCTCCTTTTCGTGCTGGTGCTTCGGAAAAGCCCAGCGTCTGTCATCGATCTAGCTCAGGCTCACAAATGCTCCACCGAAGCACCCTTCAGTGCATTTTTCGTGTCAAGCACCGGCACTCCGGAACTCTCCAGAATGTTTAAGTCAAAGTAGTCATGATCGGTGATCAAAAGGACCGCATCGGAATTGCTGACGGTCGCAGCATCCAATGTTCCTCGTAGCATTTCCGTGGGCCAGTGGTGGTCTTCAACAAGATCATCGACCCCTAAGACAATTGCACCAAACTCTTCAAGAAGTTCCCTGATTCGCAACGAGGGCGCCTCCCGGACATCCCCGGTGTTCTTCTTGTACGCCAGCCCAACCATCAGGATGCGTGAACCCTTCAGGGGCTTGCCCACGTTGTTCAGACTCATGAGCAGGCGGCGGACGACATAATCTGGCATGTGGTCGTTAATGTCGTTGGCAAGTTCAACGAAGCGGAACGCATGGCCAAGCTGACGGCGGACGTGCCAGGATAGATAGCTCGGATCCACGGGCAGGCAGTGTCCGCCGACGCCAGGGCCAGGTACAAACTTCATATAGCCGAAGGGCTTCGTTGAGGCAGCGTCGATGGATTCCCACAGGTCGATGCCCAGGGCATGCGCATAGATCGAAAGCTCGTTAACCAGGGCGATGTTCACGTGCCGGAAGGTGTTCTCCAGCAGCTTTGTCATTTCGGCTTCCTTGGGTGTTCCGACGGGAACAGTCCGGTCGACTAAGGTGTCGTAGAAATCCTTTACGCGGATGAGCGATTCAGGTCCGAGTCCTGAAACAACCTTTGGCGTCTCGACGAAGCCCCACACCTTATTGCCAGGATCAATTCGTTCCGGACTGTAGCCAACGTAGAAGTCCACGTCCGCCATCAGTCCCGATCCGGCTTCAAGTATCGGCACAAGCAGTTCCTCGGTGGTTCCGGGATGTGTGGTGGATTCGAGGATGACAGTGGAGCCGGGTGTAATGAATTGAGCCAGTGCCTTTGCCGAATCAGTGATGTAGCTCAAATCCGGGAGGCTCTCCTTAAGAGGCGTTGGCRCCGTGATAATGGCGAAGTCGAAACCAGCGATGTCGATGTAATTAGTGGTGGGGAGGTACCGCCCGGAGTCCAGACTGCGCCGCAGTTCCTCATTTGTGATGTCTCCGACAAACGATTCGCCTTGACTAAGTGCGTCGATCCTCCGTTCATCAATGTCCAACCCGATAACGTCATAACCAACTTCGACTGCTCTCATGGCCACGGGAAGGCCTACATAGCCCTGTCCGACTATGACTGCTTTCTTTGATTTGTCCATGAGCGGATTCCTATCAATTGTTTGCTGGAAGTTTGTCGTGATGGGAATTCTCAATGGAGGGCGCGCTCGGGTCTGAACCTCCTGGACGACCTGCTACTCGTAGCCGCTCCATCGAGGCTTTCCGGTGACGGGGCGGGTTACCTGAGCGCCGCTGCCGTCTAATGACCAACGCCCCGCATATGAGAAAAAGGCTCATGGTGGCGTAGCCAGTGACGCACGCCCATGCGGCGCCGAGGCCCCCATTGCCCGGAATGAA
This sequence comes from Paenarthrobacter sp. RAF54_2, assembly GCF_052113945.1. Classification (NCBI taxonomy): domain Bacteria; kingdom Bacillati; phylum Actinomycetota; class Actinomycetes; order Micrococcales; family Micrococcaceae; genus Paenarthrobacter; species Paenarthrobacter sp. RAF54_2. Next base: position 118,054 of record NZ_JBFRDV010000010.1, read on the forward strand.
CGCCAGCAGAAACAGACCCATGCTGACCATGCCCACAACGCCGGTCCAACTGGAGAGCTTAACATGCCCTGCGCCCGCCACCGCACGACTCAACACTAGATAGGGCGACAAGGCCACCTCGGCTAGGGCAAGTACGCGAACGATGTCAACCGCTGATGCATATTCTTCCCCAAACACCAGCGGAATGAGCCATGGCGCTGCCACGTACATCACCGCAGTGTAGGCCGCCGTTACACCAGCAGCTCCCATGACGAAGGTCAGCAGTTTCTTCCTGCCAAGTTGATTCTGTGCAGCATCACGGAAAGCGACTTGACCGACAGAATTGGATACGACCTGAATCAGGCTCGCGGGCGTTGTCGCAACGGCATACATGCCAACAGCACGAGTGTCGGCCAAAGCAGCAAGAAGATATTGATCAAGGCGATACGTTATGGACTGGCCCAAATTCATTCCCATTAGGCCGACGCCCTTGCGCAGTAGCTCTTTCGTCCCGCCTGATTTCGGTTCGGTCGCTTGGAGAACGACATCCTTGCCAATAATGCTGACGGCGATGACGCTCCGTGCAGTGAAACCGGCTGTGTAGGCAAGGACTGCAGATAGCAGTCCATGCCCAAGCAGCCAGAAGGCGATGAGGGCAGCAGCCGTAACCCCAAAGCCAATGCTATTCGCCATTGATGCACGGCTTGGGTAGCCGGTCGCGCTCAATGCGTCCGCAGTCTGATTGGCGAAGAATGCCGCCAATCCCAGAGGCAGCACCCCGAAAATAACTTCCTTGAAGCCCAAATGCACGTCAATGGCGCCAAGCACGAAGTAAGAAACGAGGACCAGGACTACCAATTGCAGGGCGCCCAACCACAGCGACGTTTTGGCATAACCGCGCATCGTGACGCGCGGATCCCGGGGAAGAAGGATGCGCACTGAAATGTTAGTACCAAGCCCACTTACCAGCGAGACGATCGTGACCGTGGTAATGAGGATCGCCAGGACCCCGCGGTCATCCGGCACGAGCATTCTGGCCGTGATAACACCGCACAATAAGGCGCCGAAGAGCCCAGCCACGCTCCATGCGGTGGTACCGAATACCTCTTTTCCTGACCCGGAACGAGTCGCTGCAACGAGACCTCTCAATGTACCCTGCGTCCTTTAAGCCAACTCAGCCCAATCGCGAGGAAAATGAGTGCCACCCCGCCGGTGCCCCAGGCGAAGATGGGGGCAAATGAGTTCCTGACGTGCATCAGAAGGAGCGAAGCGGCAATGCCAAGGAAAGCAAGAGGCAGGGGGCGCGGCTGAACGATGCAAAGGCGTGAGGCCAAGAATCCTGCCAGTGCCAAGGCTAAGAGTATGCCGGCGATACCGAAATTGTGGTGCCCTTCCGCGATGATTGAACCGCCGATGGGCCCTACACGGTGGGCAATTTCTGCGTTCATGAGACGAAAGTCCGTCTCCGCATCGTCCCTGGGCAGTCCGAGTATTCCCGCGAGGCCACGCTCCAAGGGAGCTACGTAGGTGGCCCCACCCATGTACGGTTCGTGAGCGGCTTCGTGCCAGCCGATCGTGGTGACAATTACCCGCGCGGAGTAGCCCATTTCTTCAATTGCCTTGATCGGCGAAGCGGATACCTCGTGAAGGGAGGTGTCCCCGAGCCCTTGGCTGCGGACCTGCTGTACCGCGGAGATCGCGACGAGTCCGATAAGGACGCAGACTACCATTGACGCGAACGAAGGTGTCTTCCTGCACCGGATGAAGACGGCAAGGGCCGCGATCAGCGGGAAGAGGGATTCACTGCGCAAACCCATTGGTAAAGCAAACAGCAAGAATGCGAACAAGAAGATCAGACCGGTCCTCGACAATATTCGAGTCGTGTCTTGCGCTATCAGCGCAGATCCGATGGTAATTCCGAAGTAGATAATGCCCACGGAATTTCCGGAAGTTGCTTCCAAATATTCGCTATAACTGTTCAGAAAGAACACCGGGCCGAGCTGCGTAAAGCAAACGAACAACCAACTTGCGACCGCCACTGACAGTGTTAGTCCACCCACGTCAACAATCGCGTCCCGCATGGATCGATCAGATGACTGTTCTTCCAGCTGAGAGGGCCTCATCTTCGTACCGGAGTTACTGGAAAGCCATGCGACAAAGCCTATCGCCGTCGCATAGCTCAAAAGGCCAAGATCAATGAGGTAGGCGGCTCGGATCATCACCGGGTCGCTGTACCAACCTGTCCACGTTCCATCGAGGAAGGACGCCATTCGTCCGTTGTCAAGGGCCGGGGAAACGAACAGCCCCAGATGGAAGAGGCAAAGGATCAAGAAGTACAGGAACGGAAAGGACCAAACGCCGTCGGAGAGTGATTTGGCGACTAGGTAGCCCAGAACGCACGCCAGCAGGAGCGAGATGATCGCCGCCCTTTGGATCGGGGCCTGCTCGAAGACGGGTCCAAGCACTAGCAGGCAGATCAGACCGGCGCTTCCGAGGTGAGCAAGAATGGCTCCGTGAAGTTTCGCGCGGGATTGGACCTCGTTCGGCAGAACTGCGCCCGGAGTCTTCATCTGAAGCTTCACGTGCGCCACAGCCCGCGAAAGTGGCTCACGGCCACATCGATATCCAGCTCCGAACCGCGCAACTTTCTGAGTGCCAGTTCCCGGGTTTCAGGTGTTGGCCTGTCCTCTAGTGCATCGCCGATGGCATCGGCCCAAACGGATGTGGCATATTCCAATGACAGGAGCTGTATCCCCTCGACATGCTTGGCCAGATGGACGGCGCCTGCAACATCAGACGCAATAACGGGTGTACCAGCCGCGCGTGCTTCCACCAGCACACCCGGTAATCCCTCCAATGTGGAAGTGAACAACAGGAGATCTGCAGAGGCCAGCAGATCAGGGACATCGATGCGTTCGCCTGCAAAATGGACCCGGTGTGTAACACCTAATTGCTCCGTTAGCGACAGCCACCGAGACCTGTTTATTGCCGACTGGGATGCGTCAGCTCCATCGCGACCCACAAAAACCAAAGCGCCCTTCGGGTTGGCTATGGCGTACTCGCCGAAGAACCGGATGGCACCGTCTCTGTTCTTCGTTGGGATGTCAGCACGACCTATGTGGAGAACCAAGGGATCCGCGGATGCGATCCCCAGCTCGTCGCGAATGTGGGCGGTGCCGGTGCTGGAAAACTTGTCCAGATCGAAACCTGTCATCAAGACGCGACAGCGTGGGTCATCCCTCCAATTTTCCTTCCATGCCACAGTTAGGGTTGAGGGAGAGATACCGATGATGTCGGTTGCGAACAGGTTAAGCAACCAGCGCATAACCGCGTACTTAGCCCGTGCTGGCAGCGACTGTTCAGCACGGGGCCGTCCGTCGCTGCTGAAATTTGCGATGCGGACGCGGGCGCCACCAAGAGTTGCCAACGCGAGGATGAATCCAGAAGCAAGATGAACGTGCGAGTGGACGACTTTGATGCGGTTGGCCCGGAGAAACGCGACGAACTTCAAAGCAAACCAGGGACTGGAGAGGCGTATGGGGACAATCTCGGCCCCCGCCGCTCGATAATCGGCTGCCAGGGATCCTTCCCGTCCCGTGAGAGTGACCATTGTAAGTTTCGGGCCGTTCGCAGGCAGGGCGCGGGCTACTTCAAGCATCCGCATCTCGACGCCACCGCGATCCACGGATCCAAGGATGTGGGCAACAGTAGGGCCACTCTTTTCCGGCAACGTCATGTTCTTTCCATTGCTTTAGGCGCCCCGCCCAGTTGGTTGAAAAAGTCTGAAACCCTCTGCGGGTCAAGCGTAGCGGTGATTTGGCGAGCATGTTCCAGGTTTGTTGCCGCCTGCTGTGTCATCCAATCATGGTTGTTAAGTGCTGAGTGCAGCAGGCCCGTGAGTTCTTCAATGGATCCTGAGGCAAAGAGGCAATCTGGGGGAAGCAATTCAGGGATTCCCCCGATGTTGGAACCAATGCAGGGAAGACCGCGGGCCATCGCCTCAATGAGGGCTCGTGGGACACCTTCCGTGCGGGATGGCATGGCGAAAAGGTCAGCACGGTCCAGGATGTCGCGTACGTCCTCGGGCGTTTCAACGTGTCCATGGAATGTGACATGGTTATCGATGCCCAAGTCTTTGGCTAGCTCAACGAGGACAGGATGTTTGACACCGCCGCCAACCAGTTCCAGGGTAATGTCCTGCCCCTTACTTCTGAGTTGGGCTGCTGCCCGAAGCAGGAGATCGTGCCCCTTGTACATCTGGTTGTGCGTACCCACGGCGACGACTATGTTGCCCTCCCGGTCGTGCCGAGCAATTTTCGGTTGCGCAGCAAGGGTGCCGTCGGTGATGGCTAGTCCGCTTCGGACGAGCGAGGCGGCGCCTGCACGCACAGGATATCGTCGCTGTAGTGTCCTCTCAGAGACGTAGATTGCCCCATCGACGCTGGAAACCTGTCGCGCCATAAGAAGTTTCGCCAGCCATGCCAAATTAATTCCCAGCCTTCCCGCCACACCGGACTTGAGAACGTCATAGGGGTCGCCCACCACGTGAGCGAACGTCCGGGCTCCCAGCCGGTGACCGGCACTAACGGTGATTCCCCCGATTACACCGGGGAACCGACCGCCGTACACAGCAGTGGCGTCCTTGGAAAACTGGCGTACAAGTTTGCGTATTTGCATGAATCGGGCCGCCATGCCTCGCGCTCCCTGATAGGAAGGAACGGCTAGGACCCTAACACGGTCACCCTCTACAAGGCGGCCGCTGTTCCGTGGGAGGTCTTCGACCCGGGCTACAATCATGACTTCGTCAAAGCTGTTGAGCCACAGCAGATGGTTCTCGTACCAGTCTTGGGAAGCATCTGAGTAGATACGGCCGTCCATGCCTCGGTGCAAGCGTGCTTCAGTTGCATAGAAGACTCTTCGGTGACTCGTAGTCATGGGGTGGGTCCAATCTCAGTCGCAAGTGTGATGAGTGAGGAAGTCATGGCCTACTTTTGCTTTCTGGTCATCAAGCTGCTTCTCCCGGTCTCGGTTTCGCCGGCGTAAAAGAGGTATTGGCGTTTCCACAGTCGCTCCCGGTCAAATTCGCGGAACACGACAACTTGGGCATTGCGAGCAACTGCCTTCGCCTCTTCAGGGTTTTTCAGGACCGTGCCTAGTGCTGCTGCCAGCGACGACGCGTCATCGATGGGCACGACAGCCCCGCATCCCGGATCTGGAATCACGTCGCGGACCCCCGTTGCGTCGGTCGCCACGATTGGCGTTCCGGAGGCAGCCGCTTCCAGAAGTACCGTCGGAAGGCCTTCCCTGCGGGATGGAAGGCAGAGCAGGTCTAGTGCTGCATAAACTATCGAGGTGTCCTCCACGTTGCCGGTCATGTGGACCCAAGGCTGACGGAAGGCAGCTACTGTCTCTGGAAGCAGTGATTCGATCCCGTCGTCCGGCCCGACCAGCACCAGATGGACATCACCGAGATGCTGTCTAAGTGACTGCATTGCACCCACAAGCGCGTCTATGCCCTTGTCCGCAGTTATGCGGCCGACGAACCCGACAACTTCGACCTCTGCCGGGATGCCATGGTCCGCGCGGAATGATTTGCGCAGCTCTGGGTCCTGTCCCTTAAGTTGATAGCTTTCTAAGTCGATGCTGTTTGCCGAGCCTTTACCGAAAACCCTAACGTCATCCGTGAGTCCTGCTTGGATCATTTGCTCCTTCAGAGCGTGGCCGACAGCTACGACGTCTGTAGAAAGCCAAATGATCGTTTTTTCGATAAGTAGCATCAAGCGCTTGCTGACCCCAGTCATGGTCTCGGCTCGAAGACCATAAACGTAGTAGATACGCCGAGGCTTCCGCAGCAGCCAGGAGGCGATTGCAGCCAACAGTGAGGCCTTCGGTGTGCCGTACACAACAACGTCAGGCTGGAGCTTTCGGACGAGCCTAAAAATCCGCCAAAGGGCACGAAGATCCGATAACACCGACGGGTCACGTTCAATCGGCAGCGCGTACGACGCTACCTTGTCCCGCTCGGCAAGAGAACCCAGAAGGCCGGTATCGCTTGATGCAACGGCAACGCGCATTCCCTGGCGCTGCAGGTAACCCAACTGGCCGCTCAACTGAGAGCTAACCGAGATGTCAGTAGTCTGGATGAAAAAAATGTCTGTCGTGGAGTTCATTCTTGAGCCCATTCTCCTGCTTCCAACGTATGTCCACCCATACCCAAAGAGTGGCCCGCGGACCCTTCGCTGATGGGCTGGCCAAACCACAGCACCTCTGCCCTACGGACGGCGCTATCCATCTTGGGCGAGCCGATTTTCGAGACCCAGTAACCAACCTTGAGCATCAATCGGCACAATGCTGGTGGCAGCTGGACGGGTTCTTTGTGGCCGTACTGGAGCACTACGTCGCGCACGGTTTGTCCTTCCCACGGCTGCACACTCACAGTCGGCACGGCTTGCGACGTTTCACCTATGCGGAGCACGTACTCCGCAAGTCCGCCAAGACTTGACACAGGTGAGGGCGCGGAGCCAGGTGCGGCCACGCTGGCAAGTGGTGAACGAGCGAAGTTAATCAGGCTCTGCGTGGTGCTTCGGCTTGGGTCCTGAATGGATGTGGCCCGCACGATGCGGACCCTCAAAGGCGCCGTGGGAGCCTCATCCATGAGCAATTGCAGCCCTCGTTCGCCGAGGGCTTTGGACAGTGAATAAGGAGAGAAAGGTTGCTGATCCCACGAACCATCAAGCACGGGCCGCCGCCCCTGCACAGCCGCACTACTTATGTGTACGTATGTGCGGACACCGGCTCGTCGTGCCGCCAGCCAGATAAGTGCCGGCAACAGTGCGTTTGCACCAAAAAGGTCAGGGCTCTGGTCAGCGCCGGGGGTAGCGAGGCCGGCTGCGTTCACCACGACATCGTGGTCCGCAAATGAGGAGGCCAACGCGGTGATCTCGTCTTCGTGCTTTGAAGCTTCCGCCACAATCCCGTGGGCGGACCATTTTGGATCAGCCAGCAGACGCGGGGAGACTTGTGTAGAGACGCCATGACCCGCAGACGCCAAGGCGTCGATGATGGCCCCACCGACGAATCCGCTGCCCCCAACGACGATCCAGTCAGCCATCGAAACGGCTCCTTCCCACGGAGCCGCGACGGGTGACTGCCCAGCGGCGAATTAGGGTCGGGGTCATGAGATAGCCTGCGATGAGCACTCCAGCCACGGCGAGGTACACCACCGTTGTCCAAGGCGTGGCGTTGGCAGCCAGTATTCCGAGGGCGCCTGTCGCGCAGCTGCCAGCAGATACGATGGCCGCAACGTGAAGATGGGACACGCCAAGATCTTCGAGTTGGTGGTAAATGTGACTGCGATGGGATTCATACCATCGCTTGCCGCCCGCAATTCTGGACAGCAAGGTATACGAGGCATCGGCCAGGTAGATGGCTGTTGGACCAAGGACTGCGAGGAGCGGTATCCCGGAGCAAAGGGCCGCCAATGCAGTGACGGAAACTGCAGCGCCAAGCAAGTAGCTGCCGGTATCTCCAAGAAATATCCGATTCCGCCCAAGATTCCATGGCAAGAACGCCACATATACAGCAGCAAGCACCAATCCAGCTGCAGTCAACCAGGGCTGCGATGAGAGCACCCCAATCACAGCGTAAGTTCCACCGAACACTGCACCGTTCAAGCCCGAGATTCCGTCGACCCCATCCATGAAATTGGCGACATTTATGAATCCGGTTATGAACAGTCCGCCCAGGGGTACGATCCACGGGTCGGCGCCAGAAACGGCAACCACGGCCCCGGCGGCGGAAACCCCGATCAGCAGTTGGCTGGCCGCGCGGTACTTGATGGAAATTCCTTTGAAGTCCTCCAGCCAACCCGCCACGGCCGCTGCCACTGATGCCAGAAGAATACAGATGGCTAGTTTCGCCGCATGCCCCTCCGCCAAGATGACAAAAAAACCGGCTATGAATCCGACAAGGGCTGCCAGACCAGCCCCGCGGATCGCCGGGGACGAATGCGAGGAGCGGGCGGATGGGATGTCGACGACCCCCAGTCGCCGCAGCAGGGGCAGGACCACATATGGAGCAAGAAGGCTGGCCAACAGCCCGAGACCCGCTGCCGCGAGCTCAAATCTCACGCTGGCCCCTTCGAAGCGAGTTTGTTCGTTCCCGTTTCAAAGTCATCCGCAAAAAGTTGGTACCACGCTTCGATGTCGAGGTCATCGGGCTTAAGTTGAGCGGCCATGGTGTGGGAGATCTTGGGATGGATCGGACGCACATCTGATTCGTTGTGACTGACCAAGACTTCGTGAAGCTTCTCGCCTTCGCGAAGCCCTGTATAGATAATCTCAATGTTCTTGCCGCTGGCTGCGATCATCCGCTCAGCGACATCCTGGATCCGGACAGGCTCACCCATATCCAGGATCAACACCTCTCCTGGGCTCCCGATGCCGCCCGCCTGCACGACAAGCTGGCACGCCTCGGGAATTGTCATGAAGAACCTAGTAACTTCTGGATGTGTGATGGTCAGCGGACGACCGGCGGCAATGAGCGTCTGGAACGTCGGAAGCATAGATCCCCTGCTGCCGATGACATTACCGAAGCGCACGGACAAGTAACTTCCGTCACAGTTGGCAGCAGCCCAGGCGGTAAGCTGCTCAGCCAGCCGCTTTGAATGCCCGAGCACACTCGTCGGGTCGGCGGCTTTGTCAGTAGAGATGTTTACGAAGGTCGAGACACCAGCTTCGCGAGCCGCGTTCAGGACGTTGAGTGTGCCGAGAACGTTGGTCTTCCAAGCCTCGCCCGGGTATTGCTCCAGCATCGGCAAATGCTTGAGCGCAGCCGCATGAAACACCACCTCGGGCTGCCGTTCCCGGAAAATTTCCTCCAATGCCTGTGGGTCACGGATATCGGCCAGGACAACATCCTTGGTGTCGAGGAGCCCGTGCCCCGCGATTGATATCTGCGCACTCTGAAGACCGGACTCATCGCGGTCCAGCATCATCAACTCGGCCGGTTCGAATCTGACGATCTGACGGCACAGCTCAGACCCGATGGAACCGCCAGCCCCCGTCACAAGGACACGTTTGCCCTTAAGGTAGCCGGCAATGGATGCCACCTCAGTGTCCACGGGATGCCGTCCAATAAGGTCTTCTATGGCGATGTCACGGACGTCGGCAGGCGCGGCTCTGCCTTCCATGATCTCGCTTAGGCTCGGAAGGACCTTAACTTGAATGCCGCAGGCTGCTGCTGCATCCGAAATAGACCGAAGGAGTTCCGAATCAGCCCTGGCAATCGAGACGATCAGGACTTCAACCTCAGATTCATTCACGATCTGCGAAAGTCGGCTGCTGTCGCCCAGGACGGGGACACCTGCGAGCCTAAGGTTACGCTTCGAAGGATCGTCGTCGATTAATCCGACAGGCTGGTAACCGGAATGAGCGTCGGCGTACATATTCCTGATCAACAACTGGCCCATGTGGCCCGCGCCGTAGATGAGCGTGCGTTTCGCGTCCGTTTGTGGCTTGAACAGGCGATCGGAGTTCAGTCGTCGGAGATATCGTGATGAACCCATGAGGAGGAAGGCCAGAGGCAGTGCCATTAGAGTTGCGCTGCGGGGAATTCCCAGGCTCTCGCCGAGGAAGACTACGGGGATGCCAACGAGCATGGCAACGGAAATAACGGTAACCAACAGGGCCGCAGCCTCTTCAAAACTCGCAGAAGTGTAGCGCCCCCGGTAGAGCCAAAATAGCCAGCCGACGAGAAGCTGGGCGATGACAAGGGCAACACAAACGGCCAGCAGTGGAGGCAAGCTCATTTGACTGCCATCAAACTCGTAGCGGAAGAAAACACCGACAATGAGCCCGATAATCCAGGACACGGCATCCAAGCCAAATTGAAGGCGGTGGCTGAATGGGGTCAAATGCGAACTATTTTGGGGAGCCATCTCCGTCGAAGGCGTCCCCACAAGGTCTCTTACGGTGTTGATCCGGTTGTTGTGTTTCATCGACTATCCCCAATGTTGTGCAAGTCAGACTGAGCTGAGCCCTAGAATCGCGAAGCGCTGAACGGCTGGTGAACCCGACGCTGACGACTGAAGTCTGCATCGGGATTCGATGCGCCCGGCATTCTCAAATATGGAAGCGAGAGGCACCGAAGCGTACATTCCGTTTCTCCCGGCCCGCCTACGGCCTTAGGCTGCCGTGGCGCATTTCTTGGCGATTCCTGGCTTCAGTCGAACGCCTCTTACCTTTGTCGACTTGAGGTTTGTAGTCGTAGTAATTGTGATCACCCTTGGTTGCCGGAAGACGGTTGATGACCACGCCCAACATACGCGCACGGACGGCTTCGATATTCGTGACAGCCCTGGCCAAATCGGCCTTCTTGGTTCGACCATCAACGCTCACGACCAGCAGGATGCCGCTGGCGTTCGCCGCCAGGACAGCAGGGTCCGTGACTGGGAGCAAAGGTGGGGCGTCAATAATGACAACTTCATACTCAGATTCCAAGTGAGTGAGTAACTTGTCCATGGTCGAAGACCCAAGTAACTCGCTTGGGTTCGGTGCCAAACGCCCCGACGCCAAAACGTGAAGCTGGCCGGCAGGACCCCAGGTCTGAATGGCGTCCTCGAGCGCCACGCTGCCCGTAAGGACGCCAGTAAGCCCCACGGAGCCTTCTAACCCCAAGTAGTTGGCCACACGCGGTCGCCGCAAATCGGCATCAATGAGAAGAACTCGAGTCCCGCTTTCGGCGAGCATAATCGCCAAATTGACAGCGGTAGACGTTTTTCCTTCGCCTGGGATCGACGAGGAAACTACGACACTCTGGTGCCCGCCACCGAGGTTCGTGAACGACAGGTGTGTTCGCAGCTGACGAAAGCCCTCTGCCCGCGGACTATATGGGTCTCCCTGGGTTAGTACAGGGGTCTTTTCCAAGGAAGGATCGCCGACGAATGTGCCCAGAACGCCGGCGCTGACGACTCGCTCGATGTCGTCCTGGGTCCGTAGCCGTGTATTGAGAACTTCACGTACGAACGCGAAGCCAAGGCCAAGGACCAGCCCCGCAACCAAGCCTAGAATCAGGTTCATCATGGGTCGAGGTGAAGAAGGGCTGACGGGTGGCTCTGCCCGTTCGAAGACGCTCAATTTCACCAGTGAAACATCCTCGACGGACGCAACGCCTTTAATTAATTCGTCCGCCGTGGAGTTGGCAATCCTCGCCGCGAGTTCGGGGTTTGCGTCGGAAGCCGTAATGTCGATCAGCACGGTTTGAGGGGGCGCAGAGGCTGCAACGCGACCCGCCAGTTTCCTTGATCCGCCTGGCAGACTTARGTCATCGGCAACTGCCTGAAGAACGCGGGGGCTCGTTGCGAGACTTACATAGGACGTCACCCGGTTCTGTGCGAACATGTTTCCCTGCGTCACGTCAGTTGCTGAATTGCCGCCCTTGACGGAGACGAACAATTGTGAATGTGCATCATAGGTGGGCGTCTGGGTCAACGTTTGTCCCAATGCCACGAGAACGGCCACAGCCGTGACAAGCAGTATGGAAATCCAGCGCTTGCGGATGACATGCAGGTAAGTACGCAACTCCACGGGGTTCCCCAATATTTTCGTGAGCGATATCCAACAAGGCGGCGAGCCGAGGCGATCGGTCCGCTCACCGTTATTAGATCATGCCGTATAACCGACGTTGCAACATAGGTAGACATGCCTAGTCATATGCTTACGCTTGGTAATTTTGACGCTATCATGCATCACTCATGCAGGTTTAAATGCTCTTGCCGCACGCCCGTAATTCTCAACTAAAACTGGTTGACAAAACTTGTTGAGAGTGAGTTTTCAGCGCTTCAGGGCCATTGGGGCAACCCCAGCTGCCGGAGCAACCGTGCAAGATCCAGAATTTTAGACCTGCCGGCATGGCGGGGTGTCCCGCTTGGCACTGTACTTAGATCGCTTGTGCACGTCTTCCTGGGCGATGAAGAGATCGACCGGAAACTGCTACGCCTCGGGGCGAGCCTCACATGCGGACCATTTCATTGTTGGATCACCTGGCATGGCCAAGATCCAGAGCCTAACTCCACAATGCGCGGTACCACCTACCCCTCCGGCGCGACCCCAGAGCTCCACACGAGTAGGTGTCGTGAATAATCCGAGTAGCCAATGCAGGTAATACAAGTGTTCTCCGGCGCGGAGATGCAGGTACGGCAAGTAGTAAACGCGCATTGTGCACAACTAACTCGAGTACTCATTACTGTTGTTAAGGACCTACATTACACACTATTTTCGAATTGTGATGAGACACCATTTCAAGAATGAAAGTTCAAAGCTTGGCAGGGTTTCCGTTCACTAATTCTAGAGTTGGCGAGTAAGACCTTTCTTCCCGGTCCGCCAGGTTCATCGGCCGAGGCTTTTTCCAAGCCGCCGCCGAGATAACTACCTCACGGGAACCAGCGAATAGGGGTGTCTTCATGAGTAATGGCAAAGAGCATGTGGATCGCTCGGTGACAGAACGCACTACCGACATAGGGCGTAGGGGGATTTTTAAATTCGTCCCCTTGGCAACGGCCGTAGCCGCCAGCGAGGGTTTGTTGGTTCTGAACTCAGGCTCAGCTCATGCTGCCGGAATCGCGTCAACAGTGTCAGCCGCGACTGATCCTTCGGCCCAGTACGTACTGCGTACGAACGAACCGGTGAATGCGAGAGACTATGGTGCGGTTGGGGACGGCATCGCCGACGACTCGGTTGCCATTACCGCCGCACTTCGCGCTGCCGGAGGCAGATCTGTTGTGTTACCAGCAGGGACCTATTTGATTCCGTCTGCGACCCGACTCCAGATGTTCGCGAGTTACTCATCCCTGGTTGGCGATCCCTCCGGTTCGTCCGTGCTTAGGTTTACTCACCCAAGCGGGGGTATCGATGTGGGCAATGGAACGGATTTCATCTACCAGAACCTGATACAGAATCTAGTCATCGACGGGTTCAACATAGCCCAGACCCCTTTGCGACTCCGGAAGTCCGAAGAGATGGGCATGGTCAATGTCAGGGTTCATCAAGCCGTTGTTGCCGCAATCGAAACCACAGACACAAGCCTGTTTCATTCGACGCGTCTCCAACTCGCCCGTGCCCCAATCGGAATCAAGACTCTGGGTTACCTAGGCACTGCGGGACTGCACGACGGCAACTTTTATCTTTTGGACAGCATCGTTTCCGTGGAAGGTACGGGTGTCGCACACTTAGTAGTGAGCGGCGTGACTTACATTGAATTGGTCAAGGCAGGCGTCAGATTCAACCGGGTGGGAGGTCCTATCTCAATCGGTACAATACATTTTCGTGATTGTTATGTAACGAGCAGCCTGGCGGAGTTTTCACTATTCAAGGGCGTGGCGGCAACTGGCATAAATGCGGGCGCGTTGCTGGCGACGGATCTCAATGCGTACCTACCAAATGTGACGACACCACCATTCGTGGATTTCAGGGGTTTAAACAACTCCGGTTCGACGTTGCGAGCACGGCTCACCGGGGGAAACTTCACGCTTACGTCACTCGGATCCGGAAAACTCGTGGCCGTCCACAAATCGCAGAACTGGTTCCAGTTTTTCGTTACCCTAGCCAGCATCACGGGTGCTGCCACGAGTCAATTCGCCAACCTATATGTAACTGGAGGCGTGGCGCTCAGCCCGCTTCAACTAGTTGGCTCCGGTAGTCCAGAGAAACGCGAAATGGCGCCGGTCGGTTCGACCTACCAAAACTACGGAGGCGGCGCTGGAACAACGCTCTACGTCAAGCAGAGTGGAAACGGAAGCACTGGCTGGGTTGGTAAATGACGAGGGCGGTCATGAAACCCCAACAAAGTGGCGCTACTTGAAACGCTTACCTCCGTTGACGACTTATGAGCCRGACCAAGGCTCCGGGGCTGGTTTCTACTCCACAGTGCAACCTAGAAACGCCTCAACATCCTCAGCAACCCGTTCCGGGCACTCCCACAACACCAGGTGACCCGTCTTCTCGTAGATCTTCAACTGAGCTCCAGGGATACGGCTGGCGAGGGTTTTTTGATGGTGTCGCGGCACAATGTGGTCATGGGCGCCCCACAGGATGAGCGTGGGGGCTGAGATGGTTCCGGCTTCGGTTGGCGGGACAGCCTCGTAGTAGCCGCGCAAGGAAGCCTTCCAAACGGCCGCCGGCATGGCCAAACCGTCCCGCACCCTGTCCTCGATATATTCAGCGGGCACAGCGTGCAGCAGCCGGTACCACGATAAAGAATCCCGAACCCAGTCCTCCGAAATTGGATCAGCGAGCGCCTCCACCTCGTCCGCAAACGGTGGTTTCCCACGCAGGCTCAAGGGAGATCCCACCAGAACCAGTGATGCCACGAGTTCCGGATGCGTCACGGCAAGTTGTTGCGCCACGTATCCCCCGCTGGATGAACCCAATACGTGAGCCCGCGCTATGCCCAGGGCATCAAACATGGCGAGAACATCTTCCACAACCGCTGTGAGCGAGTACCCGTCTTCGGGCTTGTCAGCCCCACCATGGCCGCGCAGGTCCGGCGCCACCAGAGTGAGAGACGGCAACGAGGCAATCAGCCGCTCAAAACTCCGCCAGGATTCACCCCACGCATGCACCAAGACCAAGGGCGCGGCGTCGTCGTCGTTCGGTTCATCAAGGTGACCCTGCACAAAGCAGGGCACGTTGATCCCGGTGCGCAGAGCGATCGTCCTGACCTCGGACTCCATGCGGTCAGCGTACGCCGGCCTTGGCTACAGCACGACCGTCGTGGCTGAATCCGCTGCCGTCTGGCATTCCGCGCAGCATGTCGAGTGCTCGGAGGACTCATCACTGACGGACGCACCGGGCACGGTGCAACAAACGTCGCCACGCCACGCGTTGATTCCCTCGCGCACGGCGACGGCGGCAATCACCAGAGCTGCGCCGGCATCGGCCCACCACCAACCCAACGTGCTGTTCAGGACCAGACCCATGAGCAGCACAGCAGAGAGATACGTGCACAACAGGGTCTGTTTGGAGTCAGCTACGGCCGTCTTGGAACCGAGCTCATGTCCGGCTCGGCGCTGCGCCCATGACAAAACGGGCATGATCGCCAGGCTGAGGGCCGCGATCACGATGCCTGGCGTCGAGTGCTGGGCCTCTCCCCCACCGGTGAGGGACCTGATGGCCTCGAACGTGACGAAGGCGGCGAGGGCGAAGAAGGAAATCGCGATGATCCGCAGGGTTAAGTGCTCGCGCCGCTCGGGATCCTTGGCAGAGAACTGCCAGGACAACGCCACTGCGGAGGCAACCTCGATCACCGAGTCCAGCCCGAAACCAATCAAGGCCGACGAATCCGCTGCACCCCCAGCCCACAATGCCGCTGCCGCCTCGATCACGTTGTAGGTGATGGTGGCGGCAGCGAAAAGTCTGATCCGACGTGTCAGGACGGTTCTGCGTTCCGATGCTTCCCGCAGGTCCGTGCTCAAGCCAAGCACGTCCCATCAGGAGCACAGCAGTTGGGATCCACCTCTAAGACCACACCGATTAGGTCCTTGATGGCGTGACCCAAGCGAGCGTCAGCCAGTTCATAGCGGGTCCTTCGCCCGTCGGGAATCCCGACAACCAGGCCGCATCCGCGCAGGCAGGTCAGGTGGTTGGACATGCTCTGGCGCGAAACACCCAGGGAATCTGCAAGTTCTGAGGGGAAAGCCGGCGCATCAGCCAGGGCAAGGAGTACGCGTGCCCTGGTGGCGTCCGAGATCGCATAGCCGAACCGGGCCAGCACCGGGGCATGGGTGAGGGTTTCCATATAGTTAAAGTACAGTGGTCGCTGTATTCAGGCAATCGTGTACTGAATCTCCACGGGAAACGTCAAACCCGCGCCGTCCCACACGCGGCGGCGGCAGCTCCGCCGTCGTACGCTTTCCCGACACGACAGAGGCGGAGCCACCCTGGTAGGTGGCCCCGCCTCTGGTGCGTTGGGATTATCCAGTCCTGCCCCCGTCTGTCGGGTTACCTGTTGCGTTGGTATGCAGGGTGGGTCCCACCGCGTACCGACCTGGAATTGCCGGCAGTCATGTGAAAAGTTGCGGTTTAGAGGATGCCGGTCGGAACCAGGAGGGCCCAGGCCAAGGCGGGCGCCACAAGGACCACTCCACCGGCGTAGATCATCAACTGCTTGTAGACGCGCTGACGGTCTGATTCCTGGGCGTTGGCCACGATCAGTGCGCCGTCGGTGGAGAAGGGCGAAACGTCCACCACAGTTGCTGCGATAGCAAGGGCTGCAACCGTTCCTGATGCACTCAACGTGCTGGACGCCAGCAGCGGTCCGGCGAGCGGGATGAACGCGGTCAGCAGCGCTGTGGACGAGGCAAATGCTGAGCCGACGCCGATGACGTAGCAGAGAACCAAAGCGATCAGCAGCGGTGCGCCGAGCGCCAAAGCCATCTCTGCAAGGGTGTCGATAACGCCCACATGCTGAAGCAGGGAGACGTACGTGATCATGCCGGCCACCAGGAGGACGGTGGACCAGGAAACGCCGCCGATGAAGGTCCGGTGTTCCTTGATGTTGACCAGCGCCAGCAGCAGGCCAGCGGAAAGGGCAACAAAGCCAATCGGCATCCGGAAGCCCAAGGTGCAGACGAGCATTACACCGATCAGCAGGAGCGTCAGGATCTGCTGGCCATGAGGCCGCGTGGTGCGGGGAGTTTCGAGATCCACGTTCTGGACCCCTGCGCCATCCTTCAGCTTTCCGAAGACGGCGAACAAAGCCAGGGAGAGCGCCGAGAGAAGCAGGTTGATGGCGAAGCTCGCGGCGAAGAGTCCGCCCTGGGAAATGGGGAAGCCGTTATCGTGGGCGATGTTGTGGACCAGGACGCCGGCAACCGACAGTGGCGAGAACCCACCGGCGTGTGCGCCATTGATGACGAAGGCACCCATGAGGACGGGGTGGATGCGCGACTCGTAAGCGAACCCCATGGCGGCAGGCGCCAGAAGTGCGACGGCGGCAGGCGAGAAAGTGCCCAGCGAGGTCAGTGCAGCAGCAATAAGGAAGAAGACCCACGGCAGCAGCATCGTCTTACCCCTGACGAGGCGGACGCAATTCTGCACGATGATATCGATGGTTCCATTGCGGTTCGCCATGCTGAAGAAGTACGTCACGCCGATGATCGTCAGGACGATGCTGGCCGGGAACTCCTCCAGGATCTCCTTATCGGACATTCCCAGCATGAAATACCCGACGCCGAACGAGGCTACCAGCCCCATCACACCGATGTTCAGGGGCCACTTGGTAGCGACAACGAACATGAGGACGAGGATGACCAAGGGAATGATCTGGGTCGCGGTCAGGGTCTGCTCCGTTCCCGAGGTGGCCGCCGGGTTGAAAATGGCGCCTCCGAACATCAGAGCGGCCAGACCCAGGACAGCAATCACGGCTGCTGTTATCAGCAGGATACGGCGGCTGCGGTTCGGACGTTTGGAATCAGCCTCCTGAACATCATCCACTGATGTGGAGGCGGCTTGGTAATCGGTCTTAGTCATGATCTTTACTCCTCGTTGAGTGGGCTGATGTCACTGAGCGGCTGATGCGAAGGAAGGCTCGACGGCGCTGCCGAGGAGTTCCGGGAGATGCAGGGTGGTGCTGGCGATGGTGCGTGCCGTCCGGTCCACCCCGACCAACAGGGACCCGTCGCGTTCTTCGCTCCAGGTCTCGATCACGCCCGCAGGAGTCCGAAGCCGCAGGATGGATCGCGGTTCACTGCCCGTGATGTTGTTGAGGACAGTTCCTGGGGTACTTGCTGCAAGCGTCAGGGCGATGCTTCCGGTAATTGCCAGGGCCGGGTGGGGCTTGCCCATGGAGAGCATCATGACGTTGACGTCGGCAGTGTCGTCTGCTCCGGGGGCTCCGACTATTGCGAGCTTGGGAATAGCGCGGGCAGCGTCCTTGACTGTTGGGGCCAGGCCCATCCGGACTGCGGCCTGCCGCCGGATTTGGTCCAGGGTGTCCAACTGCAGTTTCACTCCCGCCTGCCAGCTCTCGAAGCGGGCAGTGTCCAGGCCCAGCTCCTCAGCCTTGACGATCACAACTGGAGCTCCGGCGTCGACCATTGAAACTGTCCAGCGCGTGCCGCCGGCACTTATCGTGTCCGTTGCTTCACCGGTGGGCAGCAACTTCCCGGTCGTCTTGCCGGCTGGATCCTTGAAGCCCAGGCCCACCCGGTATCCGGGAAATACGACGCCGGGCATCTGGGCGTCCGGGACGATCGGCAAAGCGCCCGCTGGGGTGGCAACGCGCTGGATGATGATCTGGCCGGTGTTGGTGTTGCGCGTGACGATCCGGGTGTTGTCGCCGCTGGGCGTCACCCAGCCCTTCTCGATCGCGTACAGCCCAACAACCGCGGAGCAGTTTCCGCAGTTACTCCCCCAGTCCACTGCCGCTTCCTCGATGCCGACCTGGGCGAAAGTGAACTCGACGTCGACATCCGGGTCTGCGGGACGGCGCAGAATCATGGCCTTGCTGGTGGTGGACGTTGATCCTCCGACGCCGTCAATCTGGCGGTGGTCCGGGCTTCCGAAAAGCCGGGGCAGCAAAGAGTCCAGGTCCTTGTGGGTTCCGTCCAGGTGTTCACCTTCGAAGACCCAACACTTGCTGGTGCCTCCACGCATCCATTCAGCTTCAATCTTCATGGCAATCCGTCCATCTCCTCGTGCCGCTCTGGGTTTCAGGGGCCTATTAGAAGAATGATGCGGATCACAAATGAAGACAATGTTGGATATTTGATGGGGTGTGTAGAGATGCTTCATTCATTGAGCTTCAGGACGCTTCTGGCTGTCTGCCTTCTGTTTATGGGTTGCCTTCTGCGCAAAAGCTAGGGGAAATCACGCAGGATTGCATAGAATGAACCAAAACCAGAGGAGAGTTAACTGATGCTTAATGATCACGGTCAGGAATTATTCGACATTCGGCGCTTGGCTCTGCTGGTTGAGGTGGTGGAGCAGGGATCCATCACTGCTGCGGCCGATCTGATGCTCTACACGCCATCGGCGGTTTCCCAACAATTACGGAAGCTGGAACAGGAAGTAGGGCAGCCGCTTCTTACCCGCCGCTCGCGTGGAGTGGTGCCGACAGAAGCCGGCCAGGTGCTTGCCGGGCACGCCCGCAAGATGGTGGGACAGATGCGCGCCGCCCGGAACGACCTCGACCAGATCGCCGGCCTCCGCCGCGGCTCCCTGACGGTGGGCACGTTTCCCACCCTCGCCGGATCGTTCTTGCCGCTTGTGATCCGCGCCTTCAAGAAGCGATACCCGGCCATCAGCCTGTCAGTCCGAAGCGCGCGCTTTGAGGAACTGGTCTCGGACCTCGAATCCGGAGAGACCGGCCTCTGCCTGCTCTGGGACTACCCTTGGCATCGCTTCCATGACGACGCCATCCGGATAACCGAAGTTTTCCAGGAAAGCACAGTCATCCTCGTGGCCAAAGGACACCACCTCGCCGACCTCGATGAAGTAAAGATGGAGGATCTGAAAAAGGAATCCTGGATTGTACGCGCGGATGCGCATCCCGTGGTGGAAGTGCTCCGGCGCTCGGCCAACGAGGCCGGATTCGAGCCGACCATCGGATTCCTGGCCAACGACTACCAGGAAGCACAGGCCATGGTCAGCGTCGGAATGGGCGTCGCAATGGTGCCCAAAACCGCCGTCGCACTCCAACACCCGGATGTCCGTGTGCTGAGCCTCGGCGCTGCTGCACCACTGCGCCGGGTTCTCCTTGCCCAACGTCAGGACAAGGTCTACGCCCCGGCCGAGGTCGCGTTCCATACAACACTGTTGGAAATCGCCCGCGAGCATGTTGGGGATTACCTCTAGGGCCGTCACTGGATCCCAGACCATCCCCTGCACCGCTGGAACGGATATCCTTTGTTATGCCCATCCCGGACACACCGCCGTCGAACTTCCCCGAAGAACCTGGAGACATGTCCGGGGTCCTTCACGACAAGCTCACTATCCCGGAACGGCACGTTGCACCGCGGAGCCAGAAGGTCCTCTACGTCATCGCGGTGATCCTCGCGGTGGTCGGCGTCGGATCCTTCTTCCTCATCCTCGCCGAAGTAAAGCAAAAAATTGATCTGGCCACAGTGGATGAGAGGGTCAGCACGTGGTTCGTGAGCCAACGCTCACCGACGGCGACGACGATCATGGGTGTCCTTGCCACCATTTTTGGCCCTATCGTGATGCCGATCATCGTCGCGGCCGTGACCGGGATCTGGATACTCAGGGCGCGAAAGCTCTGGCGACCGCTCTTGCTTGCCGGGGCCATGCTGACCGGCGTGATCCTCGCCCAAGTCATTACGCGCTTGGTCGAACGGCCAAGACCGCCCATGGATCTCATGATGCTCGGCGCTGACAGCACCTACTCTTTTCCGTCGGGCCACGTACTCGGCGCCTCCGACTTCCTCCTCGTGGGGGCGTTCCTCGTCTTTTCGCGCCGCCACAGGATAGGTGCTGTCATTGCCGGCTTCAGTGCCGCCGCCGCAGGGATCGCCACCCAAGCCGTCAGCAGGCTCTACCTCGGCTACCACTGGCTCACGGATGTCCTCGCCTCCGTCTCTTTGTCACTCATAGTGCTGGCCGCAGTGATTGCCTTGGACACCTGGCGCACCACCAAGGCACTGCCCGGGCCTGAAGAGATGGCTGAGAAAAAGCGCGGCTGACGCATGACCTCAGTTCCCCCATCTCGGCGGGTCAACTTCAGAACACGTTCTGAATGAGAGTTGGTACATGAGCGCAGCAACTCGATCACGAAAGACCGGGCAGATGTTTTTGCAGCAGCCGCAGACCACCCCGTCCGGGTAACCGCCGTGACGGCGAGGCTCTCGTTCTTATGTCCGAGAGCGCCGATGCGGCACGCATTTCACTGCTGGAACTGGCAGCCCAGCTGGTTGCAGTCTCAACAAGCACGGAGGGAACGCTTGCCGCCCGCATGAGCGATCGCTTCCCGTGGATGCTTGCCCTGAGTCCAGCTGACCGCGAGGTTGCGCCGATGATGTCCTGGCTGCAGCCAGAGCGTCCTTCGCTACCAATCAGCCTCATCTAGCCATTGCAGAATTGACCTCATGGCGTGAGACTGCCACGGCGATCGCAGCCGGCCTCGGCAAGGAACCTTTGGAGTGGCTCGACGACTCGGAAGCCGTCGAGCGTCCTTAGCACATGGCGAGGAGGGAAAAGACCGAAAAAGTTCAACTACCCTCTTCGCGGCGAACTGGGTCTTGTGCAGCGTGGTGGGCTACCCACGAACGGTAGCAGCACAAGCCCAAGAGTTGAGTGATGTCCCCCGGACACTTTCCGCACTCTGGGCGAGATAGGACCCACCGTCGTCGCGCGGTGTTATGAACTGGGTTTCATTCGCATCTTGCGCAGGGCGGCTACCGCGAACACGGCGGCGAGTGGCAGGGCGACGACGACGGCGCTCAGCCACGCGCCTGTGCCCTGCCAGCCTTGGACGGCGGCGTTGAGGGCTTGGACGCCGGTCGCCGCGGCGGCGAACAGGAAGGCCGCGGCCGCGAGTGACGGCGCGAGGCCTGCCGGGAGTACGGCTTCGCGGGGCAGAAGTCGCCATACGAGCACGAGGACAAGGCCCAGCACCCCGAGGACTACGCGGTATTCGACGACCTCGCCCCAGTGATGCTCGGCGGCGGCCTGGGCGCAGTCGAGTCCGGGGTAAGGGGCCTGCAGGACCGCACATCTGGCGGCCGTGTAGGCGACACCGGGCAGGTCGCCGGCTACGAAGCCCGCACCCCAGATCCGGCCGAACAGCTCCGATATGGCGCCGCTGACCCCGACGGCGATTGCGCCAACGGCCGCGAGGCCAACCACGGGGCGCAGGAACGCGCGCAAAGGCAGCCGGGCGACGTCGTGAAGTGACGGGCGCAGGACCGGCGTCACAGTGCTGACCGGGCCGAAGCGGTGGACAGCTTCGCGCTCGGCGTCCTCCGGGCTCATGCCCTGCCCGCGGAGCCGGGCGGCGCATTCGCGCAAATGCGCCTCGGTCTCGGCGAGGAGCCGGCGCCCAGCGGCGGGATCACCGTCCCGCGCTGCGATGAAGAGCTCGTCGAGGTAAGCGTCGATGGCCCCGCCTTCAGTCCCGGCGCCGTTCTCCGCGCTCACGACGCCGCTCCAAGAACACCGCGGACCGCCGCGGAGAAGCCTTTCCATTCCTCCACCCTGCGGGCCAGCTCGGCGTGCCCGGCCTCGGTGAGCGCATAGACGCGCCGGCGACCGCCGGGGTCATCCGCCCAGCGGCTCGCGACGCACCTCGCCGCCTCGAGCTTGTGCAGCGCGGGATAGACCGAGCCCTCCTGGAGCTCGATCCGCGCGCCGCTGCGCTCGTGAATGCGTGCGATCAGCGCGTAGCCGTGTGCCTCGCCTGCACCGAGCGAGCTGAGCAGAAGAAGGTCAAGCTGTCCGTTCACTGAACTACGTCCCATACCTAGGGAGTCTAGGTATGGGACGTAGTGCTGGCAAGAGCACCCGCATTCCTGTCGAGGTCAGCATTGCGTTCTATCAGTTT
Organism: Paenarthrobacter sp. RAF54_2; assembly: GCF_052113945.1. NCBI lineage: Bacteria > Bacillati > Actinomycetota > Actinomycetes > Micrococcales > Micrococcaceae > Paenarthrobacter > Paenarthrobacter sp. RAF54_2. The sequence continues at coordinate 140,584 of NZ_JBFRDV010000010.1, forward strand.
TAGGTGTTTCAAACTTTTCCAAGATTCTCGTTACAGTTTGTTGGCTGCCGGACATTAACAGGGCATGAGCTTGCAAACGATGGGGGAACGTGTGGATCTGGAGAGGGAACAACGGTTCCTGGCCGCTCACACGGCGTCCCACGACCGTATCTACCGCTATTTCCGACGTCGGACGGACGGCGCCGCCACTGCGGAAGATCTGTGCGCCGAGGTTTTCAGGATTGTCTGGGAGAAGTCAGGACACGGCGATGACCTCTCGGCGGTCGTACTTTTCGGGGTAGCCAAGAACGTCCTCCGAAACCATGACAGGTCCGTTTCCCGCTCTGCTGGACTCATTGGAGCTTTGCGGTTGGAGCGCACTGATGGAACACCTGCTGAGGGATCCGCCGTCCTGGATGCAATCGAGCTGCTTGCCCCGAAGGAGCGGGAGGTCTTACTGCTGACGTACTGGGACGGACTCACCGCCGTCGAACTATCCCAACTCCTCAATATCTCGGCAACTGCCGTGCGGATGCGCCTGCACCGGGCTCGGAAAGAACTGGGCCGGATACTTCAAATGGAAACAGTGTCAGAAGGAGCACCGGAATGAGTCACGACAACTCTGCTTTCGACCTACTCTCGGCCGCCGATCCTGCACTCACAATCACCGACGAGGAACTGAACCGCAGTCGCCAGCGGTCGTTGTCGTTCGTCAATTCAGAGGCCACTCATATCGCGATCGGCGGATCCATCCATGACTTCCACCGGATGCCTGCCAAACGTCACTGGGGGCGCTTCGCAGTCGCCGGGCTTGCCGCAGCAGCAGTCGCAGTGAGTGTACTGGTCGGTTCGACCCTGGCTTCGCGTCCGGACAACACCGCGGCGGTCCCGACCGCGGAAGCAGTCACCCCGACGGCGACACCGACCGGTTCTGGAACATCTTCCCTGTCGGGGCCCACTATTACCGATTCCTTTGGCAACGTCGATTACTACACCACAGTCCCCGGTGACACGACAGCGGCAGTGGCTGCATACTTCCACATCACCGAGAAGAAACTCGCTGAATTCAATGGGATTCAGCCAGGCAGCGAACTGGCACCCAACACCACGCTACGACTAATCCCTGCTCCAAGTCCGATGAACGGGGCGAAAGGGACGGCTACCGTGGATGCGAACGGAATACCCACTAGTTACACAATCGAGCCCGGTGACACCCTTGGTGGGATCACCTACCGGTTCGGAATCACTCAGGAGCAACTGGCCGAAGCCAACAAGGTCCCGTTCGTGTACGAGAAGGGCAACACCTACTTTATCCGTGCCGGGAGGCACATCCAGCTGCAGAAAAACTCCATCGACAGCAGATCCGGTAGTGGAACGACTCTCAACAATTCATCCGGCCAGACAATCTTCTACACCACGGTCGACGGCGACTCCTTCGACAGCCTCGGCTACAAATTTCGATGCACCACGGAGCAGCTGCTGCAATACAACCCGTCCTTGGCAGCGGACCGCCCAATCCCCACGGGGACCAAAGTGAGACTCATAGCCGGAGAGCTGAAGATTGACGGCGCCCAGGGAACCTTCACCGCGGATGGCGATGGGATCCCACAGACCTACACGACTGCCCCGGGGGACACCGAACGCCAGATCTCCTTCCGTTTCGGAATGCCTGATCTGGAATGGGCGAACCGCCCGCTCACCGGCACCGACCGTGTCTGGTACGCCTTCTCAGACCTGCCCTCCGGAGAGTTGGCCCCAGACCAGACAATCAGCCTCAACCTGACCAAGCCCATCCACAAATGACCCCGCAAGCTAAGCCGGCGAAGCCTTCTCATTAGCAGAAGGGGGGCAAGTTGAGCGTCGAACAACCAGGTTTGCCGGGCAGACGATTTGCTGGTCCGTTGACTCGCCTTTGATCAGGCTTAGCGAGAGACGGCCGGCGAGTACGCCTTGCTCAAACGGTGTTTGATGGACGGTTGTGAGGTCCATCGTTTCTGCCATCGGGTGGTCGTCGATCCCGATGATTGACATATCCTGGGGGACGCGAAGGCCAGATCGCCGCAGGCTTTGGAGAGCGCCGTAGGCAACTTCGTCAGAAAAGGCAAATACTGCGGTGGGCAGGCGAGACAGGGTCAGAATTTTGTCCATGCCCTGGGAGCCGCCATCAAGGCCCCATGGAACGGAAACTACGAGTTCCTCATGAGCGTCAATACCTGCCGCGGCGAGTGCACTCCGGTATCCTCGCTCGCGGCCAACGTCGGCGGAGTACTGTTTGCCTTCCGGGTCAACACTGCTGATCATCGCGATCCGCCGATGTCCCAGCCCCAGCAGATGATTGACGGCGTGTCGCGCCGCCAACTCCTCATCGATCCCGACCGAAGGACGCCCAGGCGTAATGCTTCCCGCCACAATGGCGTGAACCCCCATTGCGTCAAGACGCTCCCACTCCTCCTCTGTGATGGGGAAGGCAATATTGATGATGGCATCCACTTTTCGACGCGCGGGGAGTTCCTCGAAAAACCGGCGCCTGTCTTCGGAGCTATCGAGAGGGTAGAGGAGCACATCGATACCGGCGGCCGTTAGTTCTGCAGCTACGCCGGCGATGACAGCCGAATAGAACCACTCGTTGATCATGGGAGTGATAAGCCCAACGCGTCCGGTTCGCCCGCCGGCGAGTTTCGAGGCTTCGGGTGAGACGACGTAGCCAAGTTGTTCGGACAATTGCTGGATCTTGAGGCGGGTGCGTTCGGACACGCCTTTGCCCCCTGCCAGGGCGCGCGAGACTGCGCTCACCGAAACGCCCGCCTCCCGGGCTACGTCCACCATGTTCACTGAATGTCGATCCCCATTGGCCATTCTTCAATAGTACTGGATTGAACGCATACGTTTGCGTAAATTTGCTCAAAAAGGAAGCGTTTTCACTTGAACGTGAAGGCCAGCAACTCCTGATCCCAGAAATTAACGCTTGACCCTGCCGATCTGAGCACCTATCTTTAACTCAAACGTTTGCGTAAGAGACTCAAGTCACAGCTGACGAGTCGCGTCGACGAACCGCTTCGACCAATCCCGCCCGTCGAAAACCGGCAATGATGCCCGGAAAGCAGAACAGGAAGCACCCTCTCTTGAGCACCAAAACCCCAACCATGCATGCCGACGTCGAGGAAGTGTCGGGTGCAGACTGGTGGCGGCAAGCCGCCGTGTACCAGATCTATCCGCGGAGCTTCTCTGATTCCAACGGCGACGGCCTTGGCGACGTCAAAGGCATTACGGCCAAGGTCCCATATTTGAAGTCACTCGGGATTGACGCCGTTTGGTTGAGCCCCTTCTACCCGTCGGCTCTCGCAGACGGCGGCTATGACGTGGACGATTACCGCGACGTGGACCCCAGGCTGGGCAGCTTGGCGGACTTCGATGAGATGACCGTTGCGCTCCACGCCGCGGGCATCAAGCTGATCGTGGACATCGTGCCCAACCACTCCTCTGACCGGCATGAGTGGTTCAAGGAGGCCCTCGCCGGATCCAGGGGCTCCGCCGCCCGGAACCGCTACATCTTCCGTGAAGGCAAGGGCGCGGAGGGCGAGTTGCCGCCGTCGGACTGGGAATCCCTTTTCGGCGGCCCGGCCTGGGAGCGCATTACCGAACCGGACGGCACTGCCGGGCAGTGGTACATGCATCTGTTCGCCAAGGAGCAGCCGGACTTCAACTGGGACAACCCGGAGGTGCGCGAGGACTTCCTCAGGACCTTGCGTTTCTGGGCCGATCGCGGCGTTGACGGTTTCCGCATCGATGTGGCGCACGCCTTGGCCAAGGATCTGACGGAACCGCTGTTGGCAAAGGCTGAACTGGCGGCCGAGAACGAGACCGTGGACGGTACGCACCCGTTCTGGGACCGGGACGAAGTTCAGGAGATCTATGCAGAATGGCGGGCCCTGTTCAACGAGTACACCCCGCCGCGCACCGCCGTCGCCGAAGCCTGGGTGCATGCAGACCGACGCGGCCGCTATGCCAGCCCAGAGGGCCTGGGACAGGCATTCAACTTCGATCTCCTGCAGGCGGCCTTCGACGCCGGACAGTTCAGGGAGATCATCACCCGCAACCTGACCGAATCCGAGATCACCGGCGCGCCCTCCACCTGGGTGTTTTCCAACCACGACGTCGTCCGGCATGCCACCCGTTATGGGCTGCCCAAGGGTCCAGGGCGCAACGGCCCCGCCCAGGCGTGGCTGATGTCCGGCGGCAACGAACCTGCCCTGGACCGTGAACTGGGCCTGCGACGGGCCAGGGCCGCATCCCTGCTGATGCTTGCCCTGCCAGGATCCGCGTACCTGTACCAGGGCGAGGAGCTGGGCCTGCATGAAGTCGTCGAAATATCCGACGCCGACCGTCAGGATCCGACTTTCTTCCGCAACCCGGGCGTCGACGTCGGCCGTGACGGCTGCCGCGTCCCGCTGCCCTGGACCACCGAAGGCATCGCATTCGGATTCGGTAAAGCCACGGCGCACCTGCCGCAGCCGGAATGGTTCAGCGCCTACGCCGTGGCAACCCAGCAGGACAACCCCGGATCCACGCTTGCCCTTTACCGTGAGGCCTTGCGGCTCCGGGGCAGCCTTCAGACCGAGGAACAGCTCAAATGGATCAACCACCGAAATGATGCAGTGCTGCACTTCATCCGACCCAACGGCTGGCAGTCCATAACGAACTTCGGCGTCCAGCCCGTCGCCTTGCCGGCCGGCACCGTCGTCGTCAGCAGCGGTCCCCTTATGGATCGAAAGCTTCCCGCGGACACCACCGCGTGGATCATCTGAACCCGTTCACACCCCTCGACCCACCGGCGTCCCTGCCGGGGTTCACTTACGAAGGAGTAATCATGAAAGTAAAGCTGTCCGCCACGGCGGCACTAATAATGGCAGGCGCCCTGGCGCTCTCCGCCTGCGGCGGCAACGCCAACGGCGGGACCACAGCCGGTGGCGGCGACGCCGCAAACAGTTTGGACGGCCGCGGGCCCATCACTTACGTCCAGGGCAAGGACAACAACAACGTCGTCCGCCCCCTGATCGAAAAGTGGAACGCCGCACACCCGAACGAGAAGGTCACGTTCAAGGAGCAGACGGACCAGGCCGACCAGCAGCACGACGACCTGGTCCAGCACTTCCAGGCCAAAGATGCCGGGTATGACGTCATGACCGTCGACCTCGTCTGGACCGCGGAATTCGCTGCCAAGGGGTGGCTGCAGCCGCTCAAGGACAAGATGGCGATCGACACCGCCGGAATGCTCCCTTCCACGGTCAACGGGGCTTCCTATAAGGGAACGCTGTACGCAGCACCGGAATCTTCCGACGGCGGCATCCTGTACTACCGCAAGGACCTGGTCCCCACGCCGCCCAAGACCTGGGACGAAATGATGAGTATGTGCTCCATCGCCAAGGCCAACAACATCGGCTGCTACGCCGGTCAGTTCAGCAAGTACGAGGGCCTGACCGTCAACGCGTCTGAGGCCATCAACTCCGCGGGCGGTTCTGTGCTGGACAAAGATGGCAAGCCCAGCCTGAACACCCCCGAGGCCAAAGCCGGACTTGAGAACCTCGTCAAGGCCTACGCAGATGGCAACATCCCCACGGAAGCCATCACCTTCCAGGAGGAACAGGGACGCCAGGCCTTCCAAGACGGCAAGCTCCTGTTCCACCGCAACTGGCCCTACCTCTACAACCTGGCCACCACCGAAGGCTCCTCCAAGGTCGCGGACAAGCTCGGCATGACGGCACTACCGGGCAAAGACGGTCCCGGCGCATCCTCGCTTGGCGGTCACAATGTTGGAGTAAGCGTCTACTCCAAGAACAAGGCCACCGCTGCTGACTTCCTGAAGTTCATCACCTCGGAGGAATCCCAGAGGTTCTTCGCCACTCAAGGTTCCCTCGCCCCCGTACTCACCAAGCTGTACGAGGACAAGGAACTTGTGGCAAAACTGCCGTACCTGCCGGTCCTGAAGACTTCCATCGAGAACGCCGTTCCCCGCCCAGTAACCCCCTTCTATCCTGCCGTGACCAAGGCCATCCAGGAGAACGCCTACGCAGCCATCAAGGGCGAGAAGCCCGTGGACACTGCCCTGTCAGACATGCAGAAGTCCATCGAATCCGCCTCTGCGGGATCGTAGTTCTGCCATGACAACCCAATTAGGTCCGACGCCGGTCAAGTCACCGGCGTCGGGCGGTACCCCCAGCCATCGCGGCTCCAAGAGCGTAGGTGAGGACAACAAGATCCTCAGTCAAGGCAAGTGGGCTTCCTGGCTCCTGGCCCCCACCGTCATCGCCTTGGGCATCGTCATCGTTTACCCGATCATCAGCGCCATTGTCATGTCCCTCCAGAAGGACGCCGGACTCGATCCTGCCACTGGACTCTTCGCCGCGGGCGGCCCGGCAGGCCTCCTGAACTACGTCAACTGGATCGCCCAGCAATGTTCAGCCCCGGGCGGCGGAACCGCGGCCTGTCCGGCGGGAACCCTCGGCGGCCAGTTCTGGTCAGCCACTGCAACAACCTTCTTCTTCACCGTTGTCACCGTGGCCCTGGAAACCGTACTGGGCTTCTGGATGGCCATGATCATGGCCCGCACCTTCAAGGGCCGGAGCTTGGTCCGCGCCGCCGTGCTCGTGCCGTGGGCCATCCCCACTGCCGTCACGGCCAAGCTGTGGTTCTTCATCTTCGCCTTCGAAGGCATCGCCAACAAGCTGTTCAACACCACCATCCTGTGGACCGGTAGTGAATGGCCGGCAAAATGGGCGATTATCATCGCCGACGTGTGGAAGACGACGCCGTTCATGGCGCTGCTGATCCTCGCCGGCCTGCAAATGATCCCGGCCGAGGTTTATGAGGCTGCCAAGGTGGACGGTGCCACTGCATGGCAGCGATTCCGGATGATCACACTCCCGCTGGTGAAGCCGGCGCTTATGGTAGCCATCCTGTTCCGCACGCTGGACGCACTGCGTATGTTCGACCTCCCGTACATCCTGACCGGCGGCGCGAACAACACCACCACACTGTCCATCCTGGTGATCAACCAGATCAGGCAAGGGTTCAACTCGGCGGCAGCGCTATCGACCATCACGTTCATCATCATCTTCATCGTCGCCTTCATCTTCGTCCGCTTCCTGGGCGCGAATGTCGTCGAACAAAGCGGCGCGACCGGGAAGGGGAAGAAATGAGCACTCTGACAGCCACAACTGCCCTGAGAGCAGAACAGGACAGGGGCCGCAAGATGGCCCAGAACCGTGAGAAGTGGGCCCAGGGGCGCACCTACATCAGCGCCGCAGTCATCCTTATCTGGTGTCTGGCGCCCGCGTACTGGATGGTGGTCACGGCCTTCCGCGATGTCGGCTTCACCTACGACACCTCGATCCTTCCCACCCACGTCACGTTGGATAACTTCAACACTGCCTTCGATACTTCCTTCGGCAACCGGTTCGGTCAGGCACTGCTGAACAGTGTGTTTATCGGCGTGGTCGTCACGGCTGTCTCGTTGCTGATTGGTGTATTCGCCGCCTACGCACTGGCGCGGCTGAACTTCCGATTCAAGTACCTCGTGCTGGGCTTCATACTGGGAGCCTCCATGTTCCCGGGCGTTGCCCTGATCACCCCGCTCTTCCAGCTTTTTACCAACATTGGCTGGATGGGCACGTACCAGGCGCTGATCATCCCGAACATCTCGTTCGTGCTGCCGCTGACCGTCTACACCATGACCTCCTTCTTCCGCGAAATGCCTTGGGAGCTGGAGGAATCGGCCCGGGTGGATGGCTGCACGCAGGGCCAGGCGTTCCGCAAAGTGATCATGCCTCTCGCGGCGCCGGCGATCTTCACCACGGCAATCCTGGCGTTCATCTCCTCCTGGAATGAATTCCTGATCGCCAGCCAGCTATCCAGCGACGCAACCCAGCCGGTCACGGTGGCCATCGCGAACTTCGCCGGAGCGCAGCCGAACCAGATTCCCTACACCGCCATCATGGCTGCCGGAACCATCGTCACGATTCCGCTGGTGATCCTGGTCCTGGTCTTCCAGCGCAAGATCGTAGCCGGCCTCACCGCGGGCGCAGTCAAGTGACAGGTACGGAAGTGAATGCGAACCAGAACGATGGAAGGGTCCGCCGTGAACACCGGCGGACCCGCTCCGGGGAGGACTTCGACATCATCATCGGCTTACTCGGGTTCTGGGCCGTCGTCCTGCTGGTCGTCACCGTCTGGATGGAGGTGACCGCCCAGCCGGCCCTCGGCTGGGCATTGGGCCTGCTCGGCGTGCTCCTGGCCCTCTACGGCATGGTGCGGCTTCGCCGGCGTCTGCCCGCAAGGACCGCCACCCGGCGGAACTAGGAACCTGCACGGCAGAAGGTGTCGGTGTTGAGGACCCGGACTGTGCGGGGCCGCCTCGGAGCGGTGGCAGCATGAGCCGAACACTCACGCCCCTTCCTGCTGCTGGTGCACTGCCGTAAAGTCGGGCCATGAATGCTTCGGCTTCTGATCCGGATCCAGTCCTCGATCCCACCGCCGGGTTCCGACGCCGCAGCGCCGCGATCGCCTTGCCGGTTGCCTTCGTCTGTCAGCTAGTCTGCAATTCGCTCTACGCCGGCGCATCAACCTCGACCGGCCTCAGCGACACGGGCAGCTCCGCCGGTGGCCTCGAGCTCGCCGCTGCGGCTCCCGGTGCCTTGCTGGCAGCCATCATGTTCGCTCTGGTCGGATCACTGCTGGCAGTGCTCGGGCTTCCCGCTGCGCTGCGACTGCTTCGTCCGGCCCGTCCGCGACTGTCCTTGTGGGCTGTGGCGCTCATGGTTTCCGGCTACATCAGCTACTTCGGTATCAGCTTCGCCAACCTGGACAGGATCGCCCTGGCCACGAGCGGCGTGGATGCGGCCGCCGCCCTGGATGCGTCACCCGCCGGGACGTGGGGCCAGCCGTTCTACCTGCTCTTCGCCATCGGCAATATTATTGGCACGCTACTGCTCGGCCTCGCGGTGACCCTGGCCGGCCGCGCCGTCGGGGTGCCGTGGTGGGCTGGCGCGCTCATCATCTGCTGGACCATCGGCCACGTCACCAACATCGTCGTCGGCAACGAGTGGTTCGCCGTGGCCGGTGGCGCGCTTGAGATCGTCGGGCTCACATTCGTTTCCGCGGCGGTGTGGCGGTCGACGAACGCGGACTGGGTGGCGCGCGGCTGACCCATGGTCTCCCCTCTCATTGATCCAAACTTGACGGGTCGAATTCGCTTGGACTGAGAGACGATGGAGGAGAAGGAGGAGCCATGTCAGCACTCACGCACACCATAGAAATCGACCGTCCGCCAGATGAGGTTTTTGCGTATGCGAGCGACCCCCTGCGCTTCCCGGAGTGGCAGGCTGACGTCCTGGAGGTGCACTTCGAGGGCGACGGCGGCAGGGAGGTCGGGTCGCGGTTCACCACCACCCGGCGGATTGGACCCAACGAGCGAACGATGACCCAGGAGATCACGGAGGTTCAGCCGCCCCATCGGTTTGCCGCACACGGCGTCGAGGGCCCGATCCGCCCTCACGCGAGCATCGACGTCGAGCCGCTCGACGACGGCGCGAGGTCGCGTGTGACGTTCGAGCTCGATTTCGAAGGGCACGGCTTCGGCAAGGCGCTCGTGCCCGCCGTACGTCAGCTCGCCTCGCGGGGTGCCCCAGCGAGCCACAGGCGGCTTAAGGAGCGGCTCGAGGCGCCCGAATAAAACCGACGCTCGTGGCCAACAACCGCCGCGGCGGAAGGCCCCGGAACCACGGCTTATTTCACGGTGGTGACTTCACTGACCCGCCTTCGCACTCCTGCATTCACCCGATGGGAAGCCTGTAGTGGCGAAATTAGTCAATCCACCGCAGATTAAAGAGTTCGAAGACCTCCTCAATAGCGGGGTCTTCGGGTGACAAGTGGTGCATTTCGATGCCGCTTATCTGAGGGCTGACACCTGTGAGTTCGTCCGGTCGCTCGTAGATTGCCCAGAGGGAAATGTCGTCACCCAAGCGGGAATTGAAGCGGATGCCATGAAAATACCCGGTGCTCCAGATGTAATTGGAGACTGCCTGGGTGATGGGCCTTGCCCTTTTGTCCTTCAGGGTCGCCGCATCAAAGTCCTCATACTCTTTAGCTTTCGCCATGGACATGAATCTCGGTCGTAGCCCGGCAATGGTGGCCATGGCAGTTATGTTGCAGAACTGCCCGGTCAGTGTCGCTGACGATGCGATGCGTGGCTCCAGCCAGGAATATGCAATGAATCCGGCGGCGCAGGTGGGATACATTTCTGCGTCGTGCAGATCCTCCTCGATGTCTTCCATCTCGGCCGCCGTTTCCACGGACGGTCGCAGACTCGCCAACACCTCCGCCAAACAAGCCTGCAATGTTCCGCCAGCATAGATGGTTCTGAACTCTCCGTCGGGGTCATCCCACCGGCCCTGGAACCGCCCGTCCTCCGCCCGGCTCCAGTCCACCCACGCCCATGGATACGGGCGGAATCCGACTCGCCAGACAGTGCAATCCGTGGATTCCCCCTGAAGCGATGCGGCACTCACGCGGCGGAAGAGGAAGCGAAGGCCCTTGCTGCTGCCAGCACTTTAGGTCCGGATTCGTCCGGATCCTCGTCACGTAGAACCTTTGCGGGAGACAGGTCGTCGAGTAGCGGGTTCATCCCCTGGAACCAGGCCTGAACGACCGCGGCCGAATCGGCCTCGCGAAGTGTGCCTGCAATCTGGTAGGCGGCCCGCAGCCTGTTCTCAACCGAAGCGGACGGCTTTCTCTGATCGTTTGCGTCAGCCCACTGCCTCACCGCTCGTGTTTCCTTGACCGACCCCAAATAGGCAACCAGTCGCGCACCCAGGAGATCCCGAAGGGCCTGAACCAGCTCGGGGACTTCCATGTTCATCGCATCAAAGTGGGCTCGTAGACCGATGCGTGGTCCGAAGGGGCTGCTCATGGCCTCATCTTCGCCTATTGCATTAGGTATGGCAAGACATGACAGGTCAAAACACGTGAAGATCACAACTCGAATCACACGCGTATGACAGTAATTGGGCTTAGGGAGCTATGGAATGCCACCGATGGTTGTCCGAGTCCGTTAGATTCCCGTTGAGGTGGTAACGGCGGCTGCCATTGCCTTGGGGAGGGCGTTGTCTACCAGGACGGCTGCGATGGCGGCAGCGGTGGCGAAGGTATCGGTGTTGAGGACCCGGCTGCGGGCTGAGGCGCCGTCCAGGAGCAGCGCCAGTTGCTCGCCGAGCTCTTCGGGGTTGCTGGCGCCGGCCTCGCGGGCGGTATCGATGAGCCGGGCGGCAAAGTCTTTTTTGTAATCGCGGGCGTAGGTGCGCGCCGGGTGGCCGGGGTCGGGGATTTCCACGGCCGCAGCGATGAATGGGCACAGGGGCGCATGGATGTCGAAGATGGCGAGGAGCCGCTCGCGGGCTGTGAGGTCGGTGCGGTCGAAGACCTCGGGCAGGATATCGGGATCGAACTGGCGGAGGCACTCGGCGATCAGATCGTCCTTGCCGGGGAAGTGCTGGTAAAGCGTTCGCTTGGACACCTCAGCCACAGAGCAGACCTGGTCCATCCCGGTGCAGTTGATGCCCTGGTCGCGAAACAGCTGTTGTGACGCACTGAGGATGCGCTCCCGAGCACCTCTACCGCGGCGCAGACCCCGAGGCCCCTTCTCCAAATCCGTCATGAAACCAGCTTATCTCAAAAATGGTACGGATCGGTGTACTTAACTTGCGCATGGCTCGAGGTCGTGGATACGTTAAGCAAACAGGTCGGTGTACTTAGCATCGGCACGAATATGAACGGAGCACTCATGGGAAAGCTTGATGGCAAGGTCGCAGTGATCACCGGTGGATCCACCGGCATGGCGCTGGCAGGCGCAAAACTGTTCGTCGAGGAAGGAGCGCACGTCTTCATCCAGGCCCGGCGGCAGGAAGCGTTGGATGACGCCGTCGAGTTGATCGGCCGTAATGTCACCGCCGTCCAAGGTGACGCGGCCGACTTGGACGACCTGGACCGCTTGTACGAAACCGTCAAGCGCGAGAAGGGTTCGATCGACGTGCTGTGGGCCAGCGCCGGAATGGGCGAACCCGCCGCCCTCGGCGAGATCACCGAAGAACAGTTCCACCGCGCCTTCTCGCTCAACGCGCGCGGCACCCTCTTCACCGTGCAGAAGGCACTGCCGCTGATCAACGACAACGGCTCGATCTTCATGACTGGCTCCAACGCCTCCCTCGGCGCCTTCCCCGGCTGGAGCCTCTATGCGGGAAGCAAAGCCGTCCAGCAAGCTTGGGCCCGCGTCTGGCTCAACGAACTGCGCGACCGCAAGATTCGCGTCAACGTCCTGACCCCCGGCCAAGTCGCCACAGCCAAGCAGGCAGAACTTTTCGACGACGCAACCAAGGCCGCCTTCGAGTCCCTGATCCCCCGCGGAACGATGGGCCGTCCCGAAGAAATCGCCTCAGTTGCCCTGTTCCTCGCCTCCGACGACTCCAGTTACGTCAACGGCCTGGAACTGGTGGCAGACGGCGGCACCACCGCACTCTGAAGCACACCTTGAAAACAAGAAAAGAGCACAACTCATGAGCAGCATCACCATTATCGGTACCGGAAACATGGCCCGCACCATCGGCACGCTCGCGGTGGCGGGCGGCAATACCGTGGAGGTCATGGGACGCGATCAGTCCAAGTCCGATCACCTGGCGAAGGTTTTGGGCGGGGGTTCGACGGCGGGTACGTGGGGTACCGCACCTGCCGGGGACATCGTCATCACGGCCTTGTTGTACGACGGTGTCGTTCCGGTCGTCGCCGAGTACGGAGACGCCCTGGCGGACAAGGTCATCGTGGACATCAGCAATCCCTTCAACCCCACGTTCGACGGGCTGGCCCACAAGGAGGAGACGTCGATCGCGTACGAAGTCGCCAAAATTGCCCCTGCCAGGTCCAGTGTGGTGAAGGCATTCAACACCATTTTCCGCAATGTCCTGGAGAAGGGCCGGCCCGACGTCTTCATCGCGGGCGACAATTCGCAGGCCAAGGCGGACGTTGCGGCGTTCATCAAGAGCCTCGGCCTGCGCGCTCGGGACGTCGGCGGCCTGAAGATGGCGCACTGGCTCGAAGGAATGGGCCTGGTCACGGTGGGCCTCGCTGGCAACGGAGTGGGTCACTGGGACTTCGCCCTCGGCGCCAACGAATTCACCGGCTGAACCACCTGGGGCTGTACGGGAGTTAGTCCTGTCGGATTTGCATCATCAGCCCAAAGAGGTCCGGGAGACCGTGCTCTTCACTGATTTGACCGTTTGTGAATCGATAGATGTTCATTGCCTGCGTTTGGATTGGTTTGCCTGTTGCAGGTACGCCGAGGAAGTCCCCTTGGTGTGTGCCACGAAGGATGAATCGTGCGGCAACCGTGTTTCCTTCAATGATGGTTTCCTCCAGTGACCACTGGACGTCGGGAAACGCCTGTCGCATTATTCCGATGATTTCGAGGTAGCCCCTGGGACCCTGCACTGGCTCTGGCAGAAAGGGCACATGGAATGTTGCCGACGGCGAGATGATCTCGTCACCAATCTTGTCGTCGGCTGAATTGATGAATTCAACGAATCGGTCCATGCGTCCGCGGAGCTCTTCGGTCATTTTGCTGCTTCCTTCACGTCTCTATTGGCTACGGCACACACCGCTGGTTGCGGGTATTACTTGATGAACTCGGGGTCCCGCAAGCGGGTCAGCTCGCTCGCTCGGCAGCCGCCGTCGACCGATTGGCATTTCGCAGCCGGCCCAGCAGTTCCACGAGATCATGCGTGGTTTGCTCGGTAAGCACGGGATGCAGCCGTAGATCCAGCTCGGCCTCAACAGTCTTCCTGGCCCGTTCCAGCAGCGTGCGACCGTCCACCGTTAGCTCGATGAGGGAGGATCTGCGATCGTCCGGGTTGTTTCTCCGACGGCAATGTCCGGCCTTTTCAATCCGGTCAATGAGCTTGCTCGTACCTCCGACGGTAATCGCAAGAGCCGAGGCCACATCGAAAACCCGGCACGTACCCAGGCGATCGACGACGGCCATCGGTTCAAATCTGCTCATTGGAAGGCCATGCTCTTTGCGCAATCTGCTGTCGAGCGCGTCCCAGAGCTCAGTTTCCAATCGGGTCAGTTCGCTGAAGAGAGGGTATAGAAACCCAGTTTCGATGCCCTTGTTCATGAAGAGACTCTAACACTTTGCTTCCATGGAATATAGTTCTACGGAAACAAGCATTGGAGGTCGCTAGCGGTTGCAGGGCGGAATTTACAGCTTCGCCCAGCCTCCGCAGCCTTCGGTGATGAACCTCTGGCCCGGAACCAGTTTCACCATGGGGAATCCACTCGTCACAGCTCCCTCGGAGCTGTCGATGCTGCCTGGGCGCGTGATTTGCCAGGAGCAGGCCCGCGTGACTTCTTTCGTGGTTCGGTACGTTCCCGGGGCGATATCCTTCCCAACAATCCACGTCCCGTCTTGGATGATCCCGTCTTGGATGGTGTTCGGAGCTTGCGGAGCAGCTCCTGGACCAGCGGCAACCGCCGAATCACGAACCGCTTCAGCCACGGCAGCAACGCCGCCCAGGAAAAGCGAGACGGCCCCCACGACGGCGATCACTATCGCAGCCTGTTTGCTGGGTAACGCAGCCCAGGAGGGCCTCTTGAAAATGAGCGAATAAATACCCGTCAGCAACGCCGCCATGCCGATGAAGATCAGGATTGATTCGCCGTTCCCCGTCACTGCGTTGGCGAGAGCAAGTACGGCAAGCAATGCGCCGACCATCCAAAAGGACGGACCGAAGCGCTTCTTGGAACCGCTGGACCAATTTTCCCGCGGAGGGTTCTGCGGGAAGGGTGGGGGTCCGAAGCCCGGTTGTTGGAAGGGCTGCTGCTGGTAGTAGGGCTGGTACTGAAAAGGCGGCTGCTGGTAATGGTGTGGCACCGGAGCAGCAGCGGGTGCGGCAAACGGATGCGACGATCCGTACGGAGGCGAGCCCGGCGGCGCGAAGGGCTGTAGCTGTTGTAGCGGCACCGGTGGCACATCCCGCTGGCCGTAAGCCGGACCATCCGTGTCATTTGTCATCAATTCCCCCAATGAAAGTAACCGGCATGACGCGTTCCTCAGCAGCTGGCGCAACTACGCCTCAGACTACGACACCGAGTCGTAAAATGAGGGGGCACGAAGCAATCACGGTTTGCGTGGTTGAACGTGCTTGAGAACGGAGAGCGCCATGCTCAAGATGCTCATGTGCAAACTGAACTTGAATCACGCCTGGCACGTGGAATCAGCAGAGGATGGCAGCGGCCGTTACAGGCGTTGCACGCGGTGCGGTAAATACGACCGCGACTGGGACGGTAGCGGCTTTATGCACTGAACGGGCCTATGCCTTCATGTTCTCCTGGGATGGCGTGGCCGGAAGCGACAAAGTAAAAGTGCTGCCCCTTCCGGGTGTACTGGTGCACGTGATGCTGCCGCCGTGCCGTTCCACGATGGACTTTGTAATGGACAGTCCGAGGCCCACCCCTGGAATGGCGGCCTGCCGGGCAGCACCTGTCCGGAAGAAGCGCGTGAAAATCTTGGACGTCTCCTCTGTGGTCATACCCATGCCGGTATCTTGAACTTCCAGCTGGATCCACCCGTCGTTCCGGGCGGCCCTCACGGTGACCCGTCCACCACCCGGGGAGTACTTGATGGCATTGGACACGAGGTTATCCAGGGCCTGCCCCAACCTCAACGGATCAGCATCTGCCCACAGCGGCGAGGGTACATCGGCCACAAGGCCCACATTGGCAAAATCCGCCTGCGCGTGGGCTGAAACCAGGCTGTTTTCAACCAGGCCCGCGACGTCTGTACGCCGAAGGTGGATGCTCTCCACTGCGGCGGCTGACATGAGCAGATCGTCCACCAGAACGCGGAGCCGCTCCGCATTGCGCTCGGCGACTTCCAAGCGGGTCCTCGCTCTATCCGAGAGCTCTTCATCGCCCCGGAGCACCAAGTCCAAGTTGCCAAGGATCGAGGTCAGCGGGGACCCGAATTCGTGCGAGACGTTGGCAACCAGTTCATCCTTGGCCGCGAGGGCCTGGACGACGTCGGTCACGTCACGAAACACAATGACAGCTCCGCCAAAACCTTCGTCCACGCCATACTTCATACTCCGTGCGGCGGTAGAAATGGCCCGCTGTTCTGCTCCCGTACCGAACCACACCAGGTAATCCGAATACGTCTCCCCCTGGGCTGCCCGTTGAGTGGGGCTTTTTTCGGGCGGAAGCGGTGTCAGCCGATCCTGGCCAAAGATCAGGAGCTCGTCCCGTGTGGGAGCTGCTCCAGACCGGGATGGAGTCGCCACGCGATGGAATTCTTTTTGTTGGTTGTTGGTCAAAAGCGTCTCGCCCTTGGAATCGAC
>NZ_JBFRDV010000011.1:0-176033 GCF_052113945.1 Paenarthrobacter sp. RAF54_2
TCCAGAATCGCGTGCTTTTGATCGAGAGTGAAGTGGCTCCGCTTCGAACGACGGGGAGGAACAATAAAATCCATGACGGACCTTTCCCTGCCGCGTGTATCACCTGGTGGGAACAGCAAACCTGTCACACAACAGCCTGACACACACGGAGGAAGCGTCTTGTGTGCAGCAAGCCATCGAATGGGTCGGCCTTTCGCCGTGCCTGCCCGATTCGGGGGTGCGCTGCCGAACGTGCCGTGCGCACGGCATGGTGCGCAGCCAACCATCGAAACGGAGCGAGCGAACCGTCGAGGTGGCATGGAGAAGCCCCGCTGCTGGGCTGCCTCCCCGACCATCGGGGTCACTTGTTGCGAAGAGTGCAGGCAGCCCAGCGTCGGGGCTTGGTTTGTCGCTACCTTTTCAGGTCAGTAGCCCTAGGCGGCGACGAGTTCCTCTTCCGTGGCCTCTTCTCGGGCCTCGGTGAGGAAACGGGCGTAGGCCGGGATGGTCAGGAAGGTGGGGAATTCCTCGGCCAGGGTGACTTCTTCGAAGATGGCGCGGGCGTCGGCGAAGCGGTCTCCGTCGAAGCGTTCCAGCCGGGCGAATTCCTCGTCCAGCATGTCCTGAACCCATTCTCGGCTGATGATGTCGCCGTGATCGGTGATGGCGTGTGAGTGGATCCACTGCCAGAGCTGGGACCGGGAGATCTCGGCGGTGGCGGCGTCTTCCATGAGGTTGTGGATGGCCACGGCTCCGTTGCCGCGGAGCCAGGACTCGATGTAGCGGATGCCTACTTCGATGTTCAGGCGTACGCCGGCTTCGGTGATGGTTCCCTCGGTGCTGGCGATGTCGATCAGGGCGCGGTCGTCGGGGGTGACGTCCTCGCGGGAGCGCTCCAGCTGGTTGGGGCGGTCGCCGAGAACTGAGTCAAAAACTTCGCGGCAGACCGGCACGAGATCCGGGTGGGCCACCCATGAACCGTCGAAGCCGTCGTTGGCTTCACGGGTTTTGTCCGCACGGACCTTCTCGAACGATGCCTGGTTGGCGGCTTCGTCCTTGCGGTTGGGAACAGCGGCAGCCATCCCACCGATCGCCATGGCCCCGCGGCGGTGGCAGGCCCGCACGAGTTGTTCGGTGTAGGCACGCATGAACGGCTGGGTCATGGTCACCTGGCCGCGGTCCGGGAGCACGAAACGCGGTCCGCGGGTGCGGAAGTTCTTGATCAGGGAGAAGATGTAGTCCCAGCGACCGGCATTCAGGCCCGAGGCGTGATCGCGGAGTTCGTACAGGATCTCCTCCATCTCAAACGCGGCCGTGATGGTTTCGATCAGGACCGTGGCGCGGATGGTGCCCTGCGGAATGCCTAGCAGGTCCTGCGCCAGGACGAAGATGTCGTTCCACAGGCGAGCTTCGAGGTGGTTCTCGATCTTAGGCAGGTAGAAGTACGGTCCCTTGCCTTGGGCCAGCAGGCGGCGGGCGTTGTGGAAGAAGAACAGCCCGAAGTCCACGATGCCACCGGCGATCGGCTTTCCGTCGATCAGCATGTGCTTCTCGGGAAGGTGCCAGCCACGCGGACGGACCACGATGGTGGGCAGGTCCTCGGCAGCCTTGAGCTTGTACTCCTTGCCCTCCGGGGACGTGAAATCAATGCGACGCTCCAAAGCATCGGTCAGGTTCAGCTGGCCCTGGATGACGTTGCGCCACGTCGGCGTCGAGGAGTCTTCCATGTCAGCGAGCCAGACCTTCGCACCCGAGTTCAGGGCGTTGATGGTCATCTTCTTGTCCACCGGACCCGTGATCTCCACGCGGCGGTCCTCCAAACCCGGAGCCGGCGGAGCAACGCGCCAGGAAGGATCGTTGCGGATGCCCTCGGTCTGCGGGAGGAAACGGGGATCCTGGCCGGAAGAAATCTGGTTCCGGCGGGCATGCCGGGCCTGCATCAGCTCCTGACGACGATCGGCCGTAGCCCGGTGCAACTTGCCGATGAACTCAAGGGCGTCCGGCGTCAAAACCTCGTTCTGACGGCAAATGGGCTGAGCCGTGATCGTGATGCCATTAATAGTGAAGTTGTCAGTGAAGCTGTTCATTTCAAAACTCCTAAGAAAAGGTTCGACGGCGGCACTTGCCTGGGTTGGTGGGGCCGGGAAGAGAAATCCTCCGCGTGCTATTCCCCGTCCCGGCCGCATGGCCTCGCGGGGCTCGGCCGACGTCCGGGACAGGGCCCCTTTTACGCACGCTTCCGGATTCCCCTTCCCGGCCGATGGCGGTGAGTGCCGCCGTCGTGCCCTGTGGTGAGCGAAGCGAACAGCTCACCTGGGCGTGTTGGTTAATGGAACTGGCCCTCTTCGGTCGATCCGACCAATGCGAGGGTGGATGCGTTCGGGTTGAGCGCAGTAGCGATATCGTCGAAGTAGCCGGTGCCGACTTCGCGCTGGTGCTTGGTGGCGGTGTAGCCGCGGGACTCGGAGGCGAATTCCTTTTCCTGGAGTTCGACGTAGGCGCTCATGCCTTCACGGGCGTAGCCGTGGGCGAGATCGAACATCGAGTAGTTCAGGGCGTGGAAGCCGGCCAGGGTGATGAACTGGAACGTGAAGCCCATGGCACCGAGTTCGCGCTGGAACTTGGCGATGGTGGTGTCGTCCAGGTGCTTGCGCCAGTTGAAGGACGGGGAGCAGTTGTAGGAGAGCATCTGGTCTGGGAAGTCGGCCTTGACCGATTCGGCGAACTTGCGGGCAAGCTCCAGGTCCGGGGTGCCCGTCTCCATCCAGATGAGGTCGGAGTACGGCGCGTAGGCCTTGGCGCGGGCGATGCAGGGTTCGATGCCGTTGCGGACCTTGTAGAAGCCCTCGGCCGTACGTTCACCAGTGATGAATTCCTGGTCGCGCTCGTCGACGTCGGAGGTGATTAGCGTTGCTGCTTCGGCGTCGGTGCGGGCGATAACGACGGTTGGAGTGCCGGCGACGTCGGCCGCGAGGCGGGCTGCGTTGAGGGTCCGGATGTGCTGCTGGGTGGGGATCAGGACCTTGCCGCCGAGGTGGCCGCACTTCTTTTCGGATGCGAGCTGGTCTTCCCAGTGAACGCCCGAGGCGCCTGCGGTGATCATGGATTTCATGAGTTCGTAGGCGTTGAGCGGGCCACCGAAGCCGGCTTCGGCGTCGGCGACGATCGGGACGAGCCAGTCTTCAACGGTCTTGACGCCCTCGGCGTATTCGATCTGGTCTGCGCGGAGCAGCGCGTTGTTGATGCGGCGGACAACCTGGGGTACCGAGTTGGCCGGGTACAGGGACTGGTCCGGGTAGGTCTGGCCCGAGAGGTTTGCATCAGCGGCGACCTGCCATCCGGAAAGGTAGATGGCGCGGAGGCCGGCCTTGACCTGCTGAACGGCCTGGTTGCCGGTCAAGGCACCGAGGGCGTTGGTGTAGCCGCCGGTGGGAGCTTCCTCGGTCAGCTGCTTCCAGAGCTTTTCCGAACCGCGACGGGCCAGGGTGTGCTCTTCGGAGACGCGACCACGGAGGCGGACGACGTCGGTGGCCGAGTAATCACGGGTGACGCCTTCCCAACGCGGGTTGGCGGACCATTCAAGTTCCAGCGCTGCTGCCTGCTGCTCTGCAGTCTGTGCCGATTCTGCTGGTTCAAATGATGCGGTCATTGCATTCTCCTAATATCCAAGCGGGGCTCCCCGGGCCGGCCTCCGCTGCGCCGTTGCTGCATCGGCCGGCTTACCCGGGCTCTGTATTTCTTTTTCGTAAGACCTACTTTTCTGTACTTACAACAGGCTTTCTAGAGGAAAACTATGGAAAGAAATGCACTTCTTCGCGTATTCTCAAGAAATGTCCCCTGTGAGCTGGAATCGCGAAGTCGCGCCGCCGTCGTCGTCCACGACGTCCCCCGAACTGGACGTCATTAGCCTCGGCCGCCGCGTGCGCCATCTGCGCAAGCAAGCCGGCCTTACGCTGGACGACTTGAGTGCCGCCGTCGGGACCGCGCCGAGTCAGTTGAGCCTGATCGAAAACGGTAAGCGCGAACCCAAATTGGGGCTCCTTCAGCAACTCGCCGCGGCCCTCAATGTGAGTATCGATCAGCTGTTGGGGGCCGAGCCGCCCAGCCGCCGTGCGGCCCTGGAAATCGAGCTGGAACGATACCAGCGCGGACCCCTGTACGAGTCGCTGAACCTGCCGAAAATCCGCATCAGCTCGCGGCTTCCGCTGGATGTGCTGGAGTCGCAAGTGGGGCTGCTTCAGGAGCTCGAGCGCAAGCTAAATGAGCAGGTCGCGACGCCGGAAGAAGCGCGCCGCGCGAACGGCGAGTTGCGTGCCATGATGCGCGAGCGCGGTAACTATTTCCCGGAGTATGAGGCCGAGGCACAGAAGGTCCTCAAAGGGGTCGGCTACACCACTGGGCCGCTCAGCCAGCATGTCATTGCGGACATCGCCGAGAACCTCGGATTTTCGTTGCACCACGTGGGCGATTTGCCCCATTCCACCCGGTCAGTGACGGATTTGAAGAACCGCAGAATTTATCTAACGCAGAACCAACGCCAGGATCACGATCCGCGTTCCGTGCTGCTGCAGGCGCTTGGCCATTACGTCCTGGGACATGAAACTCCCCGGAACTACGGCGATTTTCTGGCACAGCGAGTGGCCACCAACTACTTCGCCGCGGCTCTGCTGTTGCCCGAGCATGCCACCGTTGAATTCCTCCAAAAAGCCAAGGCAGCGAAAGAAATCGCTGTGGAGGACATCCGCGACGCCTTCGCTGTGTCCTACGAGACCGCCGCCCACCGCTTCACCAACCTGGCCACCAAGCACCTGGGCATCACCACGCACTTCCAGAAGACACACCAGTCAGGCATCATCTACAAGGCCTACGAGAACGACGGCGTCACCTTTCCGCAGGATCACACGGGCGCCATCGAGGGGCAGCCATCGTGCAAGGCCTGGACGTCGCGGGCAGTGTTCGACGTGCCGGACAAGTTCAGCGCGTACAGCCAATACACGGACACGCCTTCCGGTACTTATTGGTGCACGGCCCGAACCGAGCGCTCGGCTGCTGGTGAGTTTTCCTTGAGTATTGGGGTGCCGTATCAGCATGTGAAATGGTTCCGTGGGCGCGAGACCACTGCCCGTGCTACCTCGACCTGCCCTGACCCGAACTGCTGCAAGCGGCCACCTGCCTCACTCGCGAACGAGTGGTCCGGCAACGCCTGGCCGTCCGCCCGGGCTCATTCGCATCTGCTTGCAGCGATGCCTCCCGGCGCGTTCCCCGGCGTGGACGAGACCGAGGTGTACAGCTTCCTGGCGGCCCACTCCGAGCGCTGACGCTCTCTCACATCGTGCCTGCTTTTCCCCAACGCTCTCTCACATCCTGACGGTCTTGGGCTGGATGTTCTATCACGTCCTGCGGGTTTTTCCCCGATGCTCGGTCACTTCCCGACCGTTTTGGCGGGATGTTCTCTCACCTGCTGGCGACATCACCGTCACGTGATGCGGCAAGCAACTGCTCCGTGTGCTCCCATAGCTGCCTGCACAAGTTTGGGTCATCTGCCGGGTGAACCGGCGTGAGGCGCTTCGTGTTCCGCCTTGTGTAGTAGCCGCCGCTTTTTCCTGAGAATGTGGAGTCGCTGGCAAGTTTGATGGTGAGGCCTGCGCCGCGTTCGGGATCCCCAATATGAAGGTGAGCGAGGATCTTCTCCATCAGTGGCGCGAACCTGAGTTCCCGCCCTAGGCCCGTGACGTTGAAGCCAGGGTCTACGCAGTTGGCACTGACTCCGGTCCCCTCCAGACGTCGGGCCAATTCCAACGTGAACATGATGTCCAAAAGTTTGCTTTTCCCATACACCGCAGAAGAGCCTCGCGCGGAAAAAGGGGAAGTATCGGTGAGATCCCCAGGGAGAGCCAGGGATCCATGCCGACGTGACGCCTCCGAGGCGACATTCACGATCCGAGCATTCGGTGTGGCTTTGAGGGAGGGAAGCAGTTCCTGCGTAAGTATCCACGGTGCCAAGTAGTTGACGGCCATCATCTCCGGAAACCCATCCGCCGTGATGCGCTGCTCGAAGGCGTGGAGGCCAGCGTTGTTTATCAGGACGTCGATCTGGTGGTACCGCTGTGCCATCTGACGGCCGACGCGTCGGACGTCTCCCGTGCGCGAGAAGTCCGCTGTGAAGAAATCCACTGAAGTCCCAGGTGCCGAGAGTTCGATTTCGGCCGAGACTGCGGCTGCGCGCTCGGCATCCCGGGTAGTCAGCGCCAGACGGGCGCCCCGTCTGGCCAATTCGATGGCTACGATGCGGCCCAAGCCGCTTGTTGCTCCTGTCATGACAATCAGAGGTGTGGAACGCAAAGGTTTCTCCTTCGGCAGGGCTTCGAGGCGGCTGGGATATAGTGGGGATTTCCTAACCATAAGGAGTTAATGTGGAAATGTCCATCAGTTCTAGTGTTCCCAACGACGACAAGAATTCAGGCCGCCGCGATCTCGAACTCGCCCTCGGCTCAGAATTGAGCGCCCTTCTGAGCGCATCAAGGGTTCTTACCGAGCGGAGTGCTGCGGCATTTCACCCGGATCTCCAGCCTGCTGCGTTTCATCTCGCTCGATGGCTCTTCTCTTACGGGCCGGTAAAGCCAAGCACCCTGGCAGAGTCCGTTGGGATGGACCGAAGTTCCACCAGCAGCCTGATCCGATCCATGAAAGCACTCAACCTGCTCAAAGGCACGCCTGACCCCAGTGACAAGCGAGCCGTCATCGTGTCGCTCACTTCTGAAGGAGAAGCCCGGGTCAAGAAAGCCCTGGATTTGCGTGGAACTTCGTTTTTCGACCGAATCAAGGACTGGAACGACGCCGACGTCGAGACCCTCGCCAGACTACTCCACGCCTTTAATCACCCATCCGGCAAGAGCTCAGCAGAAGATTGGTAGCGCTCGCTATAGGAGTGATGTGACAGAGCATCGGCGGGAACGGGCCGGGACGTGAGAGAGCATCGGCCGGAACGCGCCCGGATGTGAGAGAGCATCGGTCGGAAAGAGCCGGGATGTGAGATAGCGTCCGGGAAAAGGCATCGGGATGTGAGAGAGCGATGGCTAGTGAACCAGCCGCGCCACCAGCACTGCCGCAGCCTCAACGACGTCGTCCGCCTGCCGCTTGGATGAACTCAAGGCGACCTCGTGTCCGGCCAGAGTGATGATGTCCGTGATGACCGCGACCGTGAGCTTTCCCAGAGTGTCATCGCTGGCTCCCAGCAGCACGGAGTTTTGGCGGACCCACTCGCGTCCACGTTCCCGTCGCAGTACCTCGAACCCCGGGGGAGTGTCTCCCTCGATGAACACCCGCTCCAATGCGCGGTGCGTCCAGGTGTAATCGAAATAGCTGCGGCTGCCCACGTTGAACAGTGCCAACGGATCGTTCTCGCCTGACGTGCGGGCCTTGGCTACAGCAGCGGCGACGAGCCTTTCATGTTCGTTTTGGTAGTCATCCCACAGGGCCAGGAAGAGTTCGGTCTTGCCCCCGAAGTGGTGATACAGGCTGCCGACGCTTGACCCGGAACGGGCAACGACGTCCGAAATGTTGGCATCGGTGAAGCCGTGCTCACAAAAAACTTCCCTGGCCGCATCCAGGAGGCTTCTTCGGGTGGCGGCTGTCCGGGTCCATTGCCACGAGCCGGCATGGACTGCCACGTTGGAGGTTTTCCGAACCAAGGATGCTCCCTTCGCCGCGACATGCAGTTTGCCGGAGTGTCGCCGGGCTTCTTTCTGGAATCGTACCTTCACCAAGTCCGAAACTTGAAGCAATCAAACCCCTTGACCATCAATCAACTAAAGGAAAGAATCTTAGAAGCTCGTTCTAGAAATATGTGTTGCAGTATGTATCCGAATGCTGCGATTTTTGACGTCAAACGCCCCGAAACCCGGGTGCCGTTTTCACCGTCGCGCTGCAACTGGTTGAATCGCTATGAGAGAGCGCCAACTGGTCGCACGCCAAACAAAGCCAGAGAGGAACGCGGCCTGATGTCCGTTTCAAGCAAGTCGTCCGGGATCACGTCGAACAGGTGGTTCAAACCCGTCGTCGTTACCGCCATAGCTTTGGTGGTGGCGCTGATCCTGGTGCTCATCGCGCAGTGGCTCCGGACGCTCCAACCCGTCCAACAGTTCCTGGTGGACTACCCCGGACACTCAGCGATCCCCGAAGGCACCCCCACGGGCTTCCCGGCCTGGCTCGGTTGGCAGCACTTCCTCAACATGTTCTTCCTGGTCCTGATCATCCGCTCTGGCTGGCAGGTGCGGACCACCACCAGGCCGCCGGCTTACTGGACCCGGAACAACAAGGGCTTCATCAAGACCAAGAACGCGCCGGCCAAGATCAGCCTGGATCTCTGGTTCCATCTCACGCTGGATGCCTTGTGGGTGTTGAACGGCATCATTTTCATCGTCCTGCTGTTCGCGACCGGCCAATGGCTGCGGATCATCCCCACCAACTGGGACGTCTTCCCCAACGCCCTGTCCGCAGCGCTGCAGTATGCCTCCTTGAACTGGCCCATCGAGAACGGCTGGAACAACTACAACAGCCTTCAGCTCCTGACGTACTTTGTCACCGTCTTCATCGCCGCCCCGCTGGCAATCATCACCGGCGTTCGGATGTCCGGTGCGTGGCCGAAAAAGGCGGCGATCAACAAGTTCTACCCGATCGAACTCGCCCGCCAGATCCACTTCCCGGTGATGATCTACTTTGTGGCGTTCGTGATCGTCCACGTCACCTTGGTCTTGGCCACCGGTGCGTTGAACAACCTGAACCACATGTACGCCTCGAACAACGACTACAGCTGGTGGGGCTTCGGCATTTTCGCCGCCTCAATCGTCTTCACGGCCGCCGCCTGGTTTCTGGCCCGCCCGCTGTTCCTGCGCCCGGTCGCCTCGCTGATGGGCAAGGTCTCGCGCTAGCGGGGTCCGCCCTGCCACAGGGCATCGAACGGAGCACCCGAGGACACGCGATTCTGGATGCCGGCTGTGACGAACGCCTTGGCGGTGCGGGCAGCTTCCAGTGGCGTGGCGCCCTTGGCCAATTCAGCCGTCACGGCAGCAGCCAGGGAGCAACCGGCACCCGACACAGCCACGTCGCCAACCTTGGGACTGCGCAGGACTTCCAGCGTTTCGCCGTCATAGTAAACGTCGACGGCGTCAGGGCCTTCCAGCCTCACCCCACCTTTGGCGAGGACTGCTGCGCCGCTGATCTCGTGAATGCGAATGGCAGCGGCTTTCAACGATTCTTCGTCAGTGATGCTGAGTCCGGACAGGGATTCGGCCTCAAAGTGGTTCGGGGTGACGAAGGTAGCCAAAGGTAGGATCTGCGCTTTCAAAGCCTGGTCAGTGTCCAAGGCGTGGCCCGGCTCCTGTCCCTTGCAGATCAGGACCGGATCAAGGACTACGTTCGCGAAAGAGCCATCGGACAACGCCTGCTCCACTGTGCTGATGGTTGCCGGGCTTCCGAGCATGCCGATCTTCACGGTGTCCAGCACGGAAGGTGCGCCGGAAGCGGGACCGTAGGCCGCCGTCGTGGCTTCCAACTGGTCCGCGATGACCTGCTGGTCAACCGGAACAAAGCGGTGCTTCCAACTGTCCTGGGGGTTGAAGGAAACGATGCACGTGAGGTTCGCGATGCCGAAAACCCCCAGTTCCTGGAAGGTCTTGAGGTCGGCCTGCGCGCCGGCGCCGCCGGTCGCTTCGGAGCCGGCGATGGTCAGTGCAATGGCAGGGGCAACGGCTGAAGTCATGTCTTCCATCTTGCCAGCTCGCCGTCGGGGAGCCGATTTCGGCCCGGCTAGCCGATTTCGCCCGTGCCGTTAGGGCGGCGGCGCACGTAACCCCTAGCCGTGCAAGCGGCGGTAGGCTGCCTCGGCGGCTGGGTGAAGGGGCACGCCTGCGGTGTTGATGAGCGTCTCAGGGCTGAGGAATTGCACTCCGGTGCTCGTCTTCGGGACCAGGTCCTGAGCCCGTTCCACCAGGAGTCTCACGGTCTCCGAAACCAGGTGGTCAGCGAGGTCGCTGCGGCAAAGGAGCAGGTTGGCCACGCCCACGGTCCATGTTGCATCGGCGTCCCCGTAGCTCTTCGCGGGGATCAGGACGCGATCATAGAAAACGCCGAATTGTTCACGCATGGCTTTGATGTGCTCGGAGAGGTCGATCAGCCGAAGGCCAATGTCATTGGCGGTTGATGCGATGGCAGCGGTTGGCACGCCGCCGGACCAGAACAGGGCATCAATGGACCCGTCCCGCAAGGCGGCCAACCCTTGGTTCAGGCCGAGATTCACCTGCCTGAGGCCCATGTCTGCAGGAGCTGCAGAGATGATGCGCGGAACGGTCAGCGATGTGCCCGAGCCTACTTCGCCAACACCGGCGGTCTTGCCAGCCAGGTCGGCGAAGGAACGGAGAGTGCTGTCCTCGCGCACGATGCAATGAACATAGTTTTGGTACACCTTTCCCAGCGCCACAAGATTCCCCCCGGGCTGCTGGGTGGCCGCAGCCTGGGCAGCTGCGTCCGCGAGCGCGACGGCAAACGTCGCCTCGCCGGACAACACGCGCCGGATGTTCTCCAGGCTTCCGCCAGTGGTCAGAGGCACGGCGGTTTCGGCTACACCCTCGCGTTGGAGCAACTCCGCGAACAACGTTGCGAACTCCAGGTAAAAGCCACCTGGTTCACCGCCGGCGACCGTTAACTTTTGCGGCTTCTCCTCGGGGGTGCAAGCGGTCCAGACCGGCAGCAGAAGTCCAGCCAAACCAGCTGATAGCCCGGCTCTGAGAACAGCCCGCCTTGGTAGGATCCTGCTACTCATCCTGATCACCCTGAGGCTGCCGGAATTCAAGCCGTGCCGTCAATCCGTGTGGTTGTCTTCCCTCGAGCACAAGCTCACCGCCGTTCGCATGCGCCAAACGGTCCACGATCGTCATGCCCAAACCGTTTCCTGCGATCTTGCTGTGCTGCGGCGCCCGCCAAAACCGCGTCGTGGAGGCAGTGCGTTGCTCGGCGGAAAGCCCGGGACCGTCGTCGGAAATCTCGACGGCGACCCCTCCTGGCGTCCGCCTCATTGCCACCGTGATCCGGGCGGCGGGGGCGTACTTGATGGCGTTGGCCAGAAGCTCACCCACCATATGTGCCAGCTCGTCCGGATTGCAGGCGACGTGGAGCGGTTGCTCCGGCTGCGCCAGCGTGATCGTCGAGCCAGCGCGTTCAGCAGCCGGCATCGCCCGCTCCACTTCTCCCTGCAGGACAGGGAAGGGGTCAACGACGGTGTGGTGTATGTGCTCAACTTCCTGGTGCACGCGCGCCGAGCCCTCGAAGGCGCGGTGTTCCGCCGTCGCCAGCTTCAGCACGCCGTCGAGAATTGCCTCCACACGCTCAAGTTCAGCAACCACGCCGGCCGCGGCGGCTTTTTCGGGCTCGGACTTCAGTGCCAGCTGCAGCAGATCGATCCGGAGCCGCAAGGCACCCACTGGATTCCGTAGTTCGTGCGATGTGTCGGCGATCAGTTGGCGCTGCGAATCGATGCTCTCGGTGACAGTGTTGGCCATCGCGGTGAACGAACGGCTCAGCTCCCTGAGCTCGGGTGGGCCGGCGTCGGGAAGATGGCTCGTCTTGCCCGTCGTCTCAAGTTCGTGAACGGCTTTGCTCAGGCGATGGACCGGCCGCAGGACCCAGCCGGTGAGGCGGGCCGCGGCCAGGAGGAGGAGCGCACCGAGCGCCACCGCGGCAAGCCCGACGACGAGCCACCGCTCCCGTAGTTTCTGCCGGGCCGCTTCGGGGTTGACTTCAAGGACGGCCTCACCAAGCACCTGGCTGGCTGTGCCGAAGGACCTCGAGATAACCTCCGTCCCGGATCCGAAGGGCCTCAGCGGGCTGAGCGTGGTGTCGCTGAGGTTCAGGCTGGCCCGGTTCAGTGCGTCACTGACTTCGGCACGGTCCTCGCTGAGTCCGCCCGAGCGGACTGTCTGCTGCTGTAAGCGGATCAGGATCCCCTCGCCGTAGAGCTCGGAATAGCGGTCCATTTCGCGTTGCAGCAGGGTGGTGTCGTTGTCCAAAGAAGCATCATTGGCGAGCTGGGCGAAGCGGTTCAAAGACGTGACCCGGTTGATCTGGAGTTCCTGGGCAAGCTCCCTGCCGGCCGATGTCAGTATCACGCTGGACACGGTGACCACTATGAGCACTGCGATCACGCTCAGGATGGCCAGGACACGGATTTTCACGGCTGCTCGACGCGGTAACCGACCCCGCGGACGTTGATGATGAAGCCGGGTAGTTGGAGCTTGGACCGGAGGCCGGTGAGGTGCACGTCGAGGGACCGGGAATTTGCCAGGAAGGCATCACCCCAGAGGGCATCGAGGATCTGTTCCCTGGTCACCACTGACCCCGCGTTCCTTGCCAGGAGGCTGAGGAGTTCGAACTCTGTTGCGGTCAGGGAGAGTTCCCTTTCGCCCACAGATGCCATCCTTCGGTCCAGGTCCACACTGACGTTTCCCACCTGGATGTTGTGGGGCGCCGACTGCCCGGCACGGTTGGTACGGCGAGTCACTGCCTCGATCCTCGCCAGCAATTCCACGAGTTTCACAGGTTTGACCAGGTAGTCATCTGCCCCGGAACGCAGACCCAGGACCACGCTGCGCTCGTCGTCGCGCGCCGTGAGGATCAGGATGGGAATTTGCGTGACCTGACGCAGTTTCCGCAGGACGTCCAGGCCGTCCAAGTCCGGCAAACCGAGATCGAGCAGGATCACCTCGTGGTGCCGATGCCCCAGGAGTGCGTCCTCGCCGCGGGATACCCTGGTGGCTTTGTGGCCGGCGGATGCAACGGCAGCGCTCAAAGCGGACGCCATCGCGTCGTCATCCTCGACGATGAGCACGTGCACTGTGTGATCCTTTGCCGCTTGGTTGGTGGGCTTGTGCCCGTTGGTTGGACGGGGTTGGTTGGTCGGTTGACGGCTGATGGGTGACGGTTGGAGGCCCGATGGTCCGTCTTGGAGATTACTCCCTTCCTCGCCGATCCGCCTTCCAGCGCCGGCGCGCCCCCGGTTCCCAACCCGCCGTCGTACGTTCTCTCACGTCGTGCGCCGTTTGCCGGAACGTTCTCTCAGGTCGTGCGCCGTTTGGCAGGACGTTCTCTCACGTCGTGCGCCGTTTGGCGGAACGTTCCCTCACGTCGTGCACCGTTTGGCGGAACGCTCTCTCACGTCCCGCGGCCGCCGGGTTAACGTTGCGAGGCCCGCTCTGCGCCCCTCGGAGTGACCAAAGAGCGCAGAACGGGCCTCACAAGCGGCAGGGTTAGGCCTTGGCGAGATCCTTCTTGTCCTCGTCGGCGTCGCGCGAAGCAGAGCCTTTCGCGGCGAACGCGCTTCCCTGCTCGGCGTCCAAGTGCGTGGCCTTCTTGTTCTTCAGCGCGAAGATGTACACCAGCAGCGAGATGAAGATCGCGGCAGTCACGTAGGTGAAGAACATGTCCACCTGCCCAGCCTTCTGCAGAGCGGCGCCTATCAGCGGGACCGTGCCACCGAACAGCGAGTTCGCGATCGCGTATCCAAGACCAACACCCAGGGCGCGGATCGATGCCGGGAAAAGCTCAGCCTTCACGAGCGCATTGATCGACGTGTAGCCACCCACCATCAGCAGACCGCCGAGCATGAGCAGGAACGCCATGAACGGATCCTTGGTTCCGGACAGCGTGGAGAGCAACGGCCACGTGAACAGTACGCCCGTGACCCCGAACCAGATGAGCAGCGGTTTGCGGCCAATCTTGTCCGAAATCAAGCCATAGACCGGCTGCAGCAGCATGAAGATGAACAAAGCCCAGAAGTTGATGACGGAGGTATCGGTCTTGGCGATGCCGGACGTATCATTCATGAACTTCAGGATGAAGTTGGTGTACGTGTAGAACGCCACCGTGCCACCGAGCGTGATGCCAATGCAGATGAGCAGCGGCTTCCAGTGCTTGGTGAACAGCAGCTTCATGGTCCCCGGCTGTGCCTCGCCTTCAACCTTCACATGGGCGGCGCGGAGCTGATCCGCGGAAAGCGTTTCTTCCATGGAACGGCGAAGCCAGAGCACGACCAACGCAGCGACGCCACCGATAGCGAATGGAATCCTCCAGCCCCAAGCCGTCAGGTCTTCCTTGCTCATGGTGTTCTGCAGGATCACGAGCACCAGGAGCGCCAGCATCTGCCCGCCAATGAGTGTTACGTACTGGAAGCTGGAGAAGAAGCCACGGCGCTTGGCAGTGGCAGCCTCAGACATGTAAGTGGCGCTGGTGCCGTATTCGCCGCCGACTGAGAAGCCCTGCACAACCCTGATGAAGACCAACAGGATCAATGCCCAGAGCCCAATCACGTTCTGGGTTGGCAGTACCGCGATGGCGAACGAACCGGCCGACATCATGGTCACACTGAGGGTCAGCGCAGCCTTGCGGCCCTTGCGGTCGGCGTAGCGGCCGAAGAACCAACTGCCGATTGGACGCATGAGGAACGACGTCGAGAAGACCGCCATAGCTTCGAGGCCAGCCTGCAGATCGTCCGAGGAGTTGAAGAAGTGCGACTGGAAATACGCCGCGAAAACCGTATAGACGTAGAGATCGAACCACTCCACGAGGTTGCCCGCGGAGCCTTTGAGGATGTTGCTCACGGCCTTGCGTGTCTGTGCGGCCTCGCTGAGGGGCGCAGCTTGTTGGGTGCTCATCAATGAACCTTCCTGGACGGCGCCTGCGATGGCAGCCGTGTCTTGCATGAGTTCGTTCTGTCCATGAAGCTCTTGCTCATGGCGTCCTTGCGCATGGCTCTTCGTCGACTAAGAAAGGTCCTCCATGGGTGAAGAGGACATAATCCAAACTATTGGTGATGCAGGGCACAGCCAACGCTGGAAGCGATTTCCTAACACTTCCTTAGGTTTCAAGCCCCTGAACGCCCTAAACGACGTGAACACCCTGAACGACGTGAACACCCTGAACGACCTGAACGCCCGACGGCGGTGTGCGGCTTTGCTTTGATCCCGCCTTTGCGCTGTGGCCCCTTCCGGATGTTCTCTCACATCCTTTGGCCTTTTGGCAGTTCCTCCGTCACGTCCTGATCGGTTTGGGCGGATGTTCTCTCACATGCTGACCGCTTTCGGCGGTTGCTCTCTCACGTCCCGTTCACTTGCTGCGGACAAGAGCGGATCGCGGGGTTACTGTTCAGGTATGGCGACTATTTCTCAGCCATCCCCGACCCCTCGGCTCACCTTGAGGAGGCTATTCAGGAACCTGCCACTCCCGCCGGGCCAAGTGACCGGAATGACCGTGATGGTCCTTCTCGGAAGGGCTAGCCCGTGGTCGTTGCCGGGGTCCGACACGCTTCACCGGATGGTGGGTTCCGGGCTGCTGGTGATTGGCTGTGGGCTGAATGCCTGGGCCTTGGCCGAACGAGACCGCCGCTCCACGGGCAGTTTCGATTTGGAGAGGCCTGAGGAACTCGTGACAAGCGGTCCTTATGCAATGACCCGCCATCCTATGTACGTGGGGTGGTGGCTCATCCATTTGGGTGCGGGGACACTCGCCGGTTCATCATGGGTGCTCGTGACATTGCCGGTCGGAATGCTCGTGGACCAGATGGGCGTGCTGCGTGAAGAGGCTGCACTCTTGGAGGCCTTTGGGCGGCCCTACGCGGAATACGAGAAAAGGGTTCGCCGCTACCTAGGCACAAGATCACGACGCTGATGACTGCTGTGCACTTCGGGGTGTGAAAGAACGTTCCGCAGAAACCGGTCAGGATGTGAGAGAAGATCGGTGGAAACCGGTCAGGATGTGAGAGAACGTTGGTGGGTGGGACAATAAAGCTGGTGTCGGGCTGAGCCCCACCAACAACAGTGCTAATACAGCCGGGTGCCTGAACCAACAGCGCCCGCGCGAACCACTACGAAATGGATGACCCATGCCCTCGCCTTCCGGCTCCAGCACCTTGAGCAAGCCTGCACCCCGCTTCGCTTCGATCGGATCCCCGTACTTTGGCATCATGCTCGCCATCATGGCCGTGGTGCTGATCCTGTCCAATATCGGCGCATCCAAGGGCGTCGTGCTTGGTCCGATCATCACCGATGGCGGATTCTTCCTGTTCCCCCTGGCCTACATCCTGGGCGACGTCATGAGCGAGGTTTACGGCTTCAAGGTGGCGCGCAAGGCCATCATTACCTCGTTCGCTCTCTCAGTCTTTGCTTCACTCTGCTACTGGGTGATCATCGTGCTGCCTGGCTTCACGGATGAGTACGGAACCGCCAAGCAAGCGGCTATCGAAGGCGCACTTGGCCCGGTCCCGCAGATCGTGCTCGCTTCACTTCTGGCCTTCCTGGCCGGGCAGACCATCAACTCGTGGATCCTGGTGAAAATGAAGGAGCGCACGGGCGAGAAGACTTTGTGGGCACGGCTCATGGGTTCATCCGTTGTGGGCGAATTCGTGGACACCTTGATCTTCTGCAGCATCGCGGCCTCGGTCATCGGCATCACGGACTTTGGCATGTTCGCCAACTACGTTCTG
This sequence comes from Paenarthrobacter sp. RAF54_2, assembly GCF_052113945.1. Classification (NCBI taxonomy): domain Bacteria; kingdom Bacillati; phylum Actinomycetota; class Actinomycetes; order Micrococcales; family Micrococcaceae; genus Paenarthrobacter; species Paenarthrobacter sp. RAF54_2. Next base: position 16,508 of record NZ_JBFRDV010000011.1, read on the forward strand.
GTGGGCTTCGTCTACAAGACTGGCGTGGAGTTCCTGTTCGTCCCGATCACGGTGTTGGTGGTCGGCTATATCAAGAAGCGCGAGCCGAGCTACGGGCCGGTCGCAGCCTAAGGAACCCCGCGAGACCTGCCACGCCAACCAGAGCTACGAGTAGTACCGGCCCAGCGTCTCCGCCTTGAACTCGAAGAAGTCCCCGGACTCGATGGCCAACCGCGCATCGTCCACCATCTTCACCACGAAGCGCTCGTTGTGAATGGAGATCAGAGTGGCCGAGACCATTTCCTTGGCCTTGTACAGATGGTGGATGTACGCGCGCGAGTAGTTTCCGCACGTGTAGCAGTCACAGCCGTCCTGCAGTGGTCCGAAATCGGCCTTATAGCGGGCCCCGGAGAGGTTGAACCGACCAGACGGGGTATAGAACGCTGAGTTCCGGGCCACGCGGGTGGGCGAGACGCAGTCGAAGGTGTCCGCGCCGTTCTCGATTGCCGTGAAGATATCGTCCGGCTCGGAAATGCCCAGCAGGTGCCGTGGCTTGTCCTCGGGGAGTTCCTCGTTGCACCAGCGCACAATCGTGCCCAGGTTCTCCTTTTCCAGGGCACCGCCGATCCCGTACCCGTCAAAAGGCATGGCCCCGAGGTCCCGGCAGGCCTTTCGCCGGAGGTCCTCGTATTGTGCACCCTGGATCACACCAAACAGTGCCTGGTACGGCTTTCCCACCCGGGAAACAGTCAAATGGGCATGCTCTTCCAAGCACCTCAGGGCCCAGAGCCGTGTCCGTTCCAGCGACTCCTCCTGGTAGGCCCGGGAGTTCTGCAACGTGGTCAGCTCGTCGAACGCGAACATGATGTCAGCGCCGATCTGATGCTGGACCTGCATGGAGATCTCAGGGGAGAAGCGGTGCCGATCCCCGTTAAGGTGCGACTTGAACCACACGCCGTCGTCATCAATGTGTGCCAGCCGTTCCTTGCCGGGTGCCACCGCGTCATCGGGGCCGGAGGTGTCCACATTCTTCATGTCGATGACCTTCTTGAACCCCGATCCCAGGCTCATCACCTGGAATCCGCCGGAATCGGTAAACGTCGGCCCGGACCAATTCATGAAGGCGCCCAGGCCGCCGGCGGCATCGAGGATCTCAGGGCCCGGCTGCAGGTACAGATGGTAGGCGTTGGCCAGTACTGCCTGCGCGCCGAGCCCGGCAATGGACTCGGGCAGCACGGCCTTGACTGTTGCTTTGGTCCCGACGGCGATGAACGCGGGCGTCTGGATTGTTCCGTGCGGCGTGGTGATGGTTCCGGTCCGGCCCAGGAATGTGCCGCCATTGGCATTGATCAAGGCGTCCGACGGCGAAGACGTTTCGGTCAGGCGCTGGCCCACCGAAAACGAGAACTCGGTTTGCCGTGAAGAAGGGCCCGGCAAGGCAGTGGACGGAGGAGACGAGGGCAGGAAAGCGGAAGCTGGCACGCTACCAAGTGTGCCAGCTTTACCCCGGGTAACCTGCGGAACCCGTCCTCAGGAGTTGTAGTTCTCAGCCTTCCAGTTATCCCAGGAGGACCTGATGTCCGCCAAAGTGTGGGCCCCCAAATCGTAGGTGGAGGCAATCACCATGGAACCGCCGTCGGGCCTTTTCTCGGGGATCGGCAGCTGCTCTGCAACGATCAGCAACCCGTCGCCGTGCTCTGCGTAGCTGTGCACTGTGAGGCCCACCTGGTGACGGCTCTTGAACCAGACCTTGCCGGAAATCTCCTCACCGGTGGAAAGTGTGAGCGAATACTCGTCGCCGACCGGCGGGAGGTCGCCAAGCCCCAGCTTTTCGATGGCGAGGCCACCACTTCCCGGAAGGGACACGAAGTGGGTGCGCCGCTGAGCATGAGGGTGTCTCTCGAGGGCGAAACGGAGTTGTTGCAGGAAGGTCAGCCAGCCCTGCGTGATGTCCTCGTCCCATTCCGCCCACTCGGAGTCATGGTCCAGCGCGGCGCGGGTGACTTTGACTTCAGTGCCGCCGGAAACAGGGTGGAGCTCAAACTCATCCCCGGCGTGGACAGTCAGTTTGGTGTGATCCGCATTTTCCACAACATCCGGGTGGAAGTAGATCTGTTTGATTTCATCGGCGAGGTCATCGGCTTCCCATCCGTGCCATTGAGCCACCAGGGAGGGTTCGCGCAGCATTGTCCAAACCTGCTGCGCGTCGGCATTAATCACAACGCTCAGATTGTTCGTCATGGCCCCGAATCTACCGCCGTTCGCGTCCGTAATACAGGTCTTGAAGTTTACAAGTGCCGGGACTAGGCGGGTTGGTCAGGGCACTGCTCTTTCAGGCCCGCACAGCGTCCAGTTCGACGCCGATGCGTCGGCCCAGCTCCTCTTCTCCGAGTGTCTCGGATCCACCGTGGGCCCGCAGGAACAACAGGGACTCCAGACGGAGGAACCGCCATTCGCGCTCGGCTTCATGATTGCCGTTATCGATCGCGCGGAAGATTTCCTTGTCGTACAAATTCGGTTCGTTCAGGGCGCGTTGGCGGACCTTCGCGGCGATTCGGGCCTTGAAAGGGTCTGTTTCCTCAGACTCATGGGCCCGCAGCAATTTCTCGTAGACGGCCGCGCGTTCGGTTTGCCCGCCCTCCCGGCAGATGAAGCTCGAGAGTGCCAGGGCGCGTTCGATCGACGCCCAGCGGTCGGGGTTGCCGTCAAAGGGAAGCACGTTCAGGAGATCCGCCACAGCCAGGGCGTTGTCCGGATCGCGCAGCACGATGCAAAGATCGAACGCCAGGTTACTGAGATCCCGGAGGCAGCTGCCGGATTTGGTGTTGATGCCCTTCGCAAGCCTTTCGGCGAGCACCTGAACGCCGTTCTTGCCCTTGTGATTGGCGACGGCGGCCCGCACCACGGCTTCTGGCGTCCCGTCCGGCTCGGGGATCAGCGCGAGCTCTTCGGGGACGGGCGTGGTAACCGCAGGAGGCGTTTCCGGGCGTGGGGGAACGACGACGGCGGAACCCGCTGCTGCGTCAGAGTCGCCTTCCAGCGAGGTGCTGGACTCCGCGTCGGCTTCGGATTCAGGCAGGCGGACGGCGGCTTCGGGCGCGGCCGAGCCGGCGGAAGCTCCGTCACCCACTGGCACACTGGAGCCAACAGCGATCCGCACCGTCCCGCCGTCGACCGTTGTCACCAGCAACAGCGCGGCAACACCATAATCATCGTTTTGAACCTCTATGCTGCCGATTTCCTCGGCAGGCCCGTCTCCGGGCAGGAACACAAAGTCTCCGGGTTGCAGGTCCCCAGCCTGCTTTTCGCGGTATTGCTGTGAGGCTGGGCTGTGAGTCATCGGAAGTCCTTTGGTTCTCTTGCGGTCCGCCGTCCAGTCTACAAACTCCAGCCGCCGCAGGACGCGGGACCCGCTAAAGGACGCTGCCGAACTAAAGGACGATGACGGACTATAAGACGATGCCGGAGAAGGCCAAAGCTTGGCGCACGAGGTTCCCGCGGCCACCCTCGAACTCCTGTTGAACGTCGTCACTCAGGACTTCCTGCGGCGTCATCCACGTGAGTTCCAGCGCGTCCTGGCGCGGTTCGCATTCGCCGGTGACGGGGATGATGAAGACCAACGACACCGCGTGTTGACGGTCGTCGGTGAAGCCTGTCTGGGACGGGGCGGGGAAGTATTCGGCCACGGTGAAGGGAACCGGGCTGATGGGCAGTTGCGGGAATGCGAGGGGGCCAAGGTCCTTTTCCATGTGCCGCAGCAGGGCTGCCCGGATGGTTTCACGGTAAAGCACGCGGCCGGAGACGAGGTAGCGCACCATGTTGCCGTCGGCGTCGCCCTGCAGGAGGGAGCCGACTTCATTGACGTACCCGAGCGGATCCAGGCGAACGGGGACTGCCTCCACGTAGACCATGGGAAGGCGGCCGCGGGCTTCGAACAGGTCTTCGTCGGAAAGCCAGCCTGGATACGGGTCGGGTGTACGTACGCTCATGGTTAAGTTCTACCGCATCCCCAGCCGAAGTTTGGTGGCAGCGGCGCCGTGGCTGCGGGGTTACGCTCTCGGCTGTATTACGCGGCCGGGACTGGTGACTTCTCCACGACAATCGAAGCCGGCGCCGCGCCACTCACAGCATCCGGGTTGGCGACGTACAGGACGTCTTCGGTGATCCTGGCCTCGATGGCCGCAGCCTTAAGGCGCTCCAGCAGTGGTTCCAAATCGCCGTCGTACTCAAACGCGAGGTCCCCGTTGGTGGCGTCCGCACCGTGGATGATGCGCAGTATGCCGCCGTTCTTGGTGGTGAAGGTCGCCGATTCATCATCCGAGGTGCGGGGCCGGGCGCCGATGTTGCGCAAAACATTTCCGGAGAACGCCACCAAAGGGCTCACCCACGTCCCTGCCACCGTGAGTGCTGGGTCGGCATCACTGGATGTGGCCCAGCTGCCATCTGCTGCCCGTCGCGCGGGGAAAGCAAAGAACTCGAAACCGTCATCGGCCGAGATACGCACCGTGGGCCCGTAGGAGGCCTGATGGAGCTCTGCTTGACTGCCCTCTTCCTCAGTACGGCGTGCGAACTCCTCCAAATTCCCTACCTCGACACTGAAGATCGTGTAACCATCCAGTGGGTGGCCGTGCTCCAGCCGACCCATCGCGAGGCGACCCGAGCCGGCGTCGAACTCCTGCCAGTCGCCGTCGTCCACCGTCTTCACCAAACCCAGCGCCTGCAGCAGCGTGGTCCACTGCTCAAAGTGCGATGTGTAGTGGATGGGGCGGGCTCGCAACATGGGTCCTCCTGGGCTGGCTTCGCTGGCACTCCGGCTTCTGACCTCCACACTATGCGGTCGGGTTTGCCGCAGAATGAATCCATGCCCATCGAGCTCGAAGAATTGATCGTCAAGGACGCGGCCGAATGGCGTGCGTGGCTTGAGGCGCACGCTGCCGACAGCCCGGGTGTGTGGCTGGTCCTGCATAAAAAGGGTGGGAACGTCACGGAGCTGGATTACGACGCCGCGCTGGACGAGGCGCTGTGCTTCGGCTGGATCGACGGCCAATCAAAAAGCCGCGACGCCGACAGCTTCTTCCAGCGCATGACACCCCGGGGGCGCCGGAGCATCTGGTCAGCACGAAACGTCGGGCACATCGCCCGCTTGGACCAGGAAGGCAAGATGACCGCAGCGGGATGGGCCGCCGTCGACGCCGCCAAAGCCGATGGGCGTTGGGAAGCTGCCTACGCCGGTCCTGCGGATTCAGTGGTTCCCGATGATCTCGCAGCTGCCATCGCCGCTGTTCCGGAGGCGCAGGCCATGTTCGATGTCCTGACCTCCCAGAACCGCTTCGCCCTCATACACCGGACCAACCTCGTCAAAAGGGCAGACACGAGGGAGCGGAAGATCGCTGGTTTCGTGGAGATGCTTGCCCGGCACGAGGCGCCATACCCGCAGAAGAAGCGTCCGGCCTCGGAGCCCAGGCAGGCTTCCCAGCGCGGATAACTCAGGCCTCGGGCGCGAACGCCACGCCTTCGCCCACGACGCGAAGGCAGAGTTCGGTGCCGGGCTTCGTGATGGACGCGTTCCAGTGCCGGATGGTGATGATTTCCCCTCCGCCGGGGTAGCGGTGGCCATTTCCGGACAGGACGCCGTCCGCCGCGGTGTAAGCGCCGAGCCTTATTCGGACGGTCGTTTCAGGGCCGAAGTAGTCCGTGTCCACAACCACGCCGCGGATCGGGCCGTCCGGTGCGATGCGGATCTGCTCCGGGCGGAGCATGAGCTGCACCTTGCCCTGTGCTGGTGGCCGGCGGACGGGAATCCCGCCCAGGGAACACGTGGCCAGGGACCCTTCCATCCAGGCATCCAGGATCACGGCGTCGCCGAGGAACTCTGCTGTGGCGCGGTCGGCTGGGCGTGTGTAGACCACAAACGGGTTGCCGATCTGTGCCAGCTTTCCGCCGCGCATGATGGCTACTTGGTCGGCAAAGGAAAGGGCTTCGGCTTGGTCGTGCGTTACGAGGATGGTTGTCACGCCTGCCGCATTGAGCACCTTGGCCACCGCTCGCCGAGTAGCTACGCGAAGCCCGGCGTCTAGCGCTGAGAACGGCTCATCCAGCAGCATGAGCTCCGGTTCGCGGGCCAGGGCACGTGCCAGGGCAACGCGCTGTTGCTGCCCGCCTGACAACTGGTGCGGACGCCGCTTCGCCATGGAGCCGTCCAACGACACCATTTCGAGCAGTTCCTGGACGCGGGAAGCAACGGCCCGGCGGCCGCCGTCGAGCTTTCCGGAATCCAGCCCAAAAGCGACGTTCTGTCCCACGGTCAGGTGCGGGAAAAGCGCTCCATCCTGGGCGACGTATCCCACCTGCCGTTTGTGCGCAGGGAACCACACTCCATTGCCCGCAACCGTTGAGCCGTTCAGGGAGATCGTCCCGGTGTCTGGGTGCTCGAAGCCTGCGATCAAGCGAAGCAGTGTAGTTTTGCCCGAGCCGGAAGGACCAACAATGGCCGTGGTTCCGCCCTTGGCCACGGAAAGATTGACTCCCTTCAGCACAGCCTGGGAACCAAAATTCTTTGTGACCTCAGAGATGTCCAAGTGCGTGTTGGTGGTGGGCACAATGGACGGCGCCACGCGGGGTGACGGGAGCCTGGGTGGAGATTGTTCGGTCACTGTCCGGCCACTTTCTTGGACTGTTGGAAAAGAAGGTAGGTCATCGGGGCGGAAAGCACGATCATCAGCAGCGCATAGGGTGCGGCGCCTGTGTAGTCGATCTCGCTGCTCTTGCTCCAGAACTCTGTTGCCAGGGTGCGGGTTCCATTGGGCGAGAGAAGAAGCGTGGCCGTGAGTTCGTTGACGATGGCCAGGAAGACAAGCGCAGCCCCGCCTGCCGCCGCCGGTGCGGTGAGCCGCAAGGTCACCCTGAAGAAGGACACCAGCGGAGCTTTGCCAAGGGATTGAGCGGCTTCATCGAGCTCTTTGGGGGCCTGGGCCAGTCCGGAGCGGATGTTGACCAGCGCCCGGGGAAGGAAGAGGAGAACATAGGCGGCCACCAGCACGCTGGCACTTTGGTAGATGCCGGGAACTGCGCGGATGCTGACGGTGACGAAGGCGAGGCCCACCACGATTCCGGGCAGGGAGCTGGTGACGTAGTTGGACAGTTCGAGCATCTTGCTGAACCAGCTGGGATGCCGAACCGCCAAGTAGGCCATGGGAAAAGCCACGATTGTGGTTACGGCGGCACCGGCAGCGCCGTACACGAGGGTCTGCAGCAGCGCGGGCATGAATTCGTCGGCGGCCCATACCTCAGCACCTCCGGCAAAAAGCCAGCGCAGGACGAACCAGAGAGGAAGCCCAAACGCCAGCGCAGTCAGCGCGAGCAAAGCGAGCTGCGCCGGGGCTTGGTATCCGCCCAGGGGCGCCCGAGTTGCTTTGGCCTGGGCACCTGAGCCGATCCGGGCATAGCGGGCCGTGCCTCTGCTCTTCACTTCGGCAACGAGCAGAAGCAGGCAGAGGAAGACCAGGACGCTGGCCAGCATGTTTCCAGCGGCACCGTTGAACGTCGACTGGAACTGGACCATGATCGCCGTCGTGAAGGTATCAAAGCGGATCATTGCGAAAGCGCCGTACTCCGCAAGGAGGTGCAGGGCGACCAGCAACGCACCTCCGGTCATTGCGATACGAAGCTGGGGGAGCACCACTCGGAAGAACACGGCCCAGGAACCCAAGCCGAGCGACGCGGCGGATTGTTCGATCGCCGGATCCAAGCGCCCCAGCGTGGCGGCGGCGGGAATGTAAACCAAAGGGAAATAGGAGAGGGTGGCGATCAGCACGCCGGACCAGATGCCTTCCATTGAAGGGACGGCCGATACCCATGCGTAGCTGTTGACGAAGGCGGGAATGGCAAGCGGTGCCGCCAGTGCAACTGCCCACCAGCGGCTCCCGCGTAGCCTGGTGCGCTCAACCAGCCAAGCGCCACCCACCCCAAGAATGAGGCACAACGGCACTGTCAGGACCATCAACATGATGGTGTTCAACAGCAGCTCGCCTACGCGGGGGCGAACAATGAGTTCGACGGCGGTGTCCCAGCCTGTCGCTGCCGTCATGAAGATGACGTAGCCCAAGGGCATCAGGGAAAACAGCGCGATCAACACCGCCAGCAACGACACCGTGGAAACGCCGAATGGCGGGCGAGGACGTTTGCCCTTGCCCGCCGTCGTCGTGCTCCCTGCCGACTGTGGAATGTCGGGAGCCGATAGTTCAGTGCTCACAGAATTACAGGAGTCCTGCCTTGGTCATCAGATCGGTGACCTTTGTGGAGTTCAGCTTTGCCGGGTCAACGGTGGGTGCCTGCAGCTCCTTGATGGGGACAAGCTTGTCATTGGCGTCCACCTGCGAGGCAATGGCGTACTCGAACGACGTACCGTTCTTCAGGACTTCCTGGCCCGTCTTGCCAGTGATGAACTTCAAGAATGCCTGGGCATCTGCGGCCTTTTTGGACGACTTCAGGACACCGCCGCCGGAGACCGAGAGGAACGCGCCAGGATCCTGGTTCTTGAAGAAGTACGGCGTGACGTTCTTGGAGTTCTCGCCGGTCTTGGCCTGGTCGCCATAGTAGTAATAGTGGTAGATCAGGGCGGCGTCCACTTCACCGGCGTTGACGGCCTTCATTGCCGTGCTGTTGCCCTTGTAGGCTTTGAAGTTTTCCTTCATGCCCTTGAGCCACTCTTCCGTGGCGGCTTCGCCCTTGAGTTCGAGCAGCGCTGCGACGATCGCCTGGAAGTCAGCGCCGGAGGGTGAAGCGGCCCACTTGCCCTTCCACTCCGGGTTCGCCAGGTCCAGCATCGACTTGGGCAGCTTGTCTTCGCTGATCTTGTTCTTGTCGTACACCAGGACGGTGGAGCGGGCTGCGATGCCGGTCCACTTGCCCGTGGAAGGACGGAATTCAGCGGGGACCTGATCCAGCGTGGCCTTGTCCACGTCCGCAAACAGTCCTGCATTCTCAACCTGCGCCATTGCGGGGGAGTTCTCCGTCAGGAATACGTCTGCCGGAGAAGCAGCACCTTCCTGGACGATCTGGTTGGAAAGTTCGGTATCCGAGCCCTGCCTCATGGTGACCTTGATGCCGGTTTCCTTGGTGAAGGCGTCCACCCATTCCTGGGTCAGGCTCTCATGCTGCGCGTTGTACACCGTGATGCCATCGCCCGAAGCGGCCGCATCCGACGGTGAACCCGAGGCGGCAGGGGCGCCGGCATTGGACCCACAGGCGGTGAGGCCAAGGGCGGCGGATGCGAGCAGGGCGATGCCCGCCAGCGCGTTTTTGGAGAGCTTCATAAGGGCTTCTTTCTGCGAACAAAGACACAGAGTGCCAAGCTTTGGGCTTGTTCCGTGTGAGCGGGAAGGTTTGGGGGAACCCGCTGAGAAAAGCGTAGGTTAGGCAAACCTATGCTTCCAAAGCCTGAAGGGCTTATGTGACAAGGATCACAACAATTACGGAACTATTGCGTGCCGTAATTGCTAGCTCGCCAATGTGGCTGCCGCCTCCAGCGTCATCCAGGCCTGCAGTTGGGTGGAAAGCTCGACGGCGGTCCCCGCCGGATACGTCTCACTCGCCGGGCGCAGGGGGTTGGGGGAGAAGGTGGGACCCGGATACTTGGGATCATTGGTGGACTCCCAGCGGCCATCCCAGAAGGCCCCGGCTGTGCTGAATACAAGGCCTCTGGCTGCCTTGCGCGTGGTTTCCGGGAGACGCTGATCCCTCGCGGCGAGTGCAAGGTAACGGATCAGGATGCCGGTAAAGAGGCCCCCATCCCCGGTTCCATCACCGTGAATTACTTGCGTGCCGGGCACCGTGAGCTCCCTCGCAACGGCTTCGACCAGATGGGCGGCGCGGTCCAGGTTCTCCACTCCGCCCAGTTCCAGGAGTGCCCCAAGGATTGGCCCTTGGTTGTAGGTGTAGATCGCATCTTCGAGGATTACTTGCCCCTTGCGCAGCCGTAATCCGTCGAGATAAAGGCCTCGATCGGGGTGAAGGAGCTTACCGTTCAGCCAATTCACCAGGGCTTGAGCCCTCTCACGGTGATCGGTTCGTGCGAAGTAGAGGGCCACAGGGGCCGTTGCCGGGGTGTTCTTGAAGTCCCTCTTGGTACTCCAGAATGTTCCGCCACCCAGGTCGTCCGTGGAGGCTGAGTCGAATTGAAGCGTCAACTTCCGGCGGATGTATGCATTCCGGCGACGTCCGGGCTTTCGCGTCTCCTCGGCCAGCTTTTCCAGCCGGAGCGTGGACAATGCCAGCCAGGCCATGTCGTCGTAGTAATCGTTGACGTACCGGAAGAAGTTTCTGAACCGCATGGTGGTGACCAGCCGGGAAGCGAGCCGTCCCGCGCTCGGGCGGGAGTCGCCGTCGAACTTTCTCTTGGCGGCCAGTTCCCGCCGACCCGTGTCCACCAAGCAGTCGACGTAGTGCGCCTGCCACCAGTAGTGCCATGGACCGAGAAGGCTGCGAATGCCCCGGGAGGGGATGCTGATGGCGCCGATGTGGGTGCCTGGGAGGAAAAGCAGCCGTCTGCCGAAGGCGCGTGTGACAGAACGGGCGGCCTCATCTGCCCGAATGGCCCACATTGCCGCCTCCGTTGCGGGTGGTTGCTGGCTGGCGGGGTTGCTTTCGGTGGACATGGAATCAGCCTATCGGGGGCCCAAGGTGCGCCGGATCACAATTCCAGTTAACATGCATTAACGGATTTGAGTTCTGCATCAAGGAGGATGGATGGACATCAAGGGCACGGTCGCGCTGGTCACCGGCGGGGCGTCAGGCTTGGGCGCGGCAACCGCTAAGCGCTTGTTCGACGGCGGAGCGTCGGTGGTGTTGGTGGACCTGCCAAATTCTGCCGGGGAGGATTACGCGGCAGAGTTGAACGCCATTGGCTCGGCGGCTGGCTCGAACCGAGCTGGCTCGAATGCCGCGGGTTCCGCTGGTGGGGATTCAGCTCCACGGGCTGTCTTTGCCCCCGCAGACGTGACCAACGAAGCCCAGGTCCAGGCCGCCGTCGACGCCGCCGCTTCGCTGGGAACCCTGCGGATCGTAGTTAACTGCGCAGGCATCGCGACGCCGGGCAAGGTCCTGGGTCGTGATGGCGTCCTGCCGCTCGAGGCATTCAACAAAGTCATCCAGATCAACCTCGTTGGAACTTTCAACGTCATCCGTCTCGCAGCTGCGGCCATGGTGGAAAATGAGCCGGTCACTACCGAATTAGGCGGCCCGGAACGCGGAGTCATCATCAATACGGCGTCCGTCGCCGCTTTCGAAGGGCAGATCGGCCAGCCAGCCTATGCCGCATCCAAGGGTGCTGTTGCGGCGATGACACTGCCACTGGCGCGCGAGTTCGCCCGCTCCCTGATCCGGGTTGCCACCATTGCCCCCGGCATCTTCGAGACTCCGATGATGGCCGGATTGCCCCAAGCTGCCCAGGAGTCGCTCGGCCAGCAAGTACCCCATCCTGCACGGCTCGGCCGCGCGCCCGAATATGCCAATCTTGCCGCCCACATCGTCGAGAATGCCATGCTGAACGGCGAGACGATCCGGTTGGACGGCGCCATCCGCATGGGCCTGAAATGATGGGGGACTACAGCGGCGGGCCGGCTCCCGCGGCTTCGGGGCGCTATATACCGGCGTCTGTGGCAGACCTTCCTACGGCTGACTTCTTCGACTTTGAGTCTCTCCTGAGCGTCCAGGAACAGCGAAAGCTCAACGAGCTCCGCTCCTTCCTTGCCTCTGAGATCGCCCCCTATGCAGGGCAGTGGTGGGACAAAGCCGAGTTCCCCGAACACATCCTGCCCAAGCTCGCGGCCCTCCGGCTCAGTGCTCCGGCCCAGCGCGGCTACACACATTTGTTCGCCGGGTTGGTCATTGCCGAGATGACACGGGTGGACACCTCCATCGCGACATTCTTCATGGTCCACCACGATCTCTTCGTTGAATCGCTTTACGACTTTGGCAGCGACGCCCAGCAGGACAAATACCTCGACGACGCCTCAAACCTCCGCACCACAGGCGCCTTTGCGCTCACCGAACCAGAGCACGGATCCGACGTCGCGGGCGGTATGCAGACAACAGCACGCCGTGTGGAAAGGGCCGAGTCCGACGGCGGCGATTACTGGGTGATCAACGGCGCCAAGCGCTGGATCGGCAACGGGACGTTCTGCGACTACATGCTGGTGTGGGCCAAAGATGAAAGCGATGGCGCTGTACGAGCATTCATCGTTGACGCCTCGCTACCGGGTATCACCCGGAGCCGGATTGAGAACAAGATCGCCCTGCGGACAGTCCAGAATGCCGACATTCTCTTCGAAGACGTCCACGTCACGGAATCAGACCGTTTCGCAGGAATCAGCAGTTTCGCGGACACGAACCACCTCCTGCGCGGCTCACGGATCATGGTTGCCTGGCAGGCAGTCGGCCAGCAGTTGGCGGCCTTCGATGTTGCGCGGCAGTACGCGGTGGAACGACTGCAGTTCGGTAAACCCCTTGCCCGGTTCCAGCTGATCCAACAGCACCTGGTGGACATGCTCGGCAACGCCGTGGCCAGCATGGGAATGATGGTGCGGATCGCCCAACTTCAGGAGGGCATTTCCCGCGACGCACAAGGTGCCCGGCACGGCGGTGCCGACATGTCACAGGTGGCTCTGGCAAAGGCCTACTGCAGTGCACGCATGCGTGAAAGCGTGGCCTTGGGACGGTCCATCCTGGGCGGAAACGGTATCGTCACCGACTACAAAATTGCCAAGATCTTCGCCGACGCTGAGGCCATCTTCACCTACGAGGGCTCATACGAGATCAACTCATTGATCGTGGGCCGTGCAGTAACGGGTGTCTCTGCCATCGTCTAGCCAGCCGCTGTCCGGGTTCCCGGCGCTTTACTCCTGAGGGATCTTTTCGCCAGCCTCAACGCGGACGTCGATCGAATTTCCGCGGACCGGCATCGGGCAGGTGCCATAAGGGGTAAAGGCGCTGGGGTAGTTGATGGCGCGGTTGAAATCGATCACCACAGATCCATCAGGGCGTGGGCGGGGGATGAATACCTTCCGCCACTCGTCCGTCGTGTCGCCGTTGGTTTCATCATGGAAGGTCACGTTCAAAGCGCCGAGTTTCTCTTCCTCAGCATGGAGTCGGACTTCATGGGCAACGCCAGGAACGCGGAACACCACCTCCCCGACCGAACGATGAACGCCGTCCACCAAGGGGTTGGCCGTTCCGATGGGTACATCCACCGGCTGGTCATAGGGTTCGAACCGACCCTGAATCACCCAGTCCGGGTTGTAATCGTAGGTCGGAACCCCAGTGAAGTCCGTAAAAACAGGCGAGCCCGCATCTCTGGTCCGGATGGCATACTTGTCCGCGCGCATCGCAAGCTCCACCACCACCTGCTTGCCGTCATCGCCGCCGTACTGCACCCACATCAGGGACTCTTCATCCTGCAGGGTTGCCGTCACGGTTCCATCAACGCTTTCGCCGGTCTCAACGAGGGTCAGGCCGTCCTCGCTGGTGGCCGTGAGGGCTGCAGTCCTGCCATCCGTTGACCACAGGCCCGGGGCAAACTCGACTTCTGCCGGCTCCGACTCGAGCCACTGAAACGACGTGAGCGTCAGCCACCCGTGGTCCGACGCCAGTGCTGCATTCCTAGACGTTCGGAACCGCTCCCAACGGGCAAGCTGGGCGTCTGTTGCAGTGGTGGGCGAGCTCATGATTCTCCTCGTCAGATGTGAGCCACGGTTGGGCGGCTTTGCAATCTCCTCAACTATGCGCCGCACCGGTGCATTCCCGGAAGCGTGCAGCATTGAGTGTGGAACCCCGACCATGCGTCCGGATGCGTGCAACCCTATGAGTGCAACCCTATGCGTGCAACGATGGGCCGCGCATCGTGTGCGCGGCCCATCGTTTGCTTGAGATCGCCATTCGCAGTGGAGCCTATGAGTCCTTGCGGTCTTGCATGGCTATCGGGATGTCCGTGGCCATCCGACTCGGCCTTTTGCTATTTAGTGCTGACGACGAGCCGATCGCCTGACGCCCAGGAAAGCGAGCAACGATCCCAAGGCCAACAGTGCAGCGGCTGCGTAGATGAAGGCTGGGCTTTGAGCGCCAGTAGTAGCCAGGGGTTCTGGTCCTGCAACTTCTGCGGGCTGAGTGGGCTCGTCAGTGGCTACAAGTACCGGGCTTGTGGTGCTGGCGCTTGGGCTGGGTGTTGCGGTGCTGATGCTAGGGCTGGGCGTGGGTGTTGCGGTGCTGATGCTAGGGCTGGGCGTGGGTGTTGCGGTGCTGGGGCTCGGCGTCGGCGTGGGTGTTGTTGTAGGGGTGGGTGTTGCGGTGGTGGGGCTCGGGCTGGGCGTGGGTGTTGTTGTAGGCGTGGGTGTGGGTGTTGCGGTGCTGGGGCTCGGGCTCGGGCTGGGCGTGGGTGTGGGTGTTGCGGTGGTGGGGCTCGGCGTCGGCGTGGGCGTCGGTGTCGGGCTTGCCGTTCCGTTGCCTGTTCCGTCAGCGCGCGTCCGCCGGGTTTCGGCCCCAACGGGGGTTTCCTCGCCTGCAATAGTCACGATTCCGCTGTTGGTGTAGACGTCCAGCTTCTTGTCGGTCACTTTGGTGACGACGAACAGCTCCACCCGTTCGCCCTTGGGCAGGCCTGTCCATCGCACCGTTGCTTCTTGGGGAGTGCACTCGACAGTTGCGGGGTATCGCTCGTTGTCCATTGGCTCGGTGATGTTTCCGGAGCTGCTGACAACCTTGCCCACCCGTGGAGTGATGTGGTCACAATCGATTTCCATGCCAGCGGAGGGCGTGTCGGTGACAACGACGTCGTTTGATTCTGAAGGCATCGGAGGCATGTAAAAGATGGATTCAAGTTCAGTTTGGGGAGCGTCGGCCCACCACATGGACTTCCCCGCCGAAGTAGGGGGAGCGGGATCGCAGTCTTTGGTGCATGGACCATCGACATCCACAGGCACGCGTACCACTGTGGATCCCACGGTGAAGTTCAGTTCCGTCGTTTCGCCGGTGCCCGGCTGCACAGCATATTGCGTACTGAAATTGCACGTCCCACCCACATTGTTGGGATGGTCCGCCACGAAGTCGGTCAACGTGAAGACCACTTGTCCGGCATCGTTCGCTGCTGCCTTGGCGACCGTTACGCCGTCGGCGTTGTCAAGATCAAATGACGCGGCACCAAACCATCGAAGCTCTGGTGGTAGCTGGAGGTTGAAGGTATCGCCCGGTTGCGAGTTGTCAGGAACGGACCACTGACAGGTCAGGTCTACTTGGTCCCATTGGTTCGTAACTACCGAATCCGTGCTGATGGTGACCGCCGCACCCGGGATCACGGCAGCATTGGCTGGCCCTGCCGACCAGGCGAGCCCGAAGGCTGTCACCACAACAGCCAGTAGCGCGGCCACCAAGGAGGCAGACTTTAGATGGAGCTGATTCTTCATGTGTTGGATGGTCCTTCGAATGCGGAAGCGTGTCTCGTCGCATGGTGAGTGGCGGCTCAACGCTGTTCGTGACGGCACCAACAGGCTTCACTCACATTGCCTCGGGAATGTAGTCCTGGGGCGCGGGCTCTGAAGAGGCATTTGCCAACGGGAAGAACTGCATGCGCGCGGGTCGCAGGGCTCCTTCGCCCAGGCTTTCCATGGCAGTCCTGCACTCCATCAGTTGCCCAAGGTTGTTCGCCGAGAGAGGTAACAGCACGTGGACAGCAGAATTCTTGTACATGGCAGTAGCACCTGTCCCGTGCAGCTGCCGTTGAACAGTTTCTCCGAGCCGCGCCAGCAGGGTCCAGCGATGACTGCGGCTCTCAAGGGGCTGGGGCAGTGACAGGATCGCAAGGGCGTAAGGGTGGGAACATGCCGTTCCAAAAATGGAGAGTTCGTGGATTTGTCGCTGGAAATGGGCTTGCGTGGCCAGGCCCGTCTCAACGTCCGTGCACGAAATCGCTGGTGCAGAATCGGCGGCCTCTGCCCATCCCTCAGCCAAGGATTGGAGAGCCTCTATATCCATGTTCCGGTCTGCCGCGAGGAAGAGGGCGCGGAAGTCCGTCATGGTTTCGCTGATTCCAACGCCGTTCCTAGCCCGCGCCGCGCCCAAGGATCTTGCTGTAGGAGGTGGAACATTGGCTCGAGTTGCCAGCGATGTCACCACCGTGCGGACCTCGGGCAGGAACCAGTCTGCGGGGAACCGCCAACCATTCTGATAACTGGTGGTCTGCCATCTGCGCATCAACAGGTGTCGGGAAAATGTACATTCGGCGAATGATTTTGTCCGGAACGATGTCATATCCGAATAGTGCGTCCGACTAAGGATTCATGACGAAAAGCGGTGGAAGGATCTCTTTGGTAAAGAGCCTATACAAATTCGCGTCATGACTTGAGCTTGATGCGCACTGCGTATATATGGGCACGATTTTATACGTTGTGGGGCTGCCTTAAATGGCATCCGGGACAGGTACTGACAACGCTTCCAGCGCGGGAGTTGAGAGCGATGGTCATCTTATCGGGTTGGTGCGGGGCGGTGACATGTCCGCATTCGACGAACTGTACGAACGCCACATGTCCGTCGCGTCCACAGTGGCCCGGCGAAACGTGGACAATCCAAGTGACGCCGAGGATGTTGTGGCCGAGGCTTTCCAAGCCGTATTGCAGAGCCTGGTTGCGGGACGGGGGCCGGACACCTTCTTCAGGGCGTATCTGCTGTCCACTGTCACCCGTCTGTCACATCATCGGAACCGGAAGGCCGGGAGGTCGCTGCCCAGTAGCGATGACGCAATTCTTGACCGTACGCTGCCGGATCCCGATGCTGTAGTCAAAGCCTTCGAATCCCATACGGTCGCAAAGGCATTTCGCGCCCTTCCCGAACGGTGGCAGGCCGTGCTGTGGTATCTGGACGTGGAAAGAATGAAGCCAGCGGCGGTGGCGCCGCTTCTGGGTCTGTCCGCGAATGCCGTGTCAGCACTGGCGCTTAGGGCACGGGAAGGCCTGAGGAGGCAATACCTGCAGGCCCATGTGGCGGAAGAACCGGACAGCGACTGCGCTGGATTCGCGTCGAAACTCGGTACCTTCATTCGAGGTGGACTTTCAAGGATTGCTGAACGCAAGATGCGTCAACACCTTAATGGTTGCTCGAAATGCACCGGCGCTCTCTCGGAACTAAAGGACGTTCAGGGAACCATGAGGGCTGTGCTTATTCCGCTGGTGACCGGCGTACCTCTCGCCACCTTGGCAGCCAAGGGTGCCGGACTGGGTTTCCTGGGAGGGCTGGTCCCCATCAAGGCAGCGATAGTGGTCCCGGCTATCGGGCAACCAGCGGTAATGGCCATGGTGGCGGTAGCAGGATTGGGCCTGGCTCTGGGCGCGGTTGGAATCGTTGGTCGCTTGACGCCGGATGTCCCCATGGAGCAGTTGGCCATTGAGACAAGTTCCTCCCATCAGGAGTCATTCGTAGGGACTCATGCCCCCACTCCCACAGCGACGCCGATGCCGAGCCTGCCATCGCCGGCGTCGCCAGCTGCAGTTGAGCCAGCGCCGTCAAGCGCCGGGCATGAGGGCTCAAACGCTGGGGCCGAACCCTTGGTCGCCGCCCCGGTACCTTCCGGCATGGAATCCCAGCCGCCCTCGCAACAATCTGTTCCTTCGCCGGACCCCGCCTCATCAGCGGCAACTGCCCTTCCCGCGTCACTTGTAGCGGTGACAGCCTCGGTGCGGATACCAAAGGACCATGGTTCCGGCATGACGGCCATGGAGGTGGACTTTGGGATCGGCGGTTCACAGTCCCTGGGACCGGCCAAAGCCGTGTTCTCTGTGGAGCCGGATGCACGGATCCAGGAGAGTTCATTGATTGCTCCGGAAGGGTGGTCGTGCTCGATGGAGGGGCGGACAGCCGTCACGTGCATTACAGGTTCGGCACGGCGGAGCGACCTCCATTTTCAGGTTTCAGCCCAGTCCAAGCGAAAAAAGGGCGCCGGTGTCCTGACATATTCCTTGAGTGGAAGTGGTCTTGCAGCTGGCGAATTTGTGCACAAATACTGACCCCGAATCACTGCTGGATACAGCGTCACGAACCTATTGCTCAGGCCACTACCTCAGAGGCGGTGCCCCGAGAGGGCAGTCGCCCATTTATCTGTGCAATTTAGGGGAAATATGAAAGCGACGTTGTTGGCCGCTGCGGGCTTGCTGGGCGCGTTGGCGGCGGTTTGGGCTTTGCTCCCGATCGGTCAAAACTGGTTCGTTCGCAGGTTCAGCTCGCCGCATGGCCTCCGATGGGCCATGGCAAGTTTGGGCGCCCTGTTGCTGCTGTCTCTGGTGGGATGCGCAATGGGGCCGACGCAGCGCCCATGGCTTGAGGTTGTAGTCCTGCTCGCAGGAGCCGGGTTGATTGTGGGCTTTCTTGTCGCGCCAGCCTTCAGGATTCACCATGGTGTGGCCATTCAGCCTCGAAGGGTGCTGGCCATAGGAGCGCACCCTGATGACCTGGAATTGGCTTGCGGTGCCACCCTCGCCAAATTGGCCGATGCCGGGCATGAAGTCCGAACCATGGTGATGAGCTCGGGGGGAAAGGGAGGAGACAGCTCCATCCGTGTCACCGAAGCCGCATCGGGCTCGGATTTCATGGGTGCGTCCAAGGTCCATGTCCACGACTTTACGGACACCAGCCTCGCGGAACATGGGGATGAAATGGTCCAAGCGATTGAAGCCGTGATGGCCGATTTTCGCCCTGACGTTGTGATCACCCATTCCCGTAACGACTACCACCAGGACCATCAGGCCGTACACAGTGCGACTATGCGGGCGGCCCGCCAGCACTCCTCCATCCTGTGCTTCGAGAGTCCTTCATCCACACGGCAGTTCGATCCCAGTGTCTTCGTGGATATCGCGGGGTATGTGGACGTGAAGATTCACGCCGTTGCCATGCACCGGAACCAAAAGGGCAAGCCGTATATGAGTGCAGAAAGAGTCCGCAGCCTCGCAGCGTTCAGGGGCTCGCAAGTGAAGACGACATATGCAGAGGGTTTCGAACCTGTTCGACTACTTGGCTCTGCCGTAGGGGAGTTCTGATGGTTCGGGTACTCGTAACAGGCGTTGGAGGGCCAGCTGGCTCCTCCTTGGCGGGTCAGCTGAGGGAACTGGGACATTGGGTCCTGGGCGTTGATATGCAACCGGTCCACGGTTCAGCGGCTGACATGGTCTCCTTGGTATCGGCCTCCAGTTCTCCCGACTATCTGTGGGAATTGCGGGGACTCGTGGGCGCCCATGGCATCGAGCTCGTGGTGCCGACCGTCAGCGATGAACTCGTGCTGGTTTCCGAAGCCCGGCAAGGCTTCGCTCCTAATGTCGAGGTCCTCATTGCCGAACCCGCGCCCGTTCGAATCGCGAATGACAAATTCCTCACCATGAGGTGCCTTGCCAATGCAGGCGTCGCTGTCCCCGATTTCGGGCTCCCCGGCGATTTCGCCTCTGTCAACGAGGCGATGGCGCGGTTAGGGGGGTCCCTGGTGGTCAAGCCACGGATTTCGCGCGGTGGACGCGGGGTTCAGATCCTGGAAAAGACTGGCGACGGCGGCCGGAACGCGGCCCGCGTCTGGTCCTCCTTGGACGATTCCTGGATCGTGCAACGATTCGCGCCTGGAACGGAGTACGCGCCCGTGGTCCTCCACAGCAGGCCGGAGCCGGGTCAGGACGATCTTGTGGTGGTGTTGGAGAAGACAGAACTCAAAGAGGGGCGGGTGGGTAACGCCGTGTCCGTCAGGAGGATTGAGGGAGCCGAGAGTGCCGACGTGGCTCAATTGGCTGATTCAGCCGTGACCGCGCTCGGATTGACTGGACCTATCGACGTGGACGTGCGCCGTCTGCAGGACGGAAGTCCGGTGGTACTGGAAATTAACGCGAGGTTTGGCGCAAACAGTGCGTTCGCCCCCGAACTCCTGGAGAACGTTCTTGGCCGATATGTGGCCGGTCGATTGACCGGAAGGCCTGCGTGACACCTCTTGATGCTGCCCTGGCGTTTGTCCAGGTTGGAGGCGTACTGATTCTCGGTTTCGGTGTGGTCAAAATCGTCTATGTTCCACTGGCCTTGTATTTCAATCGGCTTTACCGTTCCAACTCTGCCAAGCATCGTTATTCCGTCATCACTGACCGGCCGTTGGTCTCGGTGATCGTGCCCGGCTACAACGAGGCCGTCGTGATCACCAGTTGCGTCGAGTCGATCCTTGCCAGCCGTTATCTTCGTCTGGAAGTGATTCTGGTGGACGACGGTTCCACTGATTCCACCGCCAGCATCATGGCCGGGCTTGCAGATCAATATGATCGGGTGCGATTTCTCTCCCAAACGAACGCGGGGAAGGGAGCTGCGCTCAACTATGGCATCGCTAAGGCCAATGGCGACATCCTGATGTTTGTCGATGCCGACGGAATTTTTGCCCCTGACACCCTGATGCGCATGCTCGAGGGTTTTGATCACACCAAGGTGGGAGCGGTGTGCGGCGACGACCGGCCGGTTAACCTGAATCGCGTTCAAACGATGATGCTTGCCGTTCTAAGCCATGTCGGGACCGGCCTGGTCCGCAGAGCCTTGTCCTTGTTGCATTGCCTGCCAATCGTCTCCGGGAACATAGGTGCCTTCCGCCGTGACGTAGTCCAGCTGGTAGGCGGTTTTCACGAGGACACGCTCGGTGAGGACCTTGAGCTTACTTGGCGTGTCTATAAGGCCGGCTACCGGGTAAGGTTCCAGCCCTCAGCGCTGGTTTATGCCGAGTCGCCGTCAACGATGGGCGGGTTGTGGCGGCAGCGCGTTCGGTGGTCCCGGGGCTTGCTGCAGACCCTCCGGATGCACATCGGGATGCTTGGGCGGAGGCGTTACGGCTTGTTTGGCATGTTCCTTTTGTTCAACGCCATCACCATGGTGGTGATCCCTATGCTGCAACTAGCCATCTTGGCGGTGCTTCCTTTCCTGTACCTTGCTGGTTCAGGTCCCGTACCCGCTGAAGTCCTCGCCATTCTTGGTTGGTTGGGATTGTTTGTATCCCTCGCGCTGATCGTCTTCTCCATTGGCCTCAACAGGTCATGGAAGGATCTTCGTTTTCTGTGGACGTTGCCACTGTGGCCCCTGTACTCGGTATTCGTTGGACTGGCTTTAGCCAGCGCAATCGTCAAGGAGATCCGCGGCAGCCCTGCCGTGTGGAACAAGTTGCAACGGACCGGCGTGATCTCCGTAACTGCCGCTGAGGCCAGCCCCCGTTACGAGGCAGGGGTATGAAGGCTATTGGACCTCCGACGTTCGTTGCCAGGCTAACTGCTTCGTTGGTCGCCTCGATCCTCGTTGTTGCATTCTCGGGCGTCACCGCCTGCGCACGAGAACCGGAGCATCGTCCCGTGGACCGCATGGTAAATCTTGGCTTTGAGGACGTCGTCAACGAGGACAGCTCGCACCTTGTTGACTTGGCGGAGCGATTGGACACAGTGAACGCAACAGCTGTGTCGATTTCCGTAGGCCGCACAGACTGGACGGCTTTTCCCTGGTCGGGCCACGCAGAGGCCAGATCTTATGAGGTTTCCAGCACGAAAAGAGACTTCGTGGGGGAGTCGATCTCAGCATTGGGGGTGGCGAAAAACGGCACGCAACGTGATGTGATCCTCACGATCGATGTCCTGTTGGACCGTGCGCTGAGTGAGGACCCCTCCCTGGCAGGACGAAATATCGCTGGAGAGCCATCCAAGTCCTTCGCCAGTGTGTCGTCCCTGCGGCACGGCAAGGCAGGCGCCCGCTTGGCTTCCTTGGCTGCCGCCGTCGCGAAGAAGTACCGGCCCACAGCCGTGAATCTCACGGAATTGATGTTCGATGATTTCACCTTTGGCAGTGAAGACTTCGATGACTTCAAAGCCACCACCGGTGAAGATGACTGGCCCCGGAACCATGAAGGTGGCATTGATCAGTCAGATGCCCGGATCAACACGTGGCGGAGCGAAGCCATGGCGGACATTGTGCGGAGGGTGGGAGCCGCCGTCGAACCCTATAGTGTACGACTGGAAATGGACGTCCGGTCGCCGCGGGATTCACCGTCGGCGGATCGCGCTGACAGCGGCCATGACTACGACCTCTTGCTCAAGCAGCTCTACCGGCTCCACGTTTGGGAGTACGTAGGACTCAATGCAGAGCGCTCGCCGCAGACGAAGGACCTCGCTGAAGCCCTGACCCGCCGCGCGGGCGACCGCATGTCGTTGTCTATCGGGCTGTGGTCCGATGGCGGCACGATCTCTGCGGAAAGGTTCGGAACGGCCTTGCAAGAGGCTGTTCGGGGCGGGGCCACATCCGTGTCGGTGACACCCGCAAGCCTCATGGACGCCGGGCATTGGGAGGTGTTGCGGAACGCTTGGTCCCGGTAATTACGGGCTGTCCGGGGCTCATCCCAAGGCGTACCCTGAGCGCATGGGCATGGAATCCGTGATGGCGGCAGTAGTAAGCCTTGCACTGATTGTGGGATCGGTTTGGGCTGGCACGCGACTGGTGCAGAAGGGTGTTTCGGCGAAGGGGGCAACGGGCACACTCGGGAGTGTCCTCTCCACGATCGAGCCAGCCACAGGTGCGCCGACCAAAATGGAGGCGGCGGCAGCCCGGGAGGAAATGCGGCAGCGAAGGCACGAGAAATTGGTAGCCGGCCCGGGCACCGCAGAGGCCGGACTGTTCGCCGGGAAGGTGGTCCTGCCGCCGTCGACGAGTAAAGCCGCTAAGCAGCAATCCGGTGACGCCAAAATCTGAGACGTATTCCCGCAGTAGAGTCCCGTGCGGGTAAGATCCCGTAGGAAACATTAGTAACCCGGCTCACAGTATCCAGCGCAGTGTACGAGCCAAACCAGATCCCGAAGGTAAGTATCTATGGTTCACACTGCCCATCAAGACACCGATCTCGCCGCAGAACTGCGCGCCGATGTGCGCCGCGTTTCCACCCTGTTGGGTGAGTCCCTGGTGCGACAACACGGCCCGGAATTGCTGCAGCTCGTGGAGCAGGTCCGCCTGCTGACCAAGGAATCCAAAGAGGCCGCGCGGGGCGGAGCCGACGCGACCGGTCCATGGAGCGCGCACGACGTCGTTGCCCAGGTCCGCGAGTTGCTCGCCTCCCTGCCTCTGGACCAGGCGACGGATCTGGTTCGTGCCTTCGCGTTCTATTTCCACCTCAGCAATGCGGCCGAGCAGGTCCACCGCGTCCGTGGGCTTCGGACCAGGCAGGAGAAGGACGGCTGGCTTGCGAAGGCTGTCACGGAAATCGCCGGCCAAGCTGGGCCGCAGGTCCTTCAGGACGTTGTGAATGAGCTGGATGTTCGGCCCATTTTCACGGCACACCCTACCGAGGCCTCCCGACGTTCAGTGCTGGACAAGGTCCGCAAACTCTCCGACGTCTTGGCCCAGCCCACTGAAGAGGGAACGTCTGCCCGGCGCCGGCAGGATCGCCAACTCTCGGAAATCATCGACCAAATGTGGCAGACCGATGAGCTCCGGCAGGTCCGGCCGACGCCGGTGGATGAAGCGCGCAACGCGATCTACTACCTGAACAGCATCCTCACCGATGCCATGCCGGAGATGCTGACTGACCTCTCCGAGCTCCTTGCCGAGCACGGCGTGGTCCTGCCCGCTGCCAGCGCGCCACTGCGCTTCGGATCCTGGATCGGTGGCGACCGCGATGGAAACCCCAACGTCACTGCGGCCGTTACACGCGAAATCCTGCAGTTGCAGAACCAGAACGCGGTGCGGATCAGTATCGCGTTGATCGACGAGCTGATCTCGGTCCTGTCCAACTCCACCGCCTTGTTCGGGGCTGACCAGGAGCTGTTGGACTCGATCGACGTGGATCTCAAGAACCTGCCCGGTCTGGACAAGCGCATCCTGGAGCTCAATGCCCAGGAGCCTTATCGACTCAAGCTCACGTGTATCAAAGCCAAGCTCATAAACACGGGTCGCCGAGTTTCCGCCTCGACGTACCACGAGCCCGGCCGCGACTACGCCACCACAAGTGAGCTGTTGGCCGAGTTCGGCCTGCTCGAAGAGTCGCTCCGGAACCACGCAGCGGGCCTTGTTGCCGACGGTGCCTTGGCTCGTGTCCGCCGTGCGATCGCCGCCTTTGGCCTTCACTTGGCAACCCTGGACATCCGTGAACATGCCGATTACCACCACGACGCCGTCGGACAGCTCGTGGACCGTCTTGGTACCGAGAAGCCGTATGCCTCCTTGACCCGCGAGGAACGTTTCGAATTCCTCGGTGCCGAGCTGGCCTCACGCCGTCCGCTCTCCGGCCATCCGATCAAGCTCGAAGGCACTGCGGACGGCACCTACGACGTCTTCCGGAGCATCCGCCAGGCCCTGCACACTTATGGTCCGGACGTCGTGGAAACGTACATCATTTCCATGACCCGGGGCGCCGATGACGTCCTGGCCGCCGCTGTGCTGGCACGCGAGGCCGGTTTGATTGACCTCTTCGGGGCCAAGCCGCATGCCAAGATTGGCTTTGCTCCACTGCTGGAAACCGTGGAGGAGCTCCGCGCCTCCGCTGAGATTGTGGATCAGTTGCTCTCTGATCCGTCCTACCGTGACTTGGTCCGTCTCCGCGGCGACGTCCAGGAAATCATGCTCGGGTACTCCGATTCCAACAAGGAATCCGGTGTCATGACCAGCCAGTGGGAGATCCACAAGACCCAGCGGAAGCTGCGTGATGTGGCTGCCAAGCACGGCGTGAGGGTCCGCTTGTTCCATGGCCGTGGTGGTTCCGTGGGCCGTGGCGGTGGTCCGACGTATGACGCCATCATGGCCCAGCCCAATGGTGTGCTCGAGGGCGAAATTAAGTTCACGGAGCAGGGCGAGGTCATCTCGGACAAGTACTCCCTTCCCGAACTTGCCCGCGAGAACCTTGAGCTGTCCTTGGCAGCTGTCATGCAGGGTTCTGCCTTGCACCGGACTCCGCGTACTTCCGAAAACGAGCGCGAGCGCTACGCAAATGTCATGGAAACCATTTCCGATGCTGCCTTTGCACGCTATCGGGCATTGATCGACGACGCCGATCTTCCCGCCTACTTCCTGGCGTCCACACCAGTGGAGCAGTTGGGCTCCTTGAACATCGGATCACGCCCCTCCAAGCGTCCCGATTCCGGGGCCGGCCTCGGTGGGCTGCGGGCCATCCCGTGGGTGTTCGGTTGGACGCAGTCCCGCCAGATCGTTCCAGGTTGGTTTGGCGTAGGCTCGGGTCTGAAGGCTGCACGCGAAGCCGGTGACGCTGACCAGCTCATGGAAATGATGGACCGCTGGCACTTCTTCCGTTCGGTGATTTCCAACGTCGAAATGACCTTGGCCAAGACCGACATGGAGATTGCGGGACACTACGTTTCTTCCTTGGTTCCAGAGGAACTGCACCGCTTGTTCCACATGATTCGGGACGAGTACGAGCTCACAGTTGCCGAAATCGAGCGCCTGACCGGGGAGCTCGAGCTCCTTGACGCGCAGCCCACCCTGAAGCGGTCGCTGGAAATCCGTGATCAGTATCTGGACCCGATCAGTTACCTGCAGGTGGAACTGCTCCGCCGTGTGCGCGAGGAATCGGTGTCCGGTGCGGAGATTGATGAGCGGCTTCAGCGCGCCATGCTGATCACCGTCAACGGTGTGGCCGCCGGCCTGCGGAACACAGGCTAACGCTCACTCACATCCGGCTGGTTTTTCCGGATCCTTATCTCACATCCGGCCAGTTTTTCCGGAATGCTCTCTCGCCCCACGAAGCGTCAACGGGGCGGGGGAGCGTTCCGGCTTAAAGCAGCTGCGCCTGGGCGTTAAGGTTGTTGGATGCCGTCGTTCCAGACCAAGTTGAAGATCACTGGCCTCAAGCCTGGCAACCCTCCCGAATCGGTCATGGCGGCTGCAATAGAAGCTTTGGAAACCCGTCATCATGTCGAATCGAACCAGCTCGATATCGTCGCAGGCGTCCCGCAGCTCAGCCTGCGCTTCACAGTGAACGACCGCGACTACTCGGGTGAGAACGACGAAGCCCGGACGTCGGCCGCGATGATGCGCGACGCCGTCGAACGCGTTGCGCTGACGGGTAGCCTCTACGTGTTGCGCCGTAGCCGCGGACGCTGGTCGCCTATCTAGGCTTGCGTTACTCCGGCTGGGGCACGTCGCCGTCGAACGGTTCATCCACCGGGGAGCGGCTCCCGCGCCGTCGCGTGACGATCAATCCGACCACCACACCAATGACCAAGCCGACGCCCACGCCAATCAGTGAGCTGGCCCAGAACGGCAGTTTGGTTGCGGAGCCGGTGAAGTAGCCCAGTCCGACTTGCCACACGGCCCACAGAACGGCGCCCAATCCGGCGCAGAGGCTGAAACCGCGGACGGAGACGTTGGCGATTCCAGCTGCGGACGAGGTTGCGAGCCTGCCGCCAGGGACGAACCGGGCGCCGATGATAGCCCCGTAAGTGGAAGATCGGCCTGCCTTGGCGATGGCCTCATGGATTCCACGGTGGACCTTCCTGCCCCATGTCCAGCGATCCAGTACATGGCTCACGCGCCGCTTAAACAGTAAGTAGACAGCCATGTCTCCGAGCCAGGACGCGAAGGCCGCTAGCAGCAGGATGAGCCAGAAATTGGCGTGTCCGTCGGCTGCCAGAGCTCCACCGGTGATGACCACCATTTCGGACGGGATCGGCGGGAAGATGGCATCGCCCAGCACCATGGGAACGATCCACAAGTAAATTGCGGATCCCCACGTCTCGGGGGCGATGAAGTCCATTGGCACAACGTACCGCACTTGCCGCTCCGGCCGCTCGGCGGGAGACTGGCGCAATGCAGATCGAAATCTTGCACGGGGACATCACCATGCGCGACGTCGACGCGATCGTCAACGCCGCCAACTCGTCACTGCTTGGTGGAGGGGGAGTGGACGGAGCGATCCATCGGGCCGCCGGGCCAGAACTGCTTGAGGCCTGTCGCGAGGTTCGTCGCAGCAAACTGCCGGACGGGCTGCCTGTTGGGGCCGCCGTCGTGACCCCCGGATTCAGGCTGCCGTCGCGCTGGGTGATTCACACCGTGGGCCCCAACCGGCACGCTGGGCAAACCGATCCCGCGCTGCTCGCCTCGTGCTTCCGCGAAAGCCTGAAAGCCGCTGTGGAGGTGGGTGCGCTGTCCGTCGCTTTTCCCGCGATCAGCGCCGGGATCTATGGTTGGGACGCCCGCGAGGTCGCCGAAGTAGCACTCGACGCCGTGAGGTCGTTCTCATCTGAGTCTTCAGCTGGTGCCACGACCGCCAGCGGACTTGAGTTGGTAGAGTTCGTGCTGTTTTCGGAGGACACGACGGCGGTCTTCCGGTCTGTGTTTGAGTCCTGAGCCTCCGCTGGGCTGCTCCCGCTCAGGCAGGTCACCGGGATGACGAGCACGTTGAACACAGCGCTGTGGCGTCGTTGAGAGCAAGGTCAGCCTTGGGCTTCGCTGAGCTCCAGTTGGCTACGGTATTCCACGCGCTCCTTGGTGATGGGATCCACGAAAGTGATACCGCGGGCCAACAATTGAAGCGGCTTGCTGTAGTCGTCCGGGGCCTTGTCCAACAGGTCCGGGTAGAAGGCGTCGTTGACGATGCCCAGACCCAGCGATGCCATGTGCACCCGGAGCTGGTGTGTCTTTCCGGTGTGCGGCTCCAGCCGATACAGCGCGCGCTGGTGAGTCCCGGCGTCGAACGTTTTTGTCTGTTCGATGCGCGTTTCCGCGTTGGGTTCGCCGTCGATAACTTCGGCGAGCAGATAGCTGCGGGACTTGGTCATGCGGTTGCGGACCACCACGGGGAATTCGACGGCGGGATAGCCCTTCGCAGGTGCCGCGGCGGACACGCACTCGTATTCCTTTTGTACCTGGCGCTTCTCAAAGAGAACCTGGTACCTCCCGCGGGTTTCCGGGTTGGTTGAGAGCAGCAAAATGCCGGCGGTCATGCGGTCGAGGCGGTGCATGGGGATGAGGTCCGGAAGGTCGAGCAGATTCCGGAGCCGGACCAGCGCGGACTCCTGGATGTACGTGCCGCCGGGTGTCGTTGGCAGGAAATGCGGCTTGTCCACCACGAGGATGTGTTCGTCCTGATGCAGGATGTTGATGTCCACCGGCAGGCGCGTTTCCGGGGGGAGTGTGCGGTAGTACCAAATGAAGGTGTGGTCCTCGAGCTTGGTGCTCCTGCTCAGGCGCACGCCGCCTTCGCCCACGATTTCGCCGGCGTCGAAACGGTCCTCGATGCCTTGGGGGTCGATGTGTCCCCAGCGGTGCATCATGTAGTCCATCGCAGTGTCCCAGGGCCCCTCGTCCGGGAGGCGCAGGCGGGTCGCGTTTACGCCGTCGCGCACGGGAAGGGGGGATTGCATCACCGGACAATTCTACTGTGGCTCCCACAACGCAGCTCTAGCCGACGATAAAATAGTTCTTGACAATAAAAATTGTCGGTGAGCGTACTTGAAGCATGTTGGACATCGAAGTGATTGAGGACGCAGCGGCGGCAGAGGCCTCGTTGGACCCGATCCGCACACGCATACTTCAAGAGCTGGCGGAGCCGGGCTCGGCCACTCAACTGGCCGCCAAGGTGGGGTTGCCCCGGCAAAAGGTCAACTATCACCTCAAAGCTCTCGAGCGGCATGGCTTGGTGGAGCTTGTGGAAGAACGCCGGAAAGGCAACGTCACGGAGCGCGTACTTCAGGCGACGGCGGCCTCGTACCTGATCTCGCCCGTCGCGTTGGCTTCGGTGGCCCCGGATCCGCAGCGTTTCTCCGACAGGTTCTCCGCCTTCTGGCTCCTGGCGCTCGCCTCCCGCACAGTCCAGGAAATGGGCAAGCTTATTTCCGGTGCGGCCGCTGCCAAGAAGAAGCTCGCAAGCTTCGCGATCGACGGCGAAATTACCTTCCGCTCAGCCGCAGAACGCGCCGCTTTCGCTGAAGAGCTCGGCGTGGCGGTCACGCGGCTCGTCGATAAGTACCACGACGGCGGTGCTGCCGCAGTGGCGGGCGGAGCACGAAAGCACCGGCTCGTCGTCGTACTTCATCCAACACTCAAGACACCGTCAACGGAAAAAACAGCAGAAAAGGAACAACGCAATGACTGACAACCGGAAATTCGAGATCGTGGCGGACGCCGAACTGCCGGGCACTCCAGAGCGGGTGTGGCAGGCGGTTACCAAGGACACGGCGGCCTGGATGTTCCCCACGGATCAGTGGCCCGATGTGAAAACCGTCGAAGAATACCCCAGCCACCTTGTGTCGCGGATGGAGGGTCCCAATGGTTGGTTCAACCAATTGGAGCACGTCCTGGAGCCCGTCGAGGGTGGCCGCGCCAAGCTGCACTATGTCCACAGCGGCATCTTCGCCGACAACTGGGACGAACAGTACGACGGCGCCAGCAAGCACACGGAGTTTTACCTCCACACCCTGGGCCAGTACCTGCAGTATTTCGATGGGCAGCCCGTGGTCTTCACGGATGTCCAAGCGCCGGCTTCTTCGCAGACTCCGGATGGATTCGTGCAGCTGAAAAGGGCTTTGGGCGTGGATGGCATGACGGCCGGTACCCCGTTTGAGGTGGACGTCGACGGCGTGGGTCGGCTGAGTGGCGAGGTGGACTTCTCCAACGAGAACTTCCTGGGCCTGCGCACCTCCGACACGCTGCTCCGTTTCTTCGGCAGGAATGCTTTTGGTGCGCCGGTGGGCATGACCGTGCATGAATTCGGTGGCTCGGGGGACTCCGAGCTGACGGCGAAGGCGTGGGGTGCGTTCCTGGAGAAGGTGTACGCGTAGGGTCACCTTCCGGGCCTGCCCCAAGTAGGTAGCAGTAGATGCCGTTTTGAACGTTCAGAACGGCATCAACTGCTACCTACTTTTGGGCTTAAGGGGCCCAAGCGCGGGCGACTGCTTCAAGGGAGGCGTCATAGATCCCGGCCCAGTCCGTTTCGGGTTCATTCATCCGCGCCAGCTCCAGGCTGACGAGTCCGTGAACCTGCCCCCAAATGGCCATTGCGATGAGGGAGGGATCATCGGAACGGATCCTCCCGGCCCTTTGGGCGGCGACTACTGCCTCCACCAGCGGGAGCATCGAGGCTGAGGCGACTTCCGGCGTCGGGCTGCAATCCACATACGCGGCCACCGCGCCGCTGAACATGAGCCGGTAAAGCGCCGGATGTTCCAAAGCCCAGACGCGGTACGCCCGGCCCAGGCCCAGGAGTCCGTCTTTGGCCGCGTCCTGTTGAGACTCGCCGAAAGAGCGAAAACCGTCGTCGACGGCGGCCGTCAAGAGTTGCGATTTCCCGCCGAAGAGCGAGTAAATCGCCGAGGTGGAGGTGTCTGCGGCCGCGGCGACGTCGCGGAGAGTGACACGAGCGGGACCTTCGCGGTCCACGAGCTCCGCGGTTACTTCCAGGAGCCGTTGCTGAACGTGCTGATCATGAACAATGGGTCTTGCCATGTCTCCAAGTGTTTCATAACATCGTTTTATAACAACGTTACGAAACTGGGAATCCAAAGTTTCCCAACCAAAGGAGCGACATGGCACAGGAGATTTTTCCCGGACGTTTTACGGCTGACATCGGGGGAGAAACAATGACTGTCTTCCTGATCGGGATGCGGGCCAACCGGTGGTGGAAGATGGGCAAGGTGGCGCGGGTAGCATCATCCATGCCCACGATGATGCGGCATCTTGCCGCCAATCCCGAGGCCGGGTTGCTCGGGAGTGAGCAATGGTTCGGGCGCACCACCATTCTGCTCAGTTATTGGGAAAGTCCCGAGCATCTGAGGCGCTTCGCGGCGGACCGTGAATCCCCACATTTGGGTCCATGGCGGAAGTTCATGAAGGAAATTTCCGGCAGTGGCGATATCGGGGTGTGGCACGAGACGTACCAGGTACCGGCGTCGGGCATTGAAGTGGTGTACAACGGCATGCCGCTCTTTGGCTTGGCCAAGGCAACTTCCCATGTTCCCGTCGGCCCGGGCAGCAACACGGCGAAACAGCGCATGGGTTCAGCTGCTGGCGTGGCGCCCAAGTAGCGGGTGAGCGGCTCTTAGGCGACTGCGACGGCGGGTGGCCGCCCGGCCTTGAGGGTCCGGCGGAGTTGGGGAGAGGCGTCGAGCTTGTCCTGGGCGGCGCGCAAGGCGCTCACGGCGAATTCGAGCTGCGCTGGTGGCAATGTATAGGGGACGCGTAGGTAATGCTCGAAGGCGCCACCCACTCCGAACCGCGGTCCGGCTGCCAAACGAAGCCCGAAATCCGGCGCCAGCACAGTGAGAGCAGTGCTGCAGGCTGTGGGCAGGCGGCACCAAGCCGTGAGTCCGCCGCGGGGCCTTTCCACCTCCCATTCCGGCAGGTGTTCGGCAAGCAGTGCGAGCAGGGACTCCCGGTTGTGACGCAGCTCGTGCAGGCGGGCATCGAGCGGTTCGGCGAATGACCTCACCAGTCGCGCGGCAGCCAACTGCTCAACCACGGGTCCACCGAGGTCCATGGTGGTCCTGGTCGCCACGAACCGGGTGATCATCGCTTCGTCCGCCCGGATCCAGCCCGTCCTGAGTCCGGCCCAATGCGACTTGCTGAGCGAGCCGATCGAAACGACCCTGGCACTGAAGGCTGACATCGGCGAGGTCTTGACGGCGTCGAGGTTCAATCCGCGCAATGTCTCGTCCACCACCAGCACGGTCCCGGCGGCAGCGGCCGCCCGGGCTAAACGGCGGCGCTGCAGATCGGACATGATGCGCCCTGTGGGGTTGTGGAAGTCAGGGACAAGGTAGGCCATTGCGGGGCGCTGCTGGTTCATCGTGGACACCATGGCATCAACGTCCCAAGCAGGGGAAGCGTGGGGTGGCAACGCGACAGGCAGCACTTTGCAGCCCGCCGCCCGTATGGCATCCAGGGCGTTTGGATATGTGGGGTGTTCCACCAAAACCCTGTCCTGCTTTCCCACGAGGGTATGGAGAACTACGTTGAGGGCGTGCTGCGCGCCGGATGTCACCAGGATCTGATCCGCGGTAGTGGGTACTCCTTCCGCGGCATACTTCTCCGCGATTGCCTGCCGCAGGGCTGGCACTCCAAGGGCGTCGTACCCGAAGCCGGGGAGCAGCGCAGGCAATTCAGTGAGGGCCTCGGCGAACGCCCGGTGGACAACTTCGCCGGCGGCCGGAAGCGATGCGTAGGCCAGGTCCAGGAGTCCTTCAGGCGCAGCAAGGCCCGGAACGCTCACGGGTGCGTCGCGGTGGGGGATGCTTGTCCGGCCGCGGCTGCCTTGGCCTGCGGTGAGGAAACCTTGTTCGCGAAGGCTCGCGTAGGCCGCAGTGACAGTGGTGCGGCTCAGGCCGAGCGTCTGCGCCAGCGCACGCTCACTGGGTAGTGCGACGTCCAGCGGAATGCGCCCATCCATCACCAGCAAACGCACGACATCGGCCAGCTCACGGTAGGCGGGCAGGGCGCCGTTGCTCCAAGAGCCAAGGAGGCGGACGAGTGCGGTGGGATTCAGTGAGCCGGGCATAGGACCAGTATTGCAAACTGGCTATGGAATACAAGGCCAGTTTTCGAGGACCATGGTTTTATGATGACCCGAAGAATCACACAACTCCTGATCGGCCTCGCGATGTACGGCATTTCCCTGGCCATGTTCATCCGCGCCGATCTTGGCCTTGACCCTTGGGACGTCTTCCACCAGGGCGTTTCGGAAAAGACCGGATTCAGCATTGGGGTTGTGGTGATCGCGGTCAGTTTCCTCGTCCTGCTCCTCTGGATCCCCCTGCGGCAAATGCCCGGATTCGGAACGTTGGCAAACGCCGTCCTTGTGGGAGTATTTGCTGATCTGGGCTTATGGCTGATCCCGGAGTTCTCACACCTGGGCGGACAAATTGCGATGCTGGCCGGCGCGGTGATCCTGAATGGGATCGCGTCCGCTTGCTACATCGGAGCACGCCTCGGCCCCGGAGCCCGTGATGGCCTGATGACGGGGCTGGTT
This sequence comes from Paenarthrobacter sp. RAF54_2, assembly GCF_052113945.1. Lineage (NCBI taxonomy): Bacteria > Bacillati > Actinomycetota > Actinomycetes > Micrococcales > Micrococcaceae > Paenarthrobacter > Paenarthrobacter sp. RAF54_2. The sequence goes on from NZ_JBFRDV010000011.1 coordinate 49,470, forward strand.
CGCCGGACAGGGTGGTCTGTCCGCCTTGTCCGAACGGGAATTGAAGTAGTGGTCCTGGCCGTCGGCTTCTTGCTGGGTGGGTCCGTAGGTGTCGGTACGGTAGTTTACGCGCTGGCAATCGGTCCGATCGTGCAGGTTCTCTTGCCGAAGTTCATGGTCCCTGAACCTGCCAAGGCTCCGGCCCCGGCTGAAGCTACGGAGGCTGTGGAGGCCGCGCCGGCCGCCTGACGGCCAGCCGTCCCAACGCTACCCACGGACTACGGGAGGGGTTGGCATCTGGGACAGAAGTAGATGTCGCGCTCCTCGGTTCCATCCGGCGCTGCAAGGACGTCGCGGCGAATAGGCGTTCCGCAGCGCCTGCATGGCTGGCGTGCCCTGCCGTAAACCCAGTAGCCGGGCCTCATCGCCCGGGGACCCAAGGTGGTCCGCAGGCCTGGACCGAGGTTCTCGCCCAGGAGTCTCTTGGCATCGTTGACGGTCTTGGCGAGATCCGGCACTGAGCCCACAGGCAACGCGGGGTGGATTCCGGAAAGGAAGCATGATTCGCAGCGGTAGATGTTGCCGATCCCGGCCAGCTTCCGCTGATCGAGCAGGGCGTAGCCGATGGGGACGTCGGGTTCAGCCTGGAGCCGGCGGAGGGCTTCTTCCTCATCCCAGTCAGGGCCGAGCAGATCAGGCCCCAGGTGCCCGACGATCCGATCTTCCTCGCCACTTGGCACCACCTCGAGAATGCCCAACGAGAACCCGACCGCATCAGCGGAAGCCGTCCGCAACACGCATCGTGCAGTGTGCCCGGGTTTGGTCCAGCGACCTCCGGGCGGGTAGACCATCCAACTGCCTTCCATCTTGAGATGGGAGTGGATCGTTAGCTCACGGGGTTTCCTGCTCGCGCCGGGTTCCTCGTCTTCAGGTCCCACCACGCGCATGAGCAGGTGCTTGCCCCGCGGAACCACCTCGGTCATTGTCCAACCCGCAAGGTTCAGGGTGGCGAAACGCGGCACCCGGAAGTCTGAAGCTGTAAGGACCTGCCCGGCCAAGGCCGCGTTGAGGCGCGAGGCTGCACGCCAAATGGAATCTCCCTCAGGCACGGATCCGCAGCCCCTTCGGCGTCGAGTAGGCTCCGGCAGCCGCAAGCGCAGCAGCAATCGGCGTATCCAGGAGGTCGTGACCGTTGACCTTTTCCATGAAAAGCTTGTCCACTGCTCCGCGACGCACCACGTCCACCAAAGCTTCGGCAGCGACCGCCAGGACGGCGTCGTCATGGCTGAAGGTGAGAAGAGTCTTACCGCCGCGCTCAACATATAGGACCAACGCGCCGTCGACCATCACCACCAGTGCGCCAGCCTTCCGGCCGGGGCGGTGTCCGGAACCGGCATCGATGGACAGTGCAGGCCAAGGCAACGCGGCGCCGTAAGGGTTGGCCGGGTCCGTGGCGGCGAGTGCCAAAGCCGCGGGTTCTGCCTTGTTGATACGCGCGTCTTCGGTGAAGGAACGGAGCCTGTCCACCGTTGCGGGGACGGCAAATTGGGCGGCTCCCAGATGCTCAATGAAGTAGCCACGGCGGCAACGCCCTGCTTCCTCGAGTCTTGCCAGAACTTTATACATAAGCCCGAATCCGCCAATGATGTTCTCTGCCATGACCGATCCCCGTGTGACCACGCCATACCGGTCCAGCAGAAGCTCTGCCGTGCCGCGTGCGTGGATGGTCGGGTCAAGTTCGGGCGAAGGCAGCGCGGACCAGCGTCCTACGGCTGATGGCGGGGCGGGAGCGGTGCCGGAGACGGAACCATAACGCCCGCCTGTAAGCCCGGGGGATCCCAGAAGGCCCGTACCGTGGGAGCGCCCCAACCTGCTCATTCTCGGGGCACGGGCGCGAGGTGCCTTGGCGACCTGCCGGTGCGCTGTACGTCCGCCGGCGATCATGGCGCGCACGGGAGCAAAGGTGTCGCCCGTGACGCGGCCGGCCCACACCAGGTCCCAGAGTGCCGAGACCACGGCATCATCGCTCAACACAGAGTCCATTCCGCCCGCCACCTCAGTGAGTTGGCGGAAGAAGTAGCCGCCACCTGCACCCAAGTAGTCCAGGAGCCGTTGTTGGGCGTCGCCGGGTTCGAAATCGGGGGCCGGATTGAGCGTCAGCTCGGCGGAGTCAGCCACGTGGAGGCTGATCCAGCCGTCGTTCCCAGGCAAGGCCCCAGCCCCGGACCACAGCAACTCACCGGCGGCCATCAGTTCGTCCAACATGGCTGGTTTGTAGTCCGCCACGCGGCTCGAGAGCACCAATGGCTCCCATGCGGAAGCGGGGATGGGAACGCCTGAGAGTTGATCGACCGCCGTGATGATGCCATCGAGTCCGCGCAATGCCTGGCTCCGGGATTTCCCGGGTGCGGTCACGTTCTGCCAGGCCGGCAGGAACCGCCCATAGGCGGCAGTGTCAACGGGCTCAACCTCTGCGCGCAAGGCAGCCAGGGATCGACGCCGGAGCTTCCGCAGGACCTCGGCATCACACCATTCGCTGGACGGCGGTGCGTCTGCGGACATGAGCTCGGGATCTGCAGCCTCCACGGTGCTGCTCTCCGTCGCCACGGCATGCGGCCGGAACTCACCCTCCACAACACGACCATCGGCAGCGAGCCGCTTCAGTGCAGTATTGACGACGGCGACCCCCAGTCCCAGCCTGGATGCGGCCTCAGCTGCTGTGAACGGTCCGTGGGTGCGCGCATACCGTGAGACGAGATCGCCCAGGGGATCGTGGACAGGCTCAATGAAGGCAAGCGGCACGCCCATGGGCAGGGGAACACCAATGGCGTCGCGTAGCCGGGCAGCATCTTCCACTGCTGCAAAACGTTCGACGCCGCCGATCGTTACCTTCAGCGCGCGGTTGGCTTTCTGGAGTGCGGCAAGGTGTGAGCCCGCATCCGCCGCTTCTTCAAGGCGCTCCATCACTTCCTCGACGCTGAGTGGACCAAGGAGCCGGAGGAGGTCAGCGACACCTTCCATTCCGCGCACGCGACGGTCCGGCACCAGACGCTGCAGCTCGCGTTCCGTGGCATCGATGACCGCCGCGTCAAGAAGCTCGCGCAACTCCACCCTGCCCAAAAGCTCATTGAGCAGCGTGGAATCCAAAGCGAGGGCCGCCGCCCTACGCTCCGCCAAGGGGGAATCGCCCTCGTAGAGGAACTGTGCCACATAGCCAAACAACAGGGACTTCGCGAACGGCGACGGCTGCTGGGTAGTGGTCTCCACAATGCGCAGTTCGCGGCGCTCAACTGAGGCTGCAATGTCCTTGAGGGCGGGCAGATCGTAAACATCCTGCAAGCATTCCCGGACGGTTTCGAGCACGATGGGGAACGAAGGGTACTTCCGGGCGACGTCCAGTAATTGGGCAGAGCGTTGTCGTTGCTGCCACAGGGGTTGGCGCTTGGCGGGGTTTTGGCGGGGCAGCAGCAGCGCGCGGGCGGCACACTCACGGAACCGGGAGGCGAACAACGCGCTGCCCCCAACCTCGGCGGTGACGATCTGTTCGAGTTCTTCGGGATCGAAGAGGAACAGCTCGGCACCGGGTGGCTCGTCCTCCATCATGGGGACGCGAAGAACGATGCCGTCATCGGCGGCCATGGCGGAACCATCCAAGCCGTAGCGCTGCTGAAGGCGTTGACCAACGGCCAGAGCCCACGGCGCGTGAACAGGCATGCCGAAGGGGCTGTGCAGGACAACACGCCAGTCCCCGAGCTCATCATGGAAGCGTTCCACGACCAATGTTCGATCGCTGGGAACGATGTTTGTAGCCTGCTTCTGTTCTTCCAGATATTGCAGCAGGTTGCCCGCCGCAAAGGCGTCGAGCCCACTGGCTTGGCAGCGTTCCATGGCCGGCGCAGGATCGGCCGCGGAGAGTTCGCGAATGAAGGCCCCCAAAGCGCGGCCGAGATCCACCGGACGGCCGAGCGAATCGCCTTTCCAGAAGGGGAGCTTGCCCGGTTGGCCGAAAGCAGGGGAGACCAAAACGCGGTCGTGAGTGATGTCTTCAATTTTCCAGCTGGTGGCTCCGAGGGCAAAGATATCGCCTACCCGTGATTCGTAAACCATTTCTTCGTCGAGTTCACCAACGCGGCGTCCACCCTTCGCGGCACGGGCGGAGGCGCTGGGACCTTCCCCATCGGCGTTGGCAGAGGATGAGGATCCTTCAACTTCCGTGCCGATGATATACACGCCGAAGAGGCCTCTGTCAGGAATGGTGCCGCCTGAGGTGACGGCAAGGCGCTGTGCCCCTGGCCTGCCCTCAATAGTTCCTGCATGCCGGTCCCAGATAATGCGTGGCCGAAGTTCTGCAAATTCGTCGGACGGATACCTGCCGGCAAGAAGGTCCAGCGTGGCCTCAAATGCGGACCGGGGCAGGCTGGCAAAAGGCGCCGACCGGCGGACCGTGCTGAACCATTCCTCGACGTCGATGCTGCCCAGGGCCGTAGCGGCCACAGTTTGCTGGGCAAGGATGTCCAAAGGATTCGTGGGGATGCTTAGGCGCTCGATTTGGCCGCTTAGCATCCTTTCGACTGTGACGGTGGTGTGAAGGAGGTCAGCCCGGTGTTTGGGGAACAACACGCCCTCGGAGATCTCGCCCACTTGGTGGCCGGCACGCCCTACACGCTGCAGGCCGCTGGCTACCGAGGGCGGTGACTCTACCTGGATGACCAGGTCCACAGCTCCCATATCAATGCCAAGTTCCAGTGATGAGGTGGCAACGACGCAGCGCAGCCTGCCCGACTTCAGGTCATCCTCGATCATGGCCCGCTGGTCCTTGGAAACCGAGCCGTGGTGGGCGCGTGCCAACACGGGATCCGCTCCGCTCGTGCTGCCGGCCTGGGCCATCATATGGGCCGGCGTCGCCGTGGACACGGGAGCGCCCGCTGACTTGGTGGCCGGCCCGGTGCCCCAGCTTCCCGAATCCTCCGCGTTGTCGGGAGCGCCCCACTCTCCTCCGGCCGCGGCCAGCATTTGCCGTTCGGCATAGATCTCGTTCAATCGGGCTGTCAGCCGTTCGGCCAGGCGGCGTGAGTTGGCGAAGACGATTGTGGACTGCTTGGAAAGGACAAGATCGACAATCTGTTCCTCAACATGGGGCCAGATGGATGCTTGGGGTTGAAGCCCGGAAGCAGGGCCGGAGTCAAAGGCGCCCGCAGCCCCTTGGAGGTCCGACATGTCCTCCACAGGCACAGTGACTGTGAGATTCCAGTTCTTCTTGGACTGCGGAGCCACAATTTCCACAGGGGCCTGACCGGCCAGGAACTGGGCAACAAGTTCACGCGGCTGCACCGTAGCGGAGAGGCCGATCCGCTGGGCAGGCTTCGGTAGAAGGGCATCAAGCCTTTCCAGGGACACCGCAAGATGGGCGCCCCTCTTGGTTCCCGCGACAGCGTGAACTTCGTCAATGATGATGGTGTCTACTTCGCTCAGCGTTTCCCTGGCACGGGACGTCAGCATCAAGAACAGGGACTCCGGCGTGGTGATCAGGATGTCCGGCGGGTTCGATAACAGCGAGCGGCGATCTGCCGCCGTCGTGTCTCCGGAACGGACGCCGACTGTCACCAGTGGTGCCGGGAGCCCTAATCGCTTGGCAGTTTGCGTTATCCCGATGAGCGGTGAGCGAAGGTTCCGCTCCACGTCAACACCCAGTGCTTTAAGGGGTGATATATAAAGGACGCGGGTCTTTGTCTTGGGACGCTTCGCGCGGCCCTTCCCGTCGGGGACGGACTCCAATCCGGGCAACGTATCCGACGGCGTGGAATGCAACCGGTCCAAGGCCCAAAGGAAAGCGGCGAGGGTCTTACCGGAACCAGTGGGGGCCACCACCAGGGCATGCGAGCCCGACGAGATAGCGTTCCACGCACCATCCTGGGCGGGAGTGGGCGCGGAAAAAGCGCCAAGGAACCATTCCCTGGTTGCCTGGCTGAAACGGCCTATGGCGCCGATGGACGCCTGCTGCTCCTGCATTCCTCCATCATGCCCCACGGCTCAGACAGAATAAGCCCGAGCCGTGTGCTGATGGTTAGACAGCCTGGAAGGCAGTGATGGTCAGGAGTTTGATGCCTGCGTTGCTGCAGGCATCGTGTTGCTCGGCGACGAACAGTGAGGCTGTGTCGTTAGGCGGGTAGATGCGGTAACCAGCCGCCGGAACCTTGGTGCAATCGCCATAGTTTCCAGCCTGGGTGTAACGCAGTTCAGCCCACGCCGACTTCCCTGGGGCAAGCTCGATCTTGGTGACGGGCGTAGTGGTTTCACGGGTAGCGGGCTCACCGATAGGGGCGCCGTTGGCATCGGCCGTCAGGGAAACTCCCGCGAAGCCTTCCAAGGTGCAAGGCGTGGTTCCGGAGTTCGTCAGGACCAGTTTCTCGTAGATGCTCCCAGCAGCGCCGCCGCCGGTGGAATCAGTGGCGGCGGTGAGGGAACCGGCCTTGCATTGGCCTTCGGCCGCAGGCGCTGCGGAGGTGGCCGTTCCGGACGGCGAAGGCGAGTTGCTCGCGCTGGGAGAGGCCGACGTCGGAGATGCGGAAGAGGAGGTGGGAGGGGCGCTGCTGCTTCCAGCCGGGCTTGGGCTTGGCCCACAAGCAGCAAGGAGCAGCAGCGAGGCTGCGGCCGTCGTCGTCACAAGTCCAGTTTTGATGCGCTGAGTCCACATGGGCACCAGCCTTGCGCTGGGTGTGACGGGAGTCAATTGAGCCACGGCAAGGAAATTGGATTGGCGTCCGGATCGTAATCTTTCCGAACGCCAATCCTCTAAAGGTTCACGCTTTTACTTGGCGTCGTCCTTGACTACTGCTGTCTTTGCTGACCGGCCGCGGAAGAACGCGGCGCCGCCCAGGCCCAAACCAGCGATGCCGGCGATAAGGCCGGCCCAGCTGCGGGCCTGTGATCCATCGTCGGTTACCGATGACGCCTGCTCGGTGGACACCGTGCCTGCTGCGTGGTGGTCACCTTCGGCTTCGGCAGGTGTGATGGTGACGGACGGGGCCGGTGCTTTGAGCTCGTGCTCGTCTTGTCCATCCTTTGGGATCTCCGACCAGTCAGTCTGGCCCTGCTCGCAGGTCTGCAGCGTGGGGAAGTAGAGCGTCTTGCCCGCGGCGTCGGGCAGTTTGACCGAGAGAACCAAAGCATCACGAAGATGCGGGTCCAGCGGGGCCTTGGCTGTGTAGACGATCTGGCTGGTCCGCTTGGTGATGGTGGTGCCATCATCCAGCTTCTTCGGCTCCGCCAACGTCTCCGTGACCTTCTCGACGGTCCAGTTTGGGTTGACCGTGGGCTGGGCATCGGTCAGTTCCTCGGGCAACGAGATAGCGACTTTTGTTGTGCCGAACGTATCGCAGCCGTGGGGGATGCCGAACGTCAACAGGGCATACGACTTCGCAGCAGTCTTGTTCGGATCGGCCGATACGTGTGCGGATGCTCCGGCGAGGCCGGCCATCATCAGGACAGCGGTTCCGCCAGCGGCGGCAGTCGCGGACAGGGTACGGCGGAGGGTGGACTTCTTCATGGGATTGCCTTTCGGGGGCGCCAGTGTCGGCGCAGGGTACGGGTTTGTGGCCCGTCACCAAAGGCGTCTGCTTAGTGCGTTGCGCTGGTGCCGGGCGGAATCAGGGAAGAACGACGACGGCGGGCGGGCCGCGGCGGCTGTCTTGCCTCAGGTTCCGCCACGGGCGCGGCAGGAAAACGTCAGGCGCGCCGACTGCGATAGGAGAGGCGCCGGCGTCGGGCCTGAACAGCAGGGTTGGCAGCGCAACTAAAGGACGCAGCCAGGCCCCCAGCTGCCACAGCGCATCCTCGCCCTTGGCCAGGATCACGGCAGAGCCGATCGTGGCCAGGATGTGGCCAGCCAGCATCGCGGTGCCCAGAGTGGTGCCGAGCTCATGGACGTGGGGCGTCGCTGTGTAGAGCAAGGGAGTCAGAGGTTCGGCAGCGGCGTGGTGCGCGTTTACTTGAGCTGTTGCCGCTACTGGACTCAAAGCCGTGAAGGCTTCATGGAGCACGAGCTGGCTGGTTCCAAGCAAGGCCGTCATGGCGGTCAAGTTGAGCTTGAAGCGCGTAGCCAGCGTCGCGGCCAATCCTGTCAATGCGACAAGGGCCAACAACACCACGGTAGTGGGTAGTTCCCCGCCGCCGATCACGTGAGCCCCAGCTGCAAGAAGCACTATGACGAGCGAGATCGCACCGGACCGCAACGCATGGAAGGGTGCCCTGGGCTGCGATGAGCGCACGGAGTCCTCCCTCGATCGTCTGGCTGGATACTGCCTGTTGTCAGCGTCTTGATTCTATCGGGAGTTCGGAGCCGGACTGGCCTCGGATGGGTGCCTATGTGGATACTTTGCGCGCGTGTGGGGATGCTGGCCCCGGGTTTATTGCTCTGAAAGTCGGCCCTTAGTACGCACAAACGTTGGTCCCGGCGGTTCCGGTATGCGGCTGAGATCCGCACCGGGCCGACGACGGCGGAGCTCAAGTTTCAGGCTTTCCTCGCCGCGCGCCATGGCCCAGTGGTGATTGGCCGAGAACGCAGGCTTCAGCAGCCAGCTCAGCTTTCGCAGGAGTGGCTTCGCTGTGCTGACCCGCCAGTCGTAGGTGATGACGACTTCCGGGCCGTCGGTTTCGAATGTCCAGCGGCCCCTGCCGTTGAGGTCTCCCTCGGCTTTGAGCGCAAAGCCGTGCAGGGTAATGGGTTCAGTAACGGTGAGCCGCCAACGCAGGGTGTAGGGGAGCCAGCCCTTGGTGTGGAGGTCGAACGAGGCGCCCACGCCGTCCGCGTTGCCTTGCGCCACGGGTGTCACCTTGAGGTACACCGAGGGCCACCACTGTTTGAGGGTGGCCGCGTTACCGAGGACATCCACCACTTCCTCGCGCGTTCCGGCCACTCTCCAGACCGTAAGGAACTCGTAGTCGGTGCTTTTGCTGGTTCGTTGCCTTGACCTGGCCATTGGTGCCTCCGCTGCTAATCGTACCGAGAGGTTGGTTCCGGCGCCTTAGCTTTCGGGGGGCGGTCCGGGATCTCTCTTGTGGTGAGCTCTCTGCTGATGCTCAAAAGGGCGACTCGCGCTGGCAGATTGAGGATGCAGATCTTGCCGACACTAGGCTTGGCGATTGTGTACATAGGTCATTTCGCCGCAGCTGCTGTCATTCTCGCAGTGGCGCCTGAAACGCCCGCCTTACCAATCGCGGTCGCAGTTGCGTGGCCGGACATTGTTTGGCCCGCATTGGTCTTCGCTGGCAAAGAGTCGGTGAAAGTGGACCCCAATAATCCGTTGCAATCCCGCGTCAAATTCACTTCATACCCATACTCGCATTCGCTGGTCCTCGGTGGTGCGCTCAGCATTGTGCCTGCACTGCTGGCTGGCGTGATCTACCAGAGTGTCCTTGTGGGTGTCCTGTTCTGGGTTGGCGTCCTGTCTCACTGGCTTCTGGATGTGGTGGTCCACCTCCGGGACCTTCCAGTTCTTGGCTGGGGCCGGAGTGATCGACGTGTAGGTTTTGGTTTATGGAGCCGCCCTCGACTGGCATTCGTCCTGGAGTATGCGTTCTTTGCCGTAACTGTTCTTTTGGTGGCGCCTCCCTCGATGTTCGCCGGACTGCTCGGCGGAGGGTTGCTGCTTCATTTGTTCAATATCAACTCGTTCTTCGGCTTTACCAAGAAGAACCCAGTCGGCACGCCCAGACGCTTCGCTTTGCTTGCACTGGTGGGCTATGCCATCGCGATCATCTGGTTCACGATGTCCTGGCAGTAATTTACCGATGAGAAATGAACGGTTATATCCAGGCTGTTGGCACTGCGGCAGTTTCCTGACCGAGCACACCGCCATAGGAATCGACGGTGATGCTGGCTCCCCGGGAGGCCCGCTGCGCTGAGCTGTGGTCCTATCTCAACACTTGTGTGTTGTCTAAGCACTTATCCGTAGGGGTGCGACTCGGCAAAGGTGTCGGCGATTGCATCGTTGTGGCGGATGCAGGCCCAGATGTCCCTGAAGACACCTCCACCGGGTTCGCAGTGGAAGTGGATACTTCACAGGCAGGATCGCCTGGTTGCGCACACGAAGAAACAGCGAGAAGCCCTAAAGTCGCGGCCAGCAAAGTGGCTCTCAGAAACCGTCGCCTAGCACGCATTGAAGCTCCCAAGGATTACAGGGAAACCTATCAGGATTAGTTACCGGGAGCAGTCAATCTCCGCACGTCGCGGTCAGAGTGTTCCTGAGGTTCACATTCCCCGTGCCGGCCGGAAGGTTGTAACCGCCTGAGCTGCAGGCCGTGTTGTCCGTCATTGTCACGTACCTCACCGCGCGCTCGAAGTCGATGGCCCCTCCGGCAGTCTGGATGTCGTTGTTCCTAAAGGTGTTCCCCACGATCTGGATGTGATGGATTTGCTGCGTTCCATCGTAATAAGCGTCGTGCAGCCCGCGTGGGGAACCCCAGACGGTGTTACCCGTGAGATCAATGTTGTAAATCACGCCGGATCCGCCAGCGAGGTCGATCCCGGCGCCATGACGACCGCCGCGCACGTCGTTGTTCGCGATCCTGACGTCGTGAACGTCCTCGGCGCCGTACGTGTGGATGGCGATTCCGTCATCCCCATCGGTGCCTTTGCGTTGGTCAACGACGTTCCCAACAATGTCGCCGTTACTCGTGTTCATTGCGTGGATGCCGTCCAGTTCAACATATTTGCCGTTGGTTGTAGATTCAGTGCTGCTGTCCTTGACGCACCAGGTGGAACCGCCGACGAACGCAATTGAGTACGTCAAAGGGTTTTTCGTGTGAACACCTTGGACGAGCGAGTTCAACGAGTCGCGGACGTCAATCATGTACTCATTCAACCGGCCCGTGACGTTGCCGTTCAGAGTGTCACCTGACTGATCTGCAGTGAAGTTCGTCAGTGTTGTATTGTCGGCCCCTGCCGTCGTCACGATCGGAAAACCGCCCGCCGGACCGCTGTTGTTCATGAAGGTTGGCCCGGCCTTCAAAACGGTTGTTGGCCCGGATCCTTCGAGTTTCACATTGCTCGCCATGCGAAGTTTGCCGTTGATAACAAACGTCCCCGCAGATAGTTTCACAACGCCACCGCCGGCCGCGCCTGCCACATTGATCCTGCCTTGGATGGCGGCCGTATCGTCGATGGCGTCATCTGGAGTGGCCGTGACGGGGTAAAGGTTGGTCGCGCTGCTACCCGTGGCACCACTTAAAGTGCAGGACGACGTAACTGCAAGAGGCACGAAATTCTGAACCGATGTCGCAGTCGCGGCGGGCGCTGCCGGCGTCATTGCAATCAAGACCAGAAGTGTAGCGCTTGCAGAAGTTACGAAATGGAGCAGGCGCTGGCGCTTGCTCCGACTCCTACCTGACACCTTTGCAGCTGCCGGAGAAGACTCATCATTTGCACCACACGGCGGCGACGAGTGGAGCCCAGAGCTGTCGATGTAATAAGTCATTGATTTAGTGTCCGATCAAATTCTCGAGGCTGATGACTACGACGCGGATCGTTCACTTGTCCCGGTCGCCTTTACTTCTTTAGTGCCTGCAGCTCTGTAAACGTGACGTGAAGAACGACTTCCCAAGGGTGTCTCGGCTGGCATCTATTCAGGCGTGGGCCGTGCTTCATGCCTGGGATCCGGCCATGAGATTAGAATCCTGCCTCTACCGGTATCCGCCATTTATCGGTGGCAGGATCGTCCCTCCGGCGACTGCGGCGTCCAGCTTAGTTCGGTCCAGCTTCCAAATGACCGTCTCACCTGAAGTGGGTCCGGTAAAAATGAAAACCGGCTGAGCATTGCCCTCCAGCCAGTCCAGGAGTTCAGGAGCCGCGAAGCCGTAGCCCTCGCTCAGCGGCCTTCCCTGAGTCAGGACGTACTCGGCGCCAGCGTTCCTTAACGACTGCAACGAGGGCAAAACCTCCCAACCTTCGTGTGGCATTAGTGCGAATTCACCGGTTACCGACGTCAACCCCACCTTGGAAGATCCGGGCAGTTCGGCGTTCATCCAATCTCGTGCGCGGACAAGCCCGTCGTCCACGACTGACCTTGCCTGTATGCCCAAACCGAGACTGAGAACTGCCACGACTGCCACTGCGGCAGTTGTGATCCTGCGAAGTCGGGGTCGCCACGAAACCAACATCGCCAGAGCCACCGGCGTTGAAACCAGGGCTGCAAGAACAACGCAGTATCCAAATTGTTCTTCTGCCGCCCCAAAGAAAACTGAATAGATGCCCACGAAACCTGTGAAAAGCGAAAACAAGCCAATGACGCGCCGACTCGTCACCTGTGAGGTGACGGCCACGGCACCGGCCAGAATCGATAGCCCCAGGAGCAGATAGCTGGTGCCGAACCGGCCAGCCATGTCTATAAGCCGTTCTGTCAGGTTCACGCCCGGAACTGAATTGAAGCCGGTCATTTGAACGGCTCCCATCATTCTTAGAACGCCCACCGACTTTTGTTCGATGAACTGCGGAAGCAGGCCGTTTGCTCCGATCACGCCTAGATAGATCAAATAGGGCACGGCGGAAACGACGAGGATTCGCAGAGCTGTAAGCAGTGGAACGGTTCTACGCCAGAACGTGGCGGCCACGAGCGGGACGACAGTGAACGCAGCAGTCATGTCTTTGGTGACGATTGCCAGCCCGAAGACCAACCCGGCGCTGAGTTCAAGCCACAAGCGTGTGCGGTCCCACTTGCGGTCTATCAGGTGAAGGACGAGTAGCCATCCCGACAGTACAGCCAGGCCAGCTGGAGTCTCCATCATCAAGCGCCCGTCCATGCGGAGGACAAAGGGATCACTGGCCTGTATGACGGCAGCCACCGCAGCTGGTCCTACTCCGACCAGACGGCGCACCAACAGAAAGCAGACAACCACCGTCAATGCTCCGAGGACCGTGTTGACCCAGCGCAATTGCAAAGCCAGGTCCATGGGGTGGCCCTCAAGACCGAGCACGCGTATTACGAGCGCGTTCAGAGCGTACGAGGCCGGGGGATGAAGAAAAAAAGGGTTGCCGAGAATTGATGGCATTTTCCCATCAGCAATTTCTCTGGCGAGGTCCGCGTAAGTAACCTCGTCGATAAATACATCGTTCGCCCGCTGAACGCCGAACACCCGGAACAGCAGGGCCAGTAATCCCACAAACACCGCGATCCACCAAGGATTTCGAAGCGTCCTGGAAGACATGATGGCCAAGCTCCGCACTCGAAAATGGGGCGGAGATGCTTCGGCTTGATCCAGCGAGTTCATGACGCTCCTCAGCGTGGTTGGATGCGCTACATGCACGATTTTCAAAGGTAATGTATTTTTCTCGATTCAAACAATCGAGCTTTTTCCTTGCAGTTTGGTGGTGGTAAGCATTTAAAGATTTAGTCTCGATTTGATTAATTCTTTAGTTTTTCGCGTCACGAAATGAAAGTTAGGTTTAGCGTCCCCTGGACCGCTGCGAGGCTGGGTCCTTTTTGGCAGCCGTGCCCTTGAACATAAGACGCAGGCTGCTAAATTGTTCTCGATGGGGGCGCATCGGGTACTCCCTGGAATCTTCAGGGGTCCCACATGAGCATGCAGTTTCCGGAGCCAACTGCTCCATCAACCACAGAAGCCGGTGCACTGGAAGCGAAGAGATCCCGCAACGGGCGGACCGGCGTCGGCCTCTGTCTGATCTTTATCGGCCTGGCATGGGTACTGCTCTTGTGGCGCACGTATGGCGGAGCCAGTTCGGAAATTGCCGCTCTCAATGAGACTGAGCGAACAGAACTGATGATGGCTGATGCTCAGAACATCATTCTGACCGCTTTCCTGCTGGCCGTCGGAATCTGGAATGTTGCCACCCGGCGCAGCAACTCCAAAACTCCATTGGTAGCGGCACTGGTCCTGGTCGGACTAGAGCTCGTCCTCGACGTCGTAAGCGTTGTTGATACCGTAACCACCACAGGGGAGATGCCCAACGTCGTCAGCTTGATCTTTCGCGTCGCCATCCTCGCGCAAACCATCAGATTGCTGCGGTTCAAGCCGGTCAATCCGCTCCTATTGCAACTGCCGTAAGGTGCCGTCAGGAGTTCAAACCGCTGGCATGCCTCCTGCCCCCAGTCCACCAAAGAAAAGGCCCGGCAACCCTCATAAACACAGGGAAGCAGGGCCTTTCAAGTGGTGGTGACGGTGGGATTTGAAACCTCTCCTGCATCACCAGTAATACGGAAAGTTCCTAGAATTCCTCTCGATATCTTCCTATGTGAAGTGGAGCCCGAACCGATCTAGTTAGGCTGCCACAGCGGGAGAGTTTCCCACCCCTTCGGACAGCCCATGCTGTACTCCATATCCAGCACGGGGTGGCCTTCCTCCGTCAGCAGTTCGCTTGCTTTCGGGAACTTCTTAAGTTGCGTTCTCAGCGTCGCGGGCCACTGGCTGCCCGAGTCGCGGGACTTCAAGAGGTAGCTAAGAAGGGCCAGTGCGTCATAGAGGCGCTTCTCCCTTGGGAGTGCCGACAGATGCGCCAGCTCGGGGCCCACAGTTGCTGACGGCACCTTAAGTTCATAGGTGAGGATTCGATTCCATAGTCGATGATGGTGCGCGCACACATTTCGCAGCCCGTTCATCGCGAGAAGCCACTTGTGAAATCGTCTGCCGTCGGTCACGCCAAAGTACCTGGCTACAGCGGTCTTGTCGGAGTCAACCAACAAACTGAAGAGGCGAACAAGTGAACCAAAAGTCAGGATCTCGGTCGTCAGCCATATCGGGAGATCGTTGCCGTACTTGATGAGATGGTGGGCGACAAAATCTTCTTCTTTCCCCTGAGTCCGCGCCTCCCTGTAGGTCTTCAGCCAGTGGTCCCAACCCGCCTTGCCCTCGATATCCAGCGCAGTGCAGGCGCCAGTGTCCAAATGAGCGGCATTTAGGTGAGCGAACTGGGAGCGCTTCCCCAAGGTGTGAGCGATAGCGGCCCGGAAGGAGATTTCAAGATCCTGAAGTCCGTCAAGGCAGATTCTTCGTAAGTTCTGATCAAACTTGTATAGGGCTGAGGCATGTTCCAAACAAGTTCCGGGGAAAAAATCCTTGCCACGCATTTGATAGGGCGTTTCCTGCTCGGAGGCGGACGGCAGCGGCACTCGAAATGGATATGTGTACGCCTTCAGGCGAGAATAGCCGATGGTTCTTAGCGTGGTTTCCGCCGTCGACCTGTCGCCAACGTCCATGCCGCGACGCGAAAGAGTCGCTCTAAGTTCGCTGTATTGAAGGTGCGGCTTCTGGTAGGTCACACGCCATCCTAGAACGCTTGTTAAATGAAGACCGGCACTTATCAAGTCTTGATCTGCGAGCAGTCAAAGTCTGAAAGCGGTGCCGGTGTTTATGGACTTCACTATACACGACCCCCAGCCGGGGTGATGGCAGCATCAGAAGTAGCCCCAGGTAGGATCCTTCGAGGTTAGTCCTTCAACCCTCTACGAAGTTGGACAGGTTGTCAGGACAGGTACGGGGTTATGACGTCAAGGGGATCCAAGCAAAGCAAAAGGCCCCGCAACCCTCATAAACAAAGGGAAGCAGGGCCTTTCAAGTGGCGGTGACGGTGGGATTTGAACCCACGTTGGCTTTTACACCAAACAACATTTCGAGTGTTGCACCTTCGGCCGCTCGGACACGTCACCAACTGAAATAGGGTACCGGAGTTCGGGCCCGTTCCCCAAAACGAGCCACAAACGCGCCACAAACGCGCCACAAACGAGCCACCAAGCAGACGCAAGCCAACCACCCAGGAAACGCCGACAACCAACGCCAGCTTCCGCCCACCCCAACCCAGCGATAGATTCATAAGCATCATGACTATCTCGCGCGAACAAGAACACGAGGCCCAGGCCTACTGGGTCACTGAGTCGGGGCACGGTGAGCTGCGCCCGGAGGCCATACCAACGCCGGGCCCCAAAGAAGCCCTCGTCAGGACCCTTTACTCGGGCGTCAGCCGCGGCACGGAGCGTGTTGTGCATGAGGGGCGGGTCCCGGAGCGCGTGGCGGATCTGATGCATGCGCCGCATCAAGAAGGCGACTTCCCCGGCCCGGTCAAGTACGGCTACCTGTCCGTGGGCGTCGTAGAACAAGGCCCGGACAACTGGCTCGGCAAAACGGTTTTCAGTCTGCACCCGCACCAGGATTTCTATGTCGTCCCGACGAATCAGCTCACAGCCATACCGGCCGACGTGCCTGCGCGCCGGGCCGTACTCACGGGCATCGTGGAGGTGGCCATCAATGCCCTCTGGGAAGCCGGGCCCAGGCTGGGAGACCGTGTCGCCGTCGTCGGGGGTGGCTTGGTGGGCGGCGTTCTGGCGACCATACTCCGAAAGTATCCGCTCGGCCGGCTGCAACTCGTGGACGCAGATACGGACAAGAGAGATCTCGCCGAAAAACTCAACATCAACTTCGCGCTCCCGGACGAAGCAGAGAACGATTGCGACATCGTTTTCCACTGCTCCGCCGCCAACGAGGGACTCAAACTGAGCCTTCAACTTGCTGGCGACGATTCCGACGTGATCGAGCTTTCATGGTTCGCTGACAAGGAAGTCACTCTGCCGCTGGGCGAGGATTTCCACGCGCGCAGGCTGACGATCCGCTCCAGCCAAGTGGGCGTGGTGGCGCTGCCGAGGAGACACAGAAGAACCAACGCCCAGCGCCTCGAACTCGCCGCGAACCAATTAAGAGACCCGGTGTTCGACACGTTCCTGAGCAGCGAATGCCAATTTCAGAATCTGCCCACCAGCCTCGTTAAGTTGTTTGAAAAGCCTGGCGGCTTTTGCCATGTGGTCGCCTATCCAAAGCCGGAGGAGTAAGACATGTTCAGCCTGACCGTCCGACGCCATTTCATGATCGCCCACAGCCTTCCCCGCGAAGCCTTCGGCCCAGCGCAGGGCCTCCACGGTGCCACGTTCGTCGCCGAAGTGACCTTCCGCCGCACCGAGCTCAACGAGGACGCAATCGTCCTGGATATTGGCGCGGCAGGCGGCATTCTTGAGGAAATTCTTGAAGACCTGAACTACAAGAACCTCGACGAACACCCTGCGTTCAAGGGCAAGTTGTCCACCACGGAGGCGTTGGCGAAGCACATCGCCGACGCCGTTGCCACCCGGATCCAGAACACAGAGGATGGGCCGGCCCTCAGCGGTATCGACGTCGTCCTTCGCGAGAATCCGGACGCGTGGGCAGGATATTCACTGGAGCTCCCGGTCAAGTAAGTGCACATCCGCTTCCTGGTGCCGGGAAACGTCCGGCATGGTTCCGGCGGGAACAAGTACAACGCCAAACTCGCCGAGCACCTGATGGCCCTGGGCGTCGGGGTCGAGACAGTCATCGTCGACGGCGATTGGCCGGTTGGGAGCGCGGCAGACCGGCGCCGGTTCGCGGAAGTGCTCGACGGCGGCGCTACAGTGATTGCCGACGGTTTGGTTGCGAGCGGGGCCCCGGAAGAGGTGGCGGGCGCGGTGAGTGCAGGAACCAAGGTGTGGGTACTCTCTCATATGGCGCTGGCCGATCACGCGGATCTTGAAGCCCGGGCTCTGGCTGCAGCCTCAGGCGTTGTCTGCCCCAGCGCCCACGCCGTCGCGGAACTGGAAAACAGGCATGGCCTCAAAAACGTGGTGATCGCCCATCCCGGTGTTGAAGCGGCTGAAATTGCCAAGGGCTCGGAACCCCCGCACATCATCGCCCTCGCCGCGCTGCTGCCCAATAAGAGCCAATCAGAACTGGTGGAAGCCCTCGCCACACTGAAGGACCTTCCGTGGGCCGCGGCCCTGATCGGCACGGAACACGCTGACCCGGCGTACGCGACGAAGGTGAGGGCCGCCGTCGAACGTCATGGCCTCCAAAACCGCATCATCATCACCGGCGAGTTGACCGGAGAATTGTTGGAGGATCAGTGGCGCAAAGCCGATCTCAGCATCCTCATTTCGAAGTCCGAGGCGTTCGGCCTGGTGGTGACGGAGTCATTGGCCCATGGCGTACCGGTTCTTGTCCGGCAGGGGACCGGTGCCGTGGAAGCGCTCGGAAGCACAGGAGCGGGGACGGCGCTTGACCTAACACAGCCCAACAACCTTGCCAGCACCATCCGGAGATGGCTTAGCGACCACGAACTCCAGCAGACCTGGCGCACTGCCGCAATCCAGGCCCGGGCCAACCTTCCCGGTTGGGACGGTACAGCAGCAACGGTTCTAAAAGCCCTCGGCAGCGGCGAGGGTGCAGAATAGGGCCATGACGCCCAGAGTCCAGACCATTCCGGCCGCAACAACCCTCACCCCGGAGCGCCTCCGGGCCTGGGCCTGGCACAAACAGGGCCTCGACGGGTCACTCGCAGGAAAGACGTCCGAGGACGTCCTCGATCACGCCGGATGGGCACGCTCGGTGGGCGGCGCCAATCCGTACCTCACCCTGTTCGCGAGGGCTGGAATCAGCCGCGAACAGGCCGACCAGGACGTCAAAGAACTCAAAATCCACGAACTCCCCACAGCCCGTGGCTGCACCTACGTCCTTGGCCGAGCCGATTTCGCCTGGGGTCTGCAGATCGGCCGCGACGCCGCCATCGGACCCTTCAAGGTACTGGCCAGACTCGGCGTGGAGCGCAGCGAGATCACCCTTCTCGAGGACCAAGTGGAGCACGCCTTGCAGGAGTCCAGCGATCCCCTGGACCCCAAGCAGCTCAAGGACCAACTGGGCGATTCTGTCCGGAGCCTCGGGGAGGAAGGCAAGAAGAAGGGTGCAGCCACCACGCTGCCCACGGCCCTGGGCCTGCTTCAGGCCGACGGCCGCATCCGCAGGGTACCCATCAACGGCCGCCTCGACCAGCAGCGTTATGCCTACACCAAGTGGGGCCTTGGGCCCAGCAAAATCGACGACGACGGCGCGCGCCGCCTCCTGCTCGAACGGTACTTGCGCTGGACTGGCGGAGCGACTCTCAAGCAGAGCCAGTGGTTCACGGCCTTCACCGTCGCCCAGAGCAAAGCGGCGCTCGCCGGCGTCGGGGCCGTAGAAGTGCCCACAGCAAATGGTGACGTGCTGTGGATGCTGCCGGACGACGTCGAGCATTTGGCCGACTTCCAAGAGCCGGGCGACGAGCAGATCCAGTTGCTTGCAGGCACGGATTCACTGGTCCTCCACAGGCGGAATTCGGCTGACATGTTCGCTGAGGAGGACAAAGGCAAGAAGGTCCTGGACACCACGCTGGCGCTTCAGGCCGATCTCCCGGATCACCCCATTCTGGACCGGGGCAGAATCATCGGCCTGTGGCAGTACGATTCCGGCAAAGAACGCATCGCAGCCTGGACCTTTGCCAAGCCCACTGCAGCAGTCAGCAGGCGGATCGCTGAAATCGAAGCATGGATCCGCGACGAACTCGGCGATTTCAGGTCATTCAGCCTGGACTCACCGGCGTCGCGCCAGCTACGTATCGACGCCCTCAACGAGGCCGCTGGTCTGTAACGCGCTCAGCCGGAAAAGGGATTCAGCCCGAACCATACGGCCGGGTGATTGCTTCGAGGAAGTGCCCGTCCGGGTCGCTGAAGTAGATCCCGCGGCCGCCGTCGTTGTGGTTGATCTGTTGCGCACGGGAACGTGCGGGGTCGGCCCAATAGGGGATGTGTTCGGCGGTGATCCGCAGGAAGATCGCATCGAACTCCTCTTCGCTGACCAGGAAGGCGTAGTGCTGGGGCGCGATGGTTCCTGTGGCATCGAGGAAATCCAGAGTGACGCCGTTTTCCAAGGAAACAGTGACGAAGGACCACATGAGCTGTGGTGCGGGAAGCCCAAGGATGCGGGCCAGAAACGCAGCCGACGCGTGCTTGTCCGTGGCGTAGACGATGGTGTGGTTGAAAGCGATTGTCATGATTGGCTCCTTACATAGAGCTCAGGCGGGTGAGCGGTGCTCCGCTGCCGGCACACGATGTGTAGCGAAGAAGTCCCGGAGGAGCGTTGCGCATTCTTCCTCACGCACTCCTGCGTAGACCTCCACCCAGTGGTTGAGCCGGCGCTCGCGGAGGATATCGAACACCGAACCTGCGGCCCCGGCTTTCTCATCCCACGCGCCAAACACGACGCGGGGAATCCGTGCCAGGACGATCGCCCCGGCGCACATGGCACACGGTTCAAGGGTTACCACCAAGGTGCAGTCCTCGAGCCGCCACCCGTCGCCGCCTTCGCCCAATTCGAGGGCATGGCGTTGCAGGGCAGCCGCGGCCTCGCGGATGGCGACGATCTCTGCGTGGGCGGTCGGGTCTCCGTGTGCTTCCCGTTCGTTGCGCCCTGAACCCAGCACACCGCCGTCGGGTCCCAGAACGACCGCGCCGATGGGCACGTCGTCTGTTTCCATCGCCAATCGGGCCTCGTCCAGGGCGAGGCCCATCCAGGCCATGTGTTCAGCGTGGTACGGCTCCGTGGCGCTCATGTCTCAATGATAGTTTTGGACGATGCGCACACTCGTCGTGGACCACCCGCTGGTCGCTCACAAGCTCACCGTTCTGCGGGACAAGAACACCCCTTCACCGGTCTTCCGGCAGCTCACTGAAGAACTCGTCACCCTCCTGGCCTACGAGGCCACCCGCGAGGTCAAGACACAGCCAGTGGAGATCGAGACTCCTGTCACAAAGACCATCGGCACGGCGTTCACCAAGCCGACGCCCTTGGTGGTTCCCATCCTGCGCGCTGGGCTGGGAATGCTTGAGGGCATGACCAAACTGGTCCCCACCGCTGAGGTCGGCTTCCTGGGCATGGCCCGCGACGAAGAGACACTGGACATCATCACCTACGCCGAGCGCCTTCCCGAGGACCTCACCGGACGTCAGATCTTCGTGCTGGACCCCATGCTTGCCACCGGCGGCACCTTGCGCGAAGCCATCAAATTCCTCTTCAAACGCGGCGCCTCCGACGTTACGTGCATCTGCCTGCTGGCTGCTCCGGAAGGCCTCGCCAAGTTGGAGGAGGAACTGCAGGACGCCAATGTGACGGTAGTCCTCGCTTCGATTGACGAGAAGCTGAACGACAGGTCATATATCGTTCCAGGCTTGGGCGACGCCGGCGACCGCCTCTACGGCGTGGCCGGCTAATCCGTACGCCTCTACCGCTTTCCGGCGCGCCCCGTTAGCCTGTGGCGCATGGACTGGAAACTTGAACTGGTGTTTGTCCCTGTGTCCGACGTGGATCGCGCGAAGGATTTCTACGTCAACAAAGTTGGTTTCAATGCCGATTTCGATGAGCGTCCCATGGACGGCATCCGCTTTGTGCAGTTGACGCCGCCGGGATCGGCTTGTTCCATCGCGATCGGGGAGGGCCTCAGCGATGCTCCTCCCGGGACAGCGCCATCCCTTCAAATAGTGGTGAGCGACATCAATAAAGCCCACGAACAGCTCAAGGCCAATGGCGTCGAGGTCAGTGATATCGACGTTCAGGACTGGGGACACTTCGTCCATTTTGCGGACCCCGACGGCAATAAGTGGGCTGTGCAGTACATTCCGCACCGGCCCAACGGCTAAGTCACAGTTAGCCGCAACCCCTGCATGGTGCGGCAGGATGGATGCATGAGCCATCCTGCCGAGCCAACCTCGCCTTCCGCACACGCCGAGCGATCGTCTACCCTGACGGTTCGTGCTGTCCTGTTCGACATGGACGGAACACTGGTTGATTCCACGGCGATCGTCGAGCAAGTATGGCTGGAGTTCGCCGAACGATACGGCCTCGACTACAACGAAATCCTGCGGACGTCACACGGGGTGCAAGCGGGCGATACTGTGCGCCGTTATGCTCCGGCAGGAGCTGATCTTGAAGCTTTGACGGCCGAGCTGGGCGAGATGGAACGCACCAGGACCGACGGCGTGATTGCCCTTCCTGGCGCAGAAGCCCTGCTTGCATCATTGCCGGACGACGCCATCGCGCTTGTCACGTCCGCGGACCGCATCCTTGCCGACATCCGGATGAAGGCTGCCGGACTTTCCATGCCATCGACTGCCGTCACCGCCGAAGGCGTTACGCGGGGCAAGCCGCACCCGGAGGGGTATCTCAAAGCCGCAGCGTTGCTGGGCGCGGAACCGGCCGACGTCGTGGTTTTTGAGGACGCTCCGGCAGGTATCGCCGCAGCCCGCGCCGCCGGGATGCGAACCGTGGTGGTGGGCGACGCCGGAGGCGAGCTTGAGCCGGGCATGTGGCGGATCCCGGACTACTCAGCCGTGATGGTCACAGCAGTGAAAGACGACGACGGCGGTCACCTCATCACCTTCACGCTCTAGCACTGTTCGCCTTCGCTGTTCCAGCCGGTGAACCGGGAGTAGGCTGTGCGCATGTCTGCGTTGCCGGAGGCGTACGGTGCTGCACTGGAGCGGGCCATGGCGCACGCTACGGATTGGCTTGCGTCAGTGCCCAGCCGTTCAGTCCGGCCCACGTCCGACGCCGACCAAGTCGCCGCGAGCCTTCTTTCGAGCCTTCCCGACGAAGCGACGGACGCGGCTGAGGTAGTAGACGAGCTCGCCGCATTGGCGGAGCCCGGGTTGATGGCCATCCAGTCCGGACGCTTCTACGGCTGGGTCATGGGCGGGACGTTGCCCGCTGCCATGGCCGCAGACTGGCTTGTTTCGGCATGGGACCAAAACGCCGGACTCAGATTTGCAACTCCCGCTGCCGCTGCCATCGAAGAGTCCTCAGCAGCTTGGCTCCTGGAACTATTGGATCTTCCGCGAGGGTCCGACGTCGGGTTCACCACTGGCGCTACAACGGCCAACTTCGCGGGCCTGGCCGCCGGGCGCCAATACCTGATGGACGAGGCAGGATGGGACCTGGCGGACCTGGGCCTGACCGGCGCGCCGCTCATCACAACGTTTGCCGGCCGGGAACGGCACGCCGCCGTGGATCTCGCCCTGCGGTATCTGGGGCTGGGAGCGTGCGTGCCCGTGGACACGGACGATCAAGGCAGGATCCTGCCGGAAGCCCTTGCCGACGCCATGGACCAGCAACCCGGGCCTTCCCTCGTGTGCCTGCAGGCCGGCAACCTGCATTCCGGTGCGTTCGATCCGATGTCCGAAGCCATCGCAGTAGCCCATGACCGCGAGGCCTGGGTGCATGTGGATGGCGCCTTTGGGTTGTGGGCGGCGGTCAGCCCAAACCTGCGCGGGCGGCTGGCCGGAGTAGAGGCGGCCGATTCGTGGGCCACCGATGCCCACAAAACATTGAATGTCCCCTACGACTGTGGCTTGGCCATCGTGTCCCGGCCGGAAGCCCTAAGACGCGCCTTCAGCGTCCACACGAGTTACCTCATTGCAACGGAGACAGGACTGGGCGATCCGTTCGACAAAGTTCCGGAACTATCCCGTAGGGCCCGCGGCATCCCGGTGTGGGCAGCCCTGCGACAGTTGGGCCGGTCCGGTGTCATTGCCATGGTGGACAGGCTTGCAGCAA
This sequence comes from Paenarthrobacter sp. RAF54_2, assembly GCF_052113945.1. NCBI lineage: Bacteria > Bacillati > Actinomycetota > Actinomycetes > Micrococcales > Micrococcaceae > Paenarthrobacter > Paenarthrobacter sp. RAF54_2. Next base: position 72,873 of record NZ_JBFRDV010000011.1, read on the forward strand.
ACGCCCGCGCGCTGGCGGAGGGCCTCGCGGAGATCCCGGGTGTGGAAATTCTGAATGACGTCGTTTTCACGCAAGTGTCGGTCGCCTTCGGCAGTGACGACCGCACACACCGCATCACTCAGCGGCTCATGGCCGAAGGGATTGTATGGATGTCGGGTTCCTCATGGCGAGGACGCGACATCCTCCGGATTTCGGTGAGCAACTGGTCCACGGACGCAGGCGACGTCGCTGCCTCCATCGCAGCCGTTCGAGGTGCGGCAGAGGCCGAACCGGAAGCATAGCGGCCGTCCGGTTACAAGGCCGAGCGCGCCTTTTCCAGGTATGCCATCAGCCCGGCCAACTGCTCAGCGCTCCAAGGCAGGCCGGCGCTAATTGCTTGGGTGTTTTCCTGCCAAGCCGCACGCGCTGCGGCCTTGGTGTCCTCACTGGAGTGGAACATGGAACCTATGCCGTCCCATGAGCGCACCCATTCCTGGACGGAGGGGTCCGCGACGGGCCTGTTGGCTTCCACGTGCGCCAGTCCTTCTTCCACAAGGGCGGCCCACTGCTGCTTGGCGGCTTCGACTTTTTCTGCGCCAAGTTCTTCCCGCTTGTCCGCGAGTTGCTGGCGTTGTTCGGCTGTGAAGTTGTTTTCGAGCACGGTAATCATCTCCAACGTTGACATGAATTGTTCAGGGGTGGGCATGGCGTGTTCGTCCATTCGTGACAACAGCTCTCCCAAACGGTTTTGGAGCGCTTGGAGTTGCTGGGCATGCTCCTGCACATGGACCAGCTGCTGTTGGAGGAGGTCTCGAAGGGACTCCAGATCATCCTCGGGTGCTTGCAGCGCCTTGCCGATGGCCGCGAGCGGAAGCCCCAGCATCTGAAGCGATCTGATCCGGTATAGCCGGCGCAGGTCGCTCTCCGAATATCGGCGATGACCGGATGATGTCCTTTGGCTTGCGGACAGCAGCCCGATCTCGTCGTAGTGGTGGAGCGTCCGCACGCTGACGCCACATGCTGTGGCCAGTTCACCGATGCTCCACGGTCCGGTTCCTGTTGTTCCCGTCATGGGCACAACGCTAAGTCCTGACGTTACGTGAGGTGCAAGCCGTCGTCACCTGAAACGCGAAAACCGCCCCGTTCCCGCTGTCAGCTGCAGTAATCACTGCTGCGAACGGCGGAAATCGGGGCGGTAATCAGGCCCTGCACGTTTGAGCCCGCTGGGGTGGGCTCAAACCTGCTTATTGAGTTGGCTTAGTACCAGTTGTTGGCCAAGTGGAAGGCGAGGGCGGCCGAGGGGGAGCCGTAGCGTTCCTTGATGTAGTTCAGGCCCCACTTGATCTGGGTTTGGTAGTTGGTCTCCCAGTCGGCGCCGGCAGTTGCCATCTTGGAAGCCGGCAGAGACTGCACGATTCCGTAGGCGCCACTGGACGCGTTGGTCGCGGTGGTTCGCCAGTTGGATTCCTTCTCCCACAGTGTGTTCAGGGCAGTCATTTCACCCGGACCCCAGCCGTAGCTGGCGAGGATGCTGGCGGCGTACGCCTTGGCAGCAGCGGGATCGTCCACGGCCTTGGGAACAGCTGCTGCGGCTGCGGCTGCAGCAGCGGCGGCATCGGCAGCCTGCTTGGCGGCTGCATCAGCGGCAGCCTTTTCGGCGGCGGCTTGTGCGGCTGCTGCCTGGTCGGCGGCGGCTTTTTCGGCCGCAGCCTTCTCAGCGGCAGCCTTCTCGGCAGCGGCCTGTGCAGCTGCTGCCTGATCTGCAGCGGCCCTATCGGCGGTGCCCTTCTTGGCAGCAGCATCCAGGGACGCAGAGATTTCCGCTGATTTGTTGCTGACCTGGGCCGTGGCTTGCGTCTCGGACGCCTGGCTCGTTTCCGGGAGGTTGAATGCGGCGTTTGCGGCCTGGCCGAGCGATGCGACGCCCAATGCTGCGGCAACGACTCCTGCAACAACGGACATGCGCTGACCGGTCTTGCCGCGGCGGGCAGCGGTCTTCAGAACAGACTGCGATTTGGTCAGGGGAGCGTTGTGTTCGTCACGGTGACGCGCGGAAGGGCGCGTCTGATCGTTGAATTCAGACATGTGTGATTACCTCTCAGCGCCTGCGGAGTTAGCTGTCGGGTTCGGATGAGGTCATCCGGCCGCGCGCGTAGCTGCGGCTTCACCCCAAGGGCAAGGAAAGTACTGTGCCCGGAGACTCTGGGTCCCCCGTCTCTGCCTCGAATGAGAACGGAACTCCGGGAAGTGGCAGAGCTCGGCGCATCCCGGGTGTGGGCCAACTATGGGCGACCCACCCTTTCGAAGGTACAGGAGGTTTCGGCTTAAGTCACATTTGGGTAACAGAGATCACGGTCACGGCGCGTCATGTTGCCTGATTCGTTATACGTGGTCGTTCGAAACTGAGGGGAGTCTCAGAATAAACTCGGTGCACCCCGGCTTGGACGTTACTGCCACGCTTCCGCCGTGCGCCTGGACGATTGATTCGACGATTGACAAGCCCAATCCGGAGGTTCCTTCAGAGCCTGATCTCGCGGCGTCAGCGCGGGCAAAACGCGAGAACACATGGCCCTGGAATTCAGGCGGAATGCCAGCCCCGTTGTCAGTGACCGTGACCACCGCGGTACCGTCCGCGGAGAGCATGACGCCAGTGACCACTGTGGTGCCTGGATCGGTGTGCTTGCGGGCGTTGGACAGCAGATTGGCCAGCACCTGATGCAGCTGGGTTGCGTCCCCGCGTACCGTGATGGGCTCGTCGGGGAGTTGGAGCTTCCAGATGTGATCCGGTGCCATCACCTTTTCGTCGCTGACGGTCTCGATCACCAACTGGGTAAGATCCACATCCGTGACCTTCAATGGCTGGCCTTCGTCCAACCGCGCCAACAGCAACAGGTCCTCCACAAGGGTGGTCATGCGTTCGGACTGGCTCTGGACGCGTGCCAGGGACTTCCGGCCGTCGTCCGTGAAGTTCTCCGTCATGCGGAGTAATTCGGTATATCCCCGAATGGCGGTCAGCGGCGTCCGCAGTTCGTGGGAGGCATCCGCAACGAACTGCCGGACCTTGGTTTCGCTCTCCTGACGGGCTTCCAGGGCCCTGGCAACGTTGTTGAGCATTTGGTTCAAAGCGTGGCCAACGCTGCCCACTTCCGTTCCAGGATGGGAGGCCGACGGCGGTACGCGCACAGCGAGTGCCACTTCACCGGCGTCGAGGGGAAGGCGCGATACTTTGGTTGCAACCTCCGATAGTTGCTCCAGCGGCCGCATGGTCCGGCGAATGATGACGGTACCGGCAAGGCCGATCAGCACCAGACCCCCAAAGGAAACAAACACCATGGTCCATACCAGCGAGGCCTCGGCATTTTGCTTATCAGCCAACGGCAGGCCCGTCACAATCACGTCGCCGTAGGTGGTGTCTACTCCCACCAGCCGGTAGTCGCCGTTGGACAATGAACGGTCCACAGGCCGGTTGTCACGGGGGAGTGAGAGCAGGACCTGCTTGTCTTCTGCCGAAAGTGCGACGCGGCGGCCATTCGAATTTAACAGGCCGGAGTTAATGACAGTGGAACCATCAATCCTCGCGTTGAGGGTACCGGCACCTTGGCCGCGGGCCTCCAGCGGATCCGGCCGCCCGCTTGAGGGAAAGTTCGACGGCGGCCTGCCGAAGTCATTCGCGCGGCTTGACGCCTGCTCCAACTGCTTATCGAGTTGCTTGTTGAAGTACATGTCCATGGAGGCGTAACTCACCACTCCGACTGCCCCGCAAATCGCCACCAGCAAGGCCATGGCCACCAGGACCAATCGCGTGCGCAGATGCCAGGTGGTGGGATTGAGCCAGTTCCGCTGGGTCTTGCGGGTTACTCCTGAAAGGGTGGACAAGATTCAGTCCGCAGGCTTGATGACGTAGCCGGCGCCACGAATGGTGTGGATCATTGGCGGGTGGTTGGCTTCGATTTTCTTGCGCAGGTAGGAAATGTAGAGCTCCACGATGTTGGCCTGCCCGCCGAAGTCATAGTCCCAGACGCGGTCCAGGATCTGCGCCTTGCTGACCACGCGCTTGGGGTTCTCCATAAGGTAACGAAGCAGCTCGAACTGCGTTGCCGTGAGCTGGATGTCTTCGCCGGCGCGCGAGACTTCCCGTGTATCCACGTTCAGCGTGAGATCACCCACCACCAGTTCCGCCGTGTCCATGGCGGCAACGCCCGAACGTTGGACGAGCCTGTGCAGGCGAAGGAGGACTTCCTCCATGCTGAAGGGCTTGGTGACGTAGTCGTCCCCGCCGGCGGCAAGACCTACGATGCGGTCCTGGACAGCGTCCTTGGCCGTGAGAAAGAGCGCGGGCACTTCCGGCGCGAAGGTACGGATCCGGTTGAGGACCTCGACGCCGTCGAATCCTGGAAGCATCACGTCCAGCACCAGCACGTCAGGGCGGAAGTCCTTGGCAAGCTTCACGGCTTCTGGTCCGTCGGCTGCTACCGCGACGGACCAGCCTGCCATGCGAAGGCCCATGCTCATGAGCTCGGAGAGGCTGGGTTCGTCGTCCACCACCAGGGCCCGGATAGGAGAGCCGTCCGGGTGGGAAAGCTGGGGAAGGTTGTTCGTCATGGAGTGCGGGGATGCCATGGGACAACTCTCCATTCTTCTGGTTTGGCGAAGCTTTGCCGAGCCTGTGAGGACGCTGTGAGGTCAACACTAGCGACGTGGGAGTTCGGTGGAAGGCGTTGCGGGGCATGGCCGTCCCATGCGCGCCCTTTCTACGGCTTGTAGCAGATTTTGAGGGAAAAATTCGAGACGAGAGTGGCTTGCGATTGGACAGCAAGTGTTTCAGATCTTGAGATTCCGTCGTCTTGCGCCTGCCGGGAATCAGGAAGGGCATCATGCACCATTGGCCGAAGAAAATTCACCATAAGCCGAATATTTCTTATCGGAACCGAATGAAATGACGTTCATTTTCCGTAGTGAAAGAATTGTGATCTGCAGCACAATAGACCCTCTTGTCTCAAAATGTGGACGGTTCGGCGCTTTGTTACTTGCGTGTTGCCATTGTTACGTTGCACACTTCCAATGTGAACAAGAACTCAACAGCACCTGCAGCCGCAGCAATCTGGTCCAGCTCACCCGCTGGCGACGAGACCCGCTGTTGTCGAATGCAAGCCTAACTTTCCACCCCAAAGAAGTTTCAGGCATTCGCCCCCTAGCCCAGCGTTGGGCGCCCTTCCCCAAACTCATTGCGGGGACAACCAGCATTCGAAGCCGCGATGACGGCTATTCACTTTTGAGGTAATCACTCCATGTCAGTTGCATCCGGTTACGTCCACATCTCCGTCCGAAACGCCAACAAGGCCGCTTCAAACGCAGGGCTCCGCCCCGGCTTCGGCAACCGTCCCGGCTACGCCCCCGCCCCCCAGGGCAACGGCCAGCAGGCTCCCGGCTACGTGCCACAGGGGTACAACCCCAACTCCTACGGCCAGTTGCGGGCAGTTCCCACCAACGAGCCAGCACCCATGACGGCGCCTACCCCCGTCATTGCGCAGTCTGACCGCCTCCGCCCCGTCGCCAACGACAACGTGGCACGCGGTTTCGTGCTCTACATGGGCATCGACGAAGAGACAGCAGCAGCGGCAGGAACCTCCATCGCTAAGCTCGCCCAGGAAATCCGGGCCTACGCACAGTCCTTGGTCACCGGCGCTGAGAGCTACGCTGCAGTCGCCGTCGCACCGGCCGGGGCGCCCGGGTCCGCACTCGATGTCGTACGTTCCACTTTCGGTGACCCCACAGTCGCCGCCCGCCAGCGCACCGAGGCTGCCCGCCCGGCACCGCAGCAGGAAGCCCGCCCCTCCGGCGTGCTGATCGACCTCGCCCGCCGCGAAGTCCACCTCGACGGCGAGTCCCTGAACCTGACGTTCAAGGAATTCGAGCTCCTCAACTACCTCGTCGAAAACGGCACCCGCACGGTGGGCCGCGACGAACTGCTTGAGGGCCTGTGGCGCAACGCCGAGGAAGTACCGAACGAGCGCACCATCGACGTCCACATCCGCCGCCTCCGTTCCAAGCTGGGTCGCCTCGCCAACACGGTGCGCACCGTACGTGGCCAGGGCTACCGCTTCTACGAGCACCCCGAAGTTATCGTTTGGGCCGCTCCGGAATACTCGATCTAAGTAGCTGCTGCAGCCGAAAGCGCCTGTCCTGTAAGGGCGGGCGCTTTCGCTTTCGCGGGACGATCCTGCCAGGTCGCGGGCGCTTTCGCTTTCGCGGGACGATCCTGCCAGGTCGCGGGCCCTTTCGCTTTCGCGGGACGATCCCTTTGCGCCTGCGCTCGTGCCTCACGCAACAACGGCGCTTTCGGGATGCCCCGCTACGCTACAGCGCCCGCTGCAAGATGCCCCGCTACGCTACCGCGCCCTCACCAAAATGGCCCGCTGCGCTACAGCGACCGCACCGCCCCGGAGCGTCCGTCTGGCCGCTACCTGAGTATTGGCCTCCGCGGCGGATGGGCGTTTGCGGCTATAGGGTTGGTTTATGAGTGACCATCACATCAGGCGCCTGGTGATTATGCGGCATGCCAAAGCGGATTGGCCCATGGGGGTGCCGGACCATGAGCGTCCACTGGAGGAACGCGGACACCGTGAGGCTCCGCTGGCTGGTAGGTGGCTGCTCAAGCATGGCGTAGTTCCAGACTTCATTCTGTGCTCGTCTGCGGTGAGGACCCGCCAAACCTGCACGTGGGTGTGCGATGAGCTGGGGGACAAAGCCCCGACGCCCAAGCTCGAAGACGGTTTGTACGCCGCTTCAGCGAATCGAATGTTGACCGTGATCAATCACGTCCCGGACACCGTCACCACCTTGATGGTGATCTCGCACATGCCCGGCGTCCAGGATCTGGCCATGCACCTCGCATCGCGCGACTCGGACCATGACGCGTACATGGACGCTGCCAGCCGGTACCCAACCAGCGCTTTGACTGTCCTGGAGACTGAGAAGTCATGGGCGGAACTGGATGGGCAGGACGCCCGTCTGACGCACTTTAAGGTGCCCCGCAAGTAACAGCGCCGTCGTTTGGCCCCGTACGGATGGTTTAACCCCGTACTGGCAGTTCGTGCTCGGGCGCTATTTCGCGGAGAAGCCTGACGGCGTGCCGGATATTGGGGCTGGCGGTCATGGTCTTTCGATACACGATTCCCACTGCCCGCTGCTGAATGGGATTAACGACCGGCACGGCAACTACGCCAGGCGGCAGGGGTGGCCGGCCGAGTCGCGGCACGAGTGCTACTGCCACGGCCTGCTCCACCATGGCGATGTGGGTGGAGAAATCGGGATCGTACACACGGATATCGGGGACGCGCCCAAGCCCGGCAAAGATCTGCAGCAAGGCTTCGTTGCAGATGGCGCCAGCCGGCGTACTGACCCAAATTTCATCCAGCAGGTCTTCACGCTCGACGACGGTCCGTCCAGCGAGTGCGTGGGTGCTGTTAACCAGGACGTCGGCCTGGTCCAGGCAAAGGTCCTCGTGCACCAGGTTTTCCGGAATGACCAGCGGCACGGAGTTCCAATTGTGCACCACGGCCAGATCGGCTTCGCCTGAGGCCACTCGTTGGACGGCCTCACGTGGGTCCTCGGCCAGCACGCTGATTTCAAGCTCAGAATCGGTGGTCCCGATGCGTCCGAGCATTGGCCCCACCAAGCCACGGCAGGCAGTGGAGAATGCTACGAGCCGCAGCAGACCCGAGGGCTTCGCGGGATCGGCGAGGAGCGTTGCCTGCAGTTCCTCGAGCTCGTCCATGATTCGCCGCCCGTAGCCAGCGAGGGCAAGGCCCCGTTCGGTAAGGAGTACGCCGCGGCCGTTACGTTCCAGGACGGCAACTCCCGTTTGCTTCTCCAGCTTCTTGATCTGCTGGGAAACCGCTGAGGGACTGTAGCCCATTACATCGGAGGCGGCCACTACCGATCCGTGCTGTTCCACAGCTACAAGAGCACGCAAGGCTGAAATGTCGATCATGAAGTAAATCTACGTGGTTTCGTCCTGAATTCAACGCTGGTGCTTAAACCATTCCAATGCCAGAGTGATTCTTGTGAACCTTCGCCACTCCGCCCTCGCCGTCCTCGTCGCTGTCCTCTGGGGCGTGAACTTTGTTGCCATAGACCTGGGCCTCCACGCCAACGGTCGTGATGTCCCGCCGCTGCTTTTCGTCGCCTTCCGCTTCCTGCTCGTCGTGTTCCCGTTCATTCTGTTCATCCGCAAACCGGACGTGAGCTGGAAGGCGATCATCGGCGTCGGGCTTTTCATGAGTGCCGGTCAGTTCGGGTTGCTGTACCTGGGCATGGCGCTGGGTATGCCGGCGGGCCTGGCTTCCCTCGTCCTGCAGGCGCAGGTGCTGTTCACAGTGCTGATCGCGGCGCGGTTCCTAGGCGAGAGGCCCAGCCGCAGGCAGATGCTCGGGGTTGTGCTCGGCCTTGCGGGCCTGGGCGTGGTTGCCGTGGGGCGCAGCGCCATTGCTGCGATCTTGCCTCTCATGATTGTGCTGGCCGCTGCGTTGTCCTGGGCGATCGGAAACGTGGTGGCGCGGCACTCGAAAGCGGCGTCGGGCCTTGGCCTCGTGGTCTGGTCCGGGGCCGTGGTGCCGCTCCCTTTGGCGGGATTGTCACTTGTGGTGGACGGCCCGGACACCGTATGGGCGACCATCACTGACCTCCAAATGCCCACTATCCTGAGCGCCATCTACACGGCGGTTTTCGCCTCCCTTATTGGGTACGGCATCTGGAACCGGCTGTTGACGCTCTACCCTAGTTCCGACGTCGTGCCGTTCACGCTGCTGGTTCCAGTGGTTGGCATGACGGCTGCCTGGCTGGTCCTGAATGAAATCCCCACGGCGCCCGAAATTATGGGAGGGCTGATCCTGCTCGTCGGAGTCGCGACTGCCGTGCTCGGTGCCTCGCGAAAACGTCCGGAAACTCCCGTTGTGAGGCCCGCTTTGCGCGTCTAATCCCTCGGGAATCACGCAGAGTAGGCCCCGCAACGCAGGGTTTGGGGGCGTTAGCGCTTGGAGGCGGGTTTGCGTTGAGACGAAACGCCCGACGTCGGACGCTTGGCTGCCGCTGCAGGGGTGCGGGGTGTTGTGGGACGCTTCGCCGGAGAGGCTTTGGTGGCGCTCGAAGGACGTACCGTCGATGTAGTTGGGCGTTTGGCGGGCGCTGCCGGACGAGAGACGGCGGTTCGTTTAGTTTGCGCTGGGGTTCTTTTGGCCACCGGCGTGGGTTGCCTGGAACCAAAGGACGGCCAGACCGCTCCGAGGAAGAGCACAGCCAGGGTCCCCACCCCAGCCACTGCGGCGAGGTAGAAGTAGATGTCTGAATCCTCGGTGCTTACGGCACTCCCCATGGCGTTGGCGTCCTGGTTGAACGCGAGGCCCCACATGCGCAGGAATGCAATGCTGAAGCCGATGAACAGGCTGGTGCCGGCAGCGCCCAGGAGAACCACGAGATATCGCCGGCGGTTGAAGACCTGCACTATCGATGCCAAATAGCAGGTCAGCACCGCTCCCAGGAACAGGTACAGGACGAGTTCTTCGAGGACCACGGCTGCGAGCACCAAAAGCCCGAGGGACATAAAAGCGGCTACCACCGCAAGCTTTCCGCTGTTCCCCATGTGACGCATGAGTCTAATCATCGCCGACCAGCGGGCCACGCCACGCCGTCGTAGATTGCAGTTGGATCACGCCGCTGCCGATTGCGGCAAAGGGACCTACTTGATGACGTAACCGTGCATGATGGTCATGACGGCGGCCACACTCTGTTCGCGGGTGCGTTCCGGGTTGTAGGTTTGCCGGTCGAGTCCCACCACGAAAATGGCTCCAAAAATGGCCGCTTCCAGGCTCCCGCGGGCGATGGACTCGTCCACCTTGTATCCGGAAGCCACACGTTCCACCGCAGAGCCGATGACCGCGAGGAGTTCTGCCCGGAGTTCGGCGAACACAGCACTCCACTCGCCCGGCGTCCGCCAGTTTTCGCTTACCCACAGACGCGCGAAGGATGGATATTCGTCCATGAATTCCATGGCTTGGCCCACCATGTTCTTCATGGATTCCAGGGGATCGCTGGCTTGGCCTTCGATTGCCTGGAGGCGTACCAGCATAATGTCCACGCCGTGCCGCAGCAGCTGCGCGATCAGGTCCGATTTACTGCCGAAGTTATAGTAAACCGTACCCTTGGACACGCCGGCCGCGGCCGCGATCTCATCCACAGTGACACCTGCAGCGCCACGTTCGCCGATCAGCTCCATGGACGCTTCGAAGAGGCGCTGTTTGGTGGCGTTGGTGCGCCCGGGGCGTAACTTCTTCTCCGCGTTTCCTGCCGCGGCCCCCAGCTCTGAAGGGGCCGGCTCTGTGGTGCTCATACTGCGATCTCCGGCTTCAGCGTCTTGAGGGTCCACATCTTGTGTTTGCGGACAGCGAGAGTGGACAGTGCCGCTCCCAGCAAAGTGTATCCAAGCAGGCCCAGGACTGTTGGCCAGATCATGCTGAGTTCCCCGCCGTAGATCAGGTGCCGCATTCCCGTGACCACGTAGCCCATGGGCAGGACCTCGTGCACCACGTGAAGTGGCATGGGGGTGGTCTGCCAAGGGAAAGTACCGCCCGAGGACACCAGCTGCAGGACCAGCAGGATCAGCACCACGAACTTGCCCGGGGTTCCCATGAGCGCCACGATGCCCTGGATGATCGCGCTGAACGCCATCACGGCGGCAAGCATGAACAACCACATGCCTACGGGGTGGGCGGCGTTCAAGCCGAGGCCCAAATTCACCACGAGGGTCAGGATGGTGGCCTGCAGCACCGAGACAACGAAGAATGGAAGCCAGCCACCCACCGCGATTTTCCAAGCGGATGCGTTGGATGCCAGCGCGCGCTGGGTGATGGGGCGCATGGCCTGCACCAGCATGAACACACCGATCCACAAGGCCAGCGTCAGGAAGAAGGGTGCCAGGCCGGCGCCATAAGAACCTGCCTTCGCCTGCGATACGTTGTCCACGGCGACGGGATCGGCGATCACTTTGGAAACACTGCTCTTCTGTTCATCGTTCGGGTTGGGGATTTCTCCGGCACCCTTGGCGAGTTCTGTGGCCAGTGTGTGTGAGCCATCGGAGGCCTTCACCGCGCCAGAGGCAAGCTGTCCGGCGCCGTCGTTGAGTTGATGGGCGCCGTCGTCGAGCTTTATGGCGCCATCCAGTGCGCTCTGCTGGCCGGCGGCCAGCGCAGACGCCCCGGTTTTCAACTGTCCGGCTCCGGCCGCTGCCTGCGAAATTGCGTCTGTCAACGTTGGTGTAGCCGCAGCAAGCTTCGATGCGCCGGCGCTCACGGCAGCTGAACCATCCGAGAGCTGCTGGATCTTGGCGGCGTCGCCCGCGATCTTGGCCTTGGCGTCGGTAACCGGGCCGGAGGTTGCAGTGGAGTCGAAATCGGCCAGGACCTTGTCAGCCTGCTCCTGGGTGAGCACGCCAGCACTCACCAGCCGCGCAGTGGACTCGACAACGCGATTGCGAAGGCCTTTGTCTGCGGCATCAAGCTGCCCGACGACGTCCTGGACTTTTGCATTCAGCTCGGCGTTCCCGGCGGCTACTTGCGCTGCGCCGTCGGCGAGTTTCTTCGAATCGGCAGGCAGGGTGGAGGTCTTGCTCTTCAGTTCGTTCAGTCCTGAACTTAACTGGCTGGCGCCTGTGTTCAGCTGGACGACTCCGTCTCGCAGTTTCGTTTGTCCCGCCACGAGCTGGTCTGCTCCGGTCACCAATTGGGTGGTGCCATCATGCAAGGTTGCTGCGCCGTCGCTGAGCTGGCCCACGCCCGTGGCGAGCTGGGATGCTCCGTCCGCTGCCTTCACGATGGAGGCGTGGATGGTGCCGAAGCCGGTGAGGAGTTGGTTTGCTGTTTCCTCGCCCACCTCCTTGGCCACCGTTGAGTGCACGGCTGTGGTGAGCTTGTCCACGATGGTGCTCAGGAGGTAGTTGTTGGCGTCGTTGGTGGTGACATGGAGCATTGCCTGGTTGGCGGCGTCGAAACTGCCGGGGGAGACCAGGTTGGCGGAGAAGTCCTTGGGGATGCGCAGCGCGAAGGCGTATTCACCTGAACGGACGCCGGCATCCGCCGCTTCCGCGCTGGAAACCTGCTTCCAATTGAAGACGTGGCCGTCCACCAAGCTGTCGGAAACCTTCTTGCCGGCCTGCAGCTCGGTGCCATCCTTCGAGGTTGCCCCGGTGTCCTCTACTACCAAGGCGGCGTCGATCTGGTTGAGGTTGCCGTAAGGATCCCAGTTGGCATAGAGGTACACCGCACCGTAGAGCAGCGGCACCATGGTCAGGGCCAGAATGGTCAGCTTGGGCAGGAGCCCGCCGGTCATGCGCTTGAGTTCGGAGCGGGCGAGCCGCAGAACAGTCACTTTGCAGTCCTTTGGAGGTCTTGGAATTCAGGTTCGGATGCTTCGTCTTGAATCTCGGCGGCGGGGATTGGGGTCGTTGTCGACTGCACGTTCGTTGACTTTGCCGGCTGGGCGGACACTTCAACGGTTTCCGGTTCCGGCGGGTGCGCGACTGAGTTGCCAATCACCGCAGCAGGGCCAGTCCAGTTGTCCGGGAGGGCACCGACGACGGCGACGACGGCGAGGGGCCGCCCGGCGTCGGACGCCAGTGCCTCAAGTCGGGGCAGCCATGCCGCGGGATCGGCGCTGTGGCGATCGGGGGAGTCGACCACGAGGAGGTCCGTTGCCGGATCTGCCAAAGCGAGGGCAGTCAGGAGCTCGAGCCGGCGGCTGGCGGAAAGCTGTTCAACCCAGAGGCCGGCGATGTCCTCAAAGCTGTTGATCTTCAGCCACGGCTTGCTCAGCAGGGCGCCACGATAGCGGCGGGGGATGAGGGCGAGGTCCTCTGTGACGAGGTCGCGGACACTCAGATGCTGTTCAGGCTCATTGACGCCGGGCGAGTCCACCAAGGCGCTCGCCAGCCGGATCTTCCTGGTCTTGCTGTTGTTGTCCCAACTGAGGACGCCGTTGCTGGGCTTCATGCGGCCACTGAGTGCCAAGGCCAAGGCGGTCCGCTGATCCTGGCCTTCGCCAGCCACGAGCAAGAGTTCGCCACGACGGGCCTGGAGTGACGTTGCCGGAAGGAGATCGTCCCGGCGGCCGTTGATCTGGAGTTGCTGTACGGACAGCACAATGAGCCTTTCGCAGAAATGGTGTCTGCTGAAAGTCTAACTGAACTGACTGGTCAGTTCAAATAGGATCAGAGGCCGTACTTCTCCAAAAGACGCAGCCACACCTCGCTGATGGTGGGATAGGACGGTACCGCGTGCCACAACCTGTCCAAGGGGACTTCTCCGACGATCGCAATGGTGGCCGAGTGGAGCAGTTCAGCCACCCCGGGCCCGACGAACGTGGCACCCAGAATGACTTTGCGGTCCTCATCCACCACGATCTGCGCCCAACCTTTGTAGTCTGGGGAATAGAGCTGGGATCCGGAGACATTGATGGGCAACTCCACTCCCGTGACGTGCTTTCCCTGGAGCAGGGCCTGTTCAAGGCTCGGGCCCACCGAGGCAACCTCCGGGTCCGTGAAGACCACGCTTGGAATGGCGTGCTCATTGGCCGTATGCGCCCAGGCGCTCCAAGGTTTCGGGGCGCCGGAGAGTTTACCGTTTGCCCTTGCGACGATTGCATCACCGGTTGCCCGGGCTTCATACTTTCCCTGGTGCGTGAGCAAGACTTTGCCTGCGGCATCGCCTGCCGCGTACAACCACAGTCCGCTGGTACCATCGCTTGCCGGACCGTCCACCAGCCCACTGGCGTCCGTAGTGAGCCGGAGCGGTTTCCCGTTCTGCGGTTCAACGCCCACATTTTCCAAGCCCAAATTGGCCAACGCTGGATGCCTGCCGGAGGCGACCAGGAGTTTGTCAGCCGTGACGGCCCCGCCGTTGAACGTGACTGCCACCGAGCCGTCGTCGTTCTTTTCCACTTTGTCCACATCAGTGTGGAGATGGACTGTTACCCCATCGGCGCGCAGCCCGGCCAGGACCAGGTCGGCCGCCTCTTCGGAGTAGCTGCTCAGAAGTCGACCACGAGCAATGAGTGTCACCACCGAACCAAGTCGGGCAAAAGCCTGGGCCAATTCGACGCCGGCCACTCCGCCTCCGAGCACCGCAAATCGCTGGGGGATGACTTTTGCGGCAGTGGCGCCCCGGGTGGTCCAGAAGGGTACATCCTTGAGGCCCTCGATATCTGGGATGGTAGGGGTTGAGCCTGTGGCCACAACTACGGCATGGTGCGCTTTGAGCGCATAGCTGTTGCCGTCGAGCCCGTCCACCTGGACCTCTCGCGGTCCTGTGATGCGCCCCCGCCCACGGATCAGCTCGACGCCGGCACTATCCAGCCACTCGACCTGGCTCCCGTCCTGCCAATTGTTCGTAAACCAGTCCCGGTGTTTCAGGGCCGACTCTGCGTCAATAACTCCCGTGACCGCTTCCGAAGCCCCGGGAATTCCTTGCGCCGCGTGGAGAACACTCCCCGGCCGAAGGAGGGCTTTGGAAGGAATGCATGCCCAGTACGAGCATTCGCCGCCCACCAATTCGCTTTCCACAATCACTGCGGTCAGTCCGCCACGAACCACCCTGTCCGCCACGTTTTCCCCGACGGCGCCCGCGCCGATCACAATTACGTCGAATTCACGGGAGCTCTCGGCATTCATGGGAGAAGCCTACAACTGCTACCTCTGCGTTGTGAGGCCCGGGCGGCGTGGGTCCTGGTGTGGCTTTGGGGCCCACAGCGGGCCTAAGTCAGGGCTACGCGTGCATCGCGCCCTTGAACCAGCCCGTAATCGTGGCTGGGTGTGTGATCGCGGTCCCGACAACAACGGCAAACGCCCCGGCATCCAGTGCTTGGCGGGCCTGGTCCGGGGTATGGATGCGACCTTCGGCGATGAGGGGCTTGCCCACATCGGCAGAGGCGATCTGCTCCAGCAGCTCCAGGTCCGGGCCAGGAGTCTTCGGGCGCTCGCCGGTGTAGCCGGAAAGGGTGGTGCCGATCAGGTCTGCGCCGGCTTCAACGGCTGCCACGGCGTCATCGAAGGAACCGCAGTCCGCCATGACCAAGGCGTGGGACTCGGCGTGGATGCCAGCAACGGTGGCTGCCAGCGACAAGCCATCGGGGCGATCCCGGCGCGTTCCGTCAATCGCCACAACATGCGCGCCTGCGTCCGCCACGGCAAGCGCGTGCCGGAGCGTGGGGGTGATGAAGACGCCATCGTGACCGTCCTTCCAGAGGCCGACGACGGGAACTTCGACGGCGGCACGAGTGAACTGTACGTCGGCCAACCCTTGGACTCGGATCGCCGCAGCACCGCCGATGACTGCTGATGCCGCCACCTGTCCCGTAGTTCGCGGATCACGCATCGGCTCGCCCGGGTAGGCCTGGCAGGAGACGATCAGCTGGGAACGGAGGGCTTCGAGGCCTTCGAGGGTCAGGATCATGTTGTCTCTTTCTTCTAAAGGACGAGTTTCGCGGCACCAACGATGGCCGCGGTGTTGCCAAGGGTTGCCCTGACCACGGGGACCTCGGCAAGGGGCACCAGTAGCTCTTGGCGGAGGGCGGCTTCCATGGGCTCCCACCAGAGCCCGCCGGCGTCCGCCAGACCACCGGAAATGACTACGGTTTCAGGGTCAAGAACGTTGATGAGTCCGCCCACGGCTTGACCTGCCGCGGCCGCGCCGTGACCTATGGCATGCAAGGCGGCGACTCGGCTGACAGTGGCGGCAGCACCGCCGTCGGGCCCGTCATGGTCAGCACTTGAAGCCAGCACGAACACGCCACGCGTATCCGCCGCCTTGCGTGAAGAACCACCAAACCGCAGGTACGACTCGTAAATGGCGGGCCCGGAAGCCACGGCCTCGACGTGTCCGGCATGGCCGCATACACATGGCAGCGGAGCCCCATCAAATGTGGCGTAGGGCGAGGCAAAATGTCCAACATGACCGCCAACAAAGTGATGCCCCAGAACAGGAGCGCCATCCACCACGAAGCTGCCGCCAACGCCTGTCCCGAACGCCACCATCAGAGAAGTGGACGTTTCAGCTGCGGCACCAAGCCAAGCTTCTCCGAGAGCATGAGCGTGGACATCGTTGACGGCGCGCACCGAAGCAGCCGGAAGCGAAAGACGGGCAGCAATCCCGGTAACAAGCTCAGTCCCCGCCCAACCATGAATCGCATCCGTGGCAGACAAGACAGCCCCGGAAGAAGCGTCAATGACTCCGGCGGAGCCGATGCCGACGCCGGAAACTGAAACTCCGGCGTCGGCAGCACGCTCCACCAGGCCCGCGATCAGCGCAGCGGTGGCGTCGAGGATCGCTTCGCCACCGGCCCGGTTCAACGTCGGAATGGTCTCCGAGAAGAGCACTTCACCAAAGCCGGAAACAACCCCGGCGGCGGTTTTGGTGCCCCCAAGGTCAACGCCGATCACGTGGGTCATGGAAGCGGTCATGGAAAACCTAGACCAGCCCGTTCCGCTCCAGGATTTCGCGGACCAGCGCCGTCTCATCGGAGTTCAGGGACAGCATGGGCTCGCTCATCGTGTTGGACTCAATGACGCCCATGACCTGCAGCGCGGTCTTGAACGCTCCCAGCCCAGCGGCACCACCGGAGACACGGCCGTTGGGGGTGTAGACGATCTCGAAGACGTCGGTCAAACGATCCTGCTCCCGGGCGGCACCCGCCCAGTCGCCAGCTTGGGCGGCGTCGAACAGTCGGCGGTAGCCCGCCGGATCTACGTTGCCAAGGCCCGGCACAACACCCTGGGCGCCACCGAGGAGGGCGCCGTCCACCACAACTTCGTGACCGGTGAAGATGTCGAAGTTGGGAATGTCCTTGGCCGCCAGGAGCAGCTGGCGGAACGAAACGTCGTCGCCGGAGGAGTCCTTCACGCCGGCAATGACACCATCTCGGCCGAGGCGGAGCAAGAGGTCCGTTGGCAGTTTGAAGTGGGTTCGGACGGGGACGTCGTAAGCGAAGATCGGCTTCTCGACGGCTGCGTGGATGCTGCGGAAGTGAGTTTCGGTCTCCGCAGCGTTGCCAATGGCGTAGTACATGGAGGTCACCACGATCGCGTCAGCGCCCAGGTCCACCACTTTTCGGGCCTCCTCGATCACCCGGTTGGTGGTTTGCTCGTTGGCGCCGACGATCAGCGGGACCGCTCCGGCGTTGGCGTCGGCGATGGTGGAGACCACGAGTTCGCGCTCGGTGTTGGTCAGGTAGGGCACTTCGCCGGAGGATCCCAGGACGAAAAGTCCGGACACCCCGCCGTCGATCAGGTGCTTGGTGACGTTTTTCAGCGACGCAGTGTCGATGCTGCCGTCGGAGTGGCGGGGGGTGATGACCGGGGGAATGACGCCCTGGAACTGAGTGGACACAGAAATCTCCGTTGTTGGTGTTGGTGAGGGGAAAACTAGATGTGGAGCAGGCTCGGCGCCGCGCCCAGCAGCTTCTTGGTGTAATCGTTGCCGGGGTTGTCGAAGACCTGTGCGGCTGTGCCTTGCTCGACGATTTTGCCGAAGTACATGACGCAGATGCGGTCAGAGACGTAGCGGACGGTTTGGATGTCGTGAGAGATGAACACCATGCCCAGGTTCAGCTGGGTCTTCAGATCCGACAACAGGTTCAGGACCTGCGCCCGGACGGAAACGTCCAGGGCCGACGTCGGCTCATCCGCCACGATGATGTCCGGATCGAGCGCCAGTGCCCGGGCGATCGCCACACGCTGGCGCTGACCACCGGAAACCTGCGACGGGGTCACCTCGGCTGCCGACTGCGGCAAGCCAACCAGCGCCAACAGTTCCTTGACCTTGGCAGCGCGGCTTGCCGCGTTCCCGATGCCGTGGATCTGAAGGGGGTCGGTCAGGATGTCCTGGATGGTCATGCGCGGGTTGAGCGCCGTAGCCGGGTCCTGGAAGACCACGGAGACCGAGCGGCCAAACTGCTTGCGCATGGCAGCGTTGCGCTTGATGGCCGGCTTTCCGTGGAACAAAACCTTGCCTGACGTCGGCGGCTGAAGTCCCACAAGCACTGAAGCAAGCGTGGACTTGCCGCAGCCGGACTCACCAACGATGCCCACGGTTTCGCCGCGGCTGATGGTGAAGTCCACTCCGTCAACAGCTTTGACGATGTTGGGCCGGAACAATCCGCCGGTCCTGGCGTGGTGATAGACCTTGACGTCCTTGAGCTCGATGACCGGCTTGGAGCCTGATTCGCTCATTTTGCGTCCTCCTTCAAGTGGCTGGCCCAATAGTGATCCGCAGCGTCGCCATTGGGAGACGGGACGGTGGTGAGGACGAGCTTTTGGTTGGGGTCGGCGTCAGCCCTGAGTGAGCGGGCCGCGAAGCGGTCGCCCGAAGCAAAGTCGCGTGGTGAAGGGACTGTGCCGGGGATCTGGTGCAGCCGGACGGCGTCGGCCTCTATGGAGAGGACGGCACCCAACAAGCCACGGGTGTACTCGTGCTTGGGATTCTGCAGAAGCTCGGAAGCCTGTGCGGATTCCACCACTTGGCCGGCGTACATGACTGTGATGCGGTGAGCCAGGGAGGCCACCAAGGCGAGGTCGTGGCTGACGAATACCATGGCGAAGCCGAGTTGCTCCCGGAGTTCGTTGAGCAGATCCACCACCTGTTTTTGCACGGTGACATCCAGGGCAGTGGTGGGCTCATCGGCAACGACGATCTTCGGCGAGCGGGACAGGGCCATGGCAATCAGCACGCGCTGGCGCTGGCCACCGGAAAGCTCGTGCGGGTAGCTGGCGAGGGTCCTGACAGGGTCCAGTTTCACCATTTCCAGCAGCTCAGCAGGAGTCTTCCGACCGCCGCGTTTAGTGAGCTGCTCCAGCTGGTCCTTGATCTTCATGGACGGGTTCAGGGAGCTCAACGCGTCTTGGTAGACCATGGCGATCTGCTCACCGCGCAGGCCCTCATAGGCCTTGGGGTTGCTGTGCTGGGTCTTCGCGTCGAGGAGTTCCTTGCCATCAAACAGGATGGAACCGGTGACCTTGGCTGTCTTGGGCAGAAGGCCCATCACAGCGAGTGAGGTGATCGATTTACCGCAACCGGACTCGCCCACCAGGCCCATGGTTTCGCCTTCGCGGACCGTGAAGGAGACGTTGTCCACGATCGCGGTTTCGCCGAAGCGGCCCGGGAAACGGATGGACAGGTTCTTCACTTCAAGGACGTCGTGGGCTCCGGGGGAGACCTGGGGGAGGCGGTCCGTTCGCTTGGCTTCGATGGCTGCCAGTAATTCCAGTTCGCGGTCCAGCAGGAGGTGCGGGTTGGCGGCTGCAACGTTCACATCGGTGAGAAGAGCTGACTTGCCGAAGACTTCCGTGACGGTGCGATCGGAAGCCGGACGAACGCCGTCGAGCTCGTGTTCCTCAACCACCGACGGCTGAGCTACGGACGTTGCAACCTCGGTGTCCACGGCCAGAACTGCGGCAGAGCCGTCGTCGTCCTTGACCGCCGGGGCCCGACGCAACTTCGGGTTCACCATGGCGTCGGTGAGGCCCTCCGCGAGGATGTTCAGGGACAGGACGGTCAACAGAATTGTCAGGCCAGCGAACGTGGTGGCCCACCAGCCACCGGAAAGAACCAGATTGCGGCCGTAGGAGATCACGTTGCCCCACGAGGGGGCGGGATCCTGAACGCCGGCGCCCAGGAAGGAGAGCGAGGCCTCGAGGATGATGGCGTCGGCAACCATGACCGTGGCGAACACCAGCACCGGAGCGGCCGTGTTGCGGACGATGTGCTTGACCAGGATGTAGAACCGGCCAGCACCGATCACGCGTTCGGCACGGACGTAGTCTTCGCCGTATTGGGCCAGCACGTTGGCGCGGACCACTCGTGCAAGCTGCGGGGTATAGATGATGGCGATCGCGATGATGATGGTGGGAACCGAGTTGCCAAAGGCAGCCAACAATACGGCTGCAAGGGCGATACCCGGGAACGCCATGAGGATGTCCATGAGCCGCATGATGATCTCGTTCACGGACTTGCTGGACGTCGCCGCGAAGGAGCCCAGGAGAGCACCGGCGAGGATGGCTAGACCAACCGCGCCGAGGCCGATCAAAAGTGACGACTGTGCGCCGAAGAGCAGGCGCGAGAAAATGTCGCGGCCCAGGCGGTCAGTGCCGAAGAAGTGCTCGGCGCCCGGCGGCGTGGCCGGGATGAATGTCTCAAGGGGATCATGCGGAGCGATGACTGGCGCGAAGACGGCCGCGAAGACAATCAAGATGAGGAAGAGCAGGGCAATGCGGGAGCCCCAGGGCAGGGCCTTGAAACGGATGCCCGGTGCACTTAGCCGTTCTGCGAGCTTGCTGCGCATGAGCTATACCGTCCTGATTCGGGGGTTGATGAGCAGGTAGAGAAGGTCAACCACGATGTTCACCAGAACAAAGGTGACCGAGATGGTGAGCACCACGCCCTGGACCAGATTGACGTCCAGGTTGGTGATGCCATTGAGGATCAGCTGGCCCATGCCGGGCAGGGCGAAGATCATTTCAATCACGACGGCGCCACCCAGCAGATAGCCCACGCGGAGTCCCAGCACGGTCACAGGGGTGACGAGCGCGTTGCGGAGAACATTCTTGGAAACCACTTCGCGGTAGGGGACACCGTTGCCGATGGCTGTACGGACGTAGTCGCGGTCAAGCTCTTCCACCATCGAGGTCCGGACCACGCGGATCAGCGATGCCGATACCGGGATGCCCAGTGCCAGGGCCGGGAGGGCCATCGAGTTCAGCCAACCGCCAAAGCCGGATTCCGGCGTCGCAATTCCGCCTGAGGGAAACATCGGGCTGGCGCCGAGTGCGAACCACTGGATGAGCAAGATGCCCAGCCAGAACGACGGCGTGGCGATAGCGGCGATTGAGAAGACCCGGATCAACTGGTCCTGCCACTTGTCGCGGTAGAGGGCACCGAGGATTCCGAAAGCCAGGGACAGAACAATTGCGATAATGACGCCCAGAAAGGTCAGCTGGAGCGTCAGGGGGAACGCAGAGCCGATCATGGATGCCACTGACTTTGCGGGCGGGGTTGTGACACCGAGATCGAACTGCAGCAGCTTCCCCAGGAAACGGAAGTATTGCAGGATCAGGGCATCGTTCAGACCATTTTCCTGGCGGTACTGCTGCTTGGCTTCTTCGCTGGCACCGTCACCGAGGGCGGAGCTGGCTTGGTCGCCGGGGGCGGCCTGCAGGACGAGGAAGACGAGCAACGTAATGCCCAGGATCATCAATGGCAATGCTGCAAGCCTGCGGCCAAGCAGACGCAATATGGTGACCAATTTGTTCTCCGGTTGGTTGGGGGTGCTGCTGGTTGTGGGGCCTGCTCTGCGCGCTACTTTGGGGATTTAGGCCGCAAAGCAGGCCTCGCAACTCAGGTTTCTAGGCGGTACGTCCGACGTCGATGAACGACAATCCGGTGGTGGGCAGCGGCTGGAAGCCCTTGAGCTTTTTCTCGTCCCAGGCGCTGGGAAGCTGGCGGTGAAGGACGGGGTACAGGGGGACCTCATCCGAGACCATGTCCACGATTTCGGCCACGACCTTCTTGGCGTCGTCGCCAGAGGCCTGCGACCCCTTGTTCATGAGTTCCTGCAGCTTGGTGCGTTCAGGAGTGGTCCAGAAGGCGCGCTTCTCCATCCACGTGGCACCGGAGTAGAACCAGCTCAGCAGCAGATCCGCATCGTTGCCGAATACGGAAGGATCACCCGGGGCCGCAACCACCGTATAGTCACCCTTGCCCACGCGGTCGCTGTAAAGGGCACCGGACTGGAGGCTCTTCACCGTTACCTTGACGCCTGGGATCTTGTTCCAGGACTCAAGGATCAGCGGTGCAACGTCCTTGACCCACGCGGTGTCCGTGGTGAGGAGTTCGAACTCGAGGCTGTTGACGCCCGCCTGCTTGAGCAGGTCTTCGGCCTTCTTCGTGTCAAAACCGTAGACGTTCTTGGCCTTGACGTAGTCGGGGTGGCCTTCCTGGAAGTAGGAGCTGGCCGCCTTGGCGTTGCCGAACAGGGCCTTCTTGATGATGGCTTCCTTGTCCATGCCATAGTGCAATGCCTGGCGGACGAGTTTGTTGTCGAACGGGGCCTTGGCGCAGTTGAACATGAGGAACAGCAGGCCGAAGGACTGGACTGATTCCACCTTGACCTTGGACTTCAGGCCGTCGACGTCCAGGTACGGAACGTCCTCGATGGCCTGGACGCGGCCGGATTGGACGGCAGTAACACGGGCCGCAGCGTCCGAAAGAAGGAGCCAGGTCATGCCCTTGGCCAGGGCCGGCTTGGGGCCGTTGTAGTCTGCGAACGCTTCGAAGACGATCTTGTCGTCCTTGACGGCGGAGACCAGTTTGTACGGACCGGAGCCGATTGGCTTGGCGTCGAAAGCCTTCAGATCGCTGGCGAGTGCCTTGGGGACCACCTTGACCACCGAAATTCGCGGCCCGAAGCCCGGGAAGGCGTACTTGAGCGTGAATTCCACCGTCTTGGCGTCCAGAGGCTTGACGTCCTGAATGAAGGGGATGAATTGGGAGAACAACGACTTGTTCGCGGGGTCCATGACGCGGGTAAAGGAAAAGGCCACGTCTTCGGTGGTGACGGGGGAGCCGTCATGGAATTTGGCGCCGTCACGGATGGTCACCTGATAGGTGGTGTCGTTGATTTTCTTTGGATCTGACGCTGCCAGGGCGTTGTAGGGCTGGCGCGTGGCCGGGTGCAGCTCAATGAGGCCTTCGAAGATGTGGAGGTTGGCTGCCATCGGTGTGGCTCCCGAAGAGCTCAGCGGGTCAAAGCCTGTGGAGAGGGCGTAGGAGATGCCTGCCTCGATGATGAGGTCCTTGTTCACGACCGCGGTGTTTGCTGCATTCCCCGTGGTGGTGCTGGCAGCGCCGCCACACGCGGAAAGGGTTGCCGTGAAGGCGGCGGCTGCACCAACTGCGCCGCTCAGCTTGAGGAAATTGCGGCGGCTGGCGTCATTGACCAGCGGCAGGCTGTTGATGGTCTTGCTCATAAAGGTGCCTCACCATTCGACTGTCGTGGGTTATCGGATGTAGGACGTCCGATGCTCGTATTGAAACTGTAAGTGTGGTCACAAGGGGACGTCAAGTGAGAGATGGATCACGGTGAGGCTGCCTGGGAAGCTGGAGCCTCGCGGGCTCCTCGCCGCCCGGGCGCCAGAATGCGGAATTCTCAAGGAATTCCGAAGATATACCTATCAAGGAGGTGGGACATCCGATATTGTATGTTGCGAGTCACTCATTCTGCGGTGGGCATTAAGCTCGCCTCAATATTAACACCGCACTCCTTCGCATCCGAGGTTCATTGGCCTCTGCGGGAGGAGTGCATCGGCAAGGAGAGCCCATGACAACTTCCGGTGTCGTTCCGCAAGCGCGGTTCAGTGCACAGGCCCGGCTGCGTGCATTGCAGTCGGACATTATGGAACTCATCCTTGAGCGGGAGCTCGAGGCGGGTGACCCGTTGCCCACGGAGAGCGAACTTTCAATTGCCCTCGGTGTAGGACGCAATACGTTGCGTGAGTCCCTGAAAGTGCTGCAGGCCCTGGGTGTGATCGAGATCCGCCATGGCTTCGGGATGTTCGTGGCTCCCAGCAATTTCGATGCTTTGGCTGACGGCCTGACGTTCCGGGGCCGGCTTTCCCTCCGGCACCAAGGACTCGAAGCCTTGCAGCTGGTGGACGTGCGGCAGGCCTTGGAGTCCGGGCTTATCGCCTCCTCCATCGATGTGATGACCAAGGAGCAGCTCGCGTCCATCGAGGAATCTGTGAAGCAAATGGAGGAACTCGCCGCCGCCGGCGAGAACTTCGTGGCCGCCGACGCCGAGTTCCACCGCCGACTATTCGAACCCCTTAACAACGAGCTGCTGATCAACCTGATGGGAGTCTTCTGGAAGGTGTACCGGAAGATCCACGTAGAGATCGGCGCCGGTAATGAGGACCTGGCCAAGACAGCCGCCATCCATCGGAACATCTATGCCGCCGTTGCGGCGGGCGACAAAGTGCTGGCGGCCGAGCTTCTCAACCGTCACTTCGACGGCATCCGGCGCCGCATCAGCGAGGCTGTGGGGGAGTAAGCGTCCGCACTTACGGCAAGGGCCGCCGTCGTACTTTCCGAAAGTACGACGGCGGCCCTGTCCGTTTCTGCGCGCGGCTCACCTGCTGCTGCGGCCACCCAAGTAAGTCGCAGGTGAGCGCGTTTTCAGCCCTCAAAACGCGCAGTGCTGCTACGTACTTGGGCTAACCCGGGCAAAACGGGCAAAACAAAAGACCCGCACCGGCGAACCGGTGCGGGTCTTTATCTGTGCGCCCAAAGGGATTCGAACCCCTGACCTTCTGTTCCGTAGACAGACGCTCTATCCAGCTGAGCTATGGGCGCATTTCGTGTGATTCTCGGCGGTCTGTTTCTCTGACCCCTCGAACCTCAATAAACTTTACAGAAGTTCATGTGAAGTTCCAAATCGAAAAGCTGTAATCTAGACAACTAGACCGGTCTATGTGACCTTCCTCACTTAAATCGCGCTTCTCTGAAACTGGAACCTTGAATTCTAGGGGTTTTTCGTTTCGTCCCCACTGGACATCTGACGTCTGACAGGGGATTGGTCTGGTCCGGGACCCCTATCGTTTAGGACACACCACTGAACCCGAGGAAGGGAACCGCAATGGGCGATCTGGCGCGACTGCCGCTGCTTGAGAAGGCACCTACTACGCATGCACGCCTGCTGGCCTGGGTTGAGGAAGTAGCCGAGCTGACTCAGCCGGACCGCATCCACTGGGTTGATGGCAGCGAAGCAGAGAACAAGAAGCTGACCGACGAACTCGTCGAGGCCGGCACCCTGAAGAGGCTGAACCCGGAAACGTTCCCGAATTCCTTCGCGGCGTTCTCTGACCCGGCCGACGTTGCCCGCGTAGAGGAGCAGACCTTCATCTGCTCCGAGAACGAGCGCGACGCAGGCTTCACCAACAACTGGATGGCCCCGGCCGAGATGAAGCAGAAGCTGCGCGGCCTGTTCGCCGGCTCCATGCGCGGCCGCACCATGTACGTCATTCCGTTCGTGATGGGTCACCTGGATGCCGAGGACCCGAAGTTCGGCGTTGAGATCACCGACTCCGCGTACGTCGTTGCTTCCATGCGCATCATGGCCCGCATTGGCACGGACGTCCTGGACCGCATCACGCAAACAGATGCATTCTTTGTTCCGGCCCTCCACTCGCTGGGCGCTCCGCTGGAAGCCGGCCAGGCCGACGTCGCGTGGCCGTGCAACACGGACAAGTGGATCGTCCACTTCCCCGAAGAGCGCTCCATCTGGTCTTTCGGTTCCGGCTACGGCGGAAACGCCCTGCTGGGCAAGAAGTGCTACGCACTGCGTATCGCCTCCGTGATGGCTCGCGACGAAGGCTGGCTGGCCGAGCACATGCTCATCCTCAAGCTGACCTCGCCGGAGCAGAAGACTTACTACGTCTCCGCTGCCTTCCCGTCCGCTTGCGGCAAGACCAACCTCGCCCTGCTGGATCCCACCATCAAGGGCTGGAAGGTGGAGACCCTCGGTGACGACATCACCTGGATGCGTTTCGGCAAGGAAGGCGAGCTCCGCGCCGTCAACCCTGAGGCCGGCTTGTTCGGCGTCGCGCCAGGCACCGGTTGGGGCACCAACCCCAACGCCATGCGTGCCATTGCCAAGGGCAACAGCATCTTCACCAATGTTGCGCTTACCGATGACGGCGGCGTGTGGTGGGAAGGTATGACCGAGGAAACTCCGGCGCACCTGACCGACTGGCGCGGCGAGTCCTGGACTCCGGACTCCGACGCCCCGGCCGCACACCCCAACTCCCGCTTCTGCACGCCGATCGACCAGATCGACATGTTGGCCGAAGAGTACTTCAGCCCGGACGGCGTGGAGTTGTCCGCGATCCTGTTCGGTGGCCGCCGCAAGACCACCATCCCGCTGGTCACCGAGGCCCGCGACTGGTCCAACGGCATCTTCATGGGTGCCACGCTTTCCTCGGAAACCACGGCTGCTGCAGCTGGCGCCGTCGGTGTTGTCCGCCGCGATCCCATGGCAATGCTGCCGTTCATCGGCTACGACGCAGGTGACTACCTGAACCACTGGGTAAACCTGTCCGCCAAGGCAAACCCGGAGCGTCTGCCCAAGATCTTCCTGGTCAACTGGTTCCGTCGCACGACTGAAGGCGGCTTCGCCTGGCCTGGCTTCGGAGACAACGCGCGTGTGCTCAAGTGGGCCATCGAACGCCTCGAAGGCAAGGCTGACGCCGTTGAAACCCCGATCGGTTTCGTACCGACCGGTGAATCCATCGACCTCGAGGGCCTGGACATGACCCCGGCTGAGGTTGAGTCGGCTGTTCGTGTCGACCCCGAGGAATGGGCAACAGAACTGGCGTCCATCGAGGAATGGTTCGCCAACTTCGGCGAGTCGCTCCCGGCGGCACTTCAGTCGGAGCTGGACGGTCTGAAGACCCGTCTGGGCTAGACCTCTTAGGAACAACGGCGTTCTTAAGTGAACGATGACGGCCCGTCACCTTTTGGATGAAAGGTGGCGGGCCGCCGTCGTGCTTCTGGCGCTTTTGCAGTGTTTGCGGCTCTGCCTTAGTTCCCGAGCCACACGTCGGGGCCGAAAACTTCGTAGTGGATCCGGGTGGCCGGAATCCCGGCCTCGATTGCTTCGTCACGAATTTTCTTCATGAAGGGCAACGGCCCGCACAGGTACAGGGAAGCGTCTGCCGGCACGTCGACTTCCCTCAGGGACATGAAGCCTGCCTTGGCGCGGTGCACTTCGTTGCTGGGCTGCGGCGACTCGAGCCAGAGCTGTAGTTCGGCGTCAATGCTTGCGGCGTCTGCAGTCATTTGGCCGCTCAATGCCCAACTTTCCATGGAGCGTTCGGCATGCAGGACAAGAACCTGGCGATCGGTGCCGGCCTCAGCCAGAGAACGGAGGATCGAGGCCGTCGGCGTGCACCCGATGCCCGCTGATGCGAGCACAACCGGCCCCTCGCCGTCCTTGAGGGTGATCTCGCCGTAGGGGTTGGAGATTTCGAGTACATCGCCAGGCTCGACGGCGGTATGCAGGGCGGTGGACACCTCACCACCGTCGTTTAGCTTGGTGGTGAAGATTCGGCTGGTGCCGGCGTCGCCTGACAATGAATACTGCCGCACTTGGCGCAAGCCGTCAGGGAGGGCAACCTTGACGCTCACATACTGGCCGGCCAGGGCCGGTGTTACCGGAGTATCGTCGGCAGGTTCCAAGGTGAACGTCATGGCGTCCTTGCCAGCCGGTACCTTGGAAACCACGCGCCAGGGCATCCACATTTTATTGTTTGACTGGGAGGCATAGAGGTCCTTTTCGAGCTTGATCAGGGCGTCTGCCATAAGCCAGTAAACCTCAGTCCATGCCTCGGCGATTTCCGGTGTAATGACGTCTGACAGGTCGGCCGCGATTGCTGCGAAGAGATGCTCGTAGACCACTCCGTACTGCTCTTCGGCGATGCCCAGTGAGGCGTGCTTGTGGGCGATCCGGGCCAGGACCTTTTCCGGGAGGGTGCCCGGGTTGTTCACCAGATGGGTGGCGAAGGCGGCGATGCTCCCGGCGAGTGCCTGTTGCTGATCACCCGAGCGCTGGTTGGAGCGGCTGAAGAGTCCATCGAGCAACTCGGGGTGCGCTGCAAAGAGACGCGTGTAGAAATCGGCGGTGATGTCACCAATACGCGAGCCCACCAGCGGAAGAGTGGCTTCAATAATGGGGCGGGATTTTTCCGAGAGCATGGTTCTCCTGAGGTAGGGGCCCGGCTGGGTCATTCGGACCGTCACAATACAAGCATTTCGAATGCCTATATTTACATCTCAATTTCTACTCCTTGTAGAAAAGATGTGCAAATCGAAGCGCAGGCCTGCTCGGACGACCGGTCAGGGCAGGGTTGCGGGGGACCTGAATTCGGGCCGGAGGCCAATTGTTTGGAAGACCGGATTCATCTGCCGGGCATGAGGGAGGGATGAGATGACGACGGTGTCCAGCTCGCGATAGAACGCTTCGCGGGCCCGACTCATTGCGTGACGGAGACCGCACTCTGTGATGAGGGGGCAGTCATGGGTGGGGGACTGGCATTCCGCCGGATCCTGCCGGCTGTCCAAGTGGCGAAGGAGTTGGCCAACGGTCGCTTGTCTCCCCGCTTCATTAAGGCGCGAGCCACCCAGGCGGCCTCGTTCCACATCAATCAATCCAAGGCTCCGCAATCGGACCATGGCCTTGCTGACGTGGTTGTACGGAGTTCCCACGGCGTCGGCCACAGCCTGGGTTGTCAGCAAGGTGCCCTCAGGGGCGGACGCCAACACCATAACGGCGCGGAGGCTGACATCTGCGAACGCGTTGATTTTCATGGGATCAGCCTACGTAGTCAGGTCTAGTCCACCCAGAGCGAGGGCTCGTGGGTGTCAGGCTCAAGGGCGCCGAAGTCGAACCCTTCAGCGGTGTGGACGTAGGGGATGACGGCTGCCATGACCCCACCATCCCGGTGCTCGGCAGTGCCGTGGATGCCATCCGAGCCGTGCTCGGGCAGCGCGACATCACTTGCGATGGCCACGGCCCGGTAATCGTTCCGTCCCTGGCGAAGTAATTCCTCGACGTCCGTCAACATTGCCCCCGCGTCAATGTGACCGTCTTCGTCCGGCTCTCCTGGAGAAACCATGACAATCCGCACCTCACCCTCATGTGAAAGCGTGATGCCAAAGGGGAGAAAGCCGCCGTTCTGCAGTATGTGCTCCTGGGCAGTTCCCAGTGCAGTACCCAGAATCTCCCGGAGTTCACGCTCCTGGACGGTCCCGGTGGAATCGGCGTCGTCGATGGGCTGCTCGCTCATGTTTGCCGGTCCCTATGCCCGGACCAGAGTCAGGACGCGGTCGCGGATTTTTTCCATGGTGGGCAGGTCTTTGGCTTCGGCGTTCAAGCGGAGGAAGGGCTCGGTGTTGGAGGGGCGCAGGTTGAACCACCAGCTGCCGTCCTTGGCACTGAAGGTGCTGCCGTCCATGTGGTCGATCTCGACGTCATCGTTCTGGAAATCAAGGCGGACCCGCTCGATCGCGCCTGCTTTGTCGTCGATCTCGGAGTTGATTTCACCGGAGGAAACGTAGGGCTCGTACTGACGCCCGAGTTCGGAGAGGGGACCGTCCTGCTCGCCCAGGGCTGCCAGGACATGCATGGCGGCGAGCATTCCGGTGTCCGCGTTCCAGAAATCCCGGAAGTAGAAGTGAGCAGAGTGCTCCCCGCCGAACACGGCACCTTCTTCGGCCATGACGGCTTTGATGAAGGAGTGCCCGACGCGCGTCCGGACCGCCCGGCCGCCGTCCTTGGCCACGAGTTCGGGAACGGCCTTGGAGGTGAGCAAGTTGTGGATGATCACCGGGGCCTGTTCCCCGGAAGCCTGGGCGCGGGCGATCTCCCTGCGCGCGACCATGCCGGTGATTGCCGACGGCGAGACGGGCTCGCCCTTTTCATCGATCACGAAGCAGCGGTCAGCGTCGCCGTCGAAGGCAAGGCCGATGTCGGCGCCGTGCTTGATCACGGCCGCCTGGAGGTCGCGGAGGTTTTCCGGTTCCAGCGGGTTGGCCGGGTGATTCGGGAACGAGCCGTCCAGTTCGAAATAGAGCGGGATGATCTCGAACGGCAGGGCCGGGAGGAGTTTGTTACCGAGCACCGCCGGGGTGGTCAGCCCGGCCATACCGTTGCCCGCGTCCACGACGATCTTCAACGGACGGGAACCGGAAAGGTCCACGAGCTGGCGCAGGTATTCGGAGTAGTCCTTCAGCACGTCCCGAACACCGATCTGCCCGCGCGTAGCCGCGGCGGGGATGCTGCCTTCGTTCAGGTACTGCTCGGCGAGGGCCTGGATTTCCTTCAGGCCGCTCTCGGAGGAAATCGGTTGAGCCCCGGCCTTGGCCATTTTGATGCCGTTGTACTCGGCGGGGTTGTGGCTGGCGGTGAATGTGGCACCGGCTGCGTTCAGGGCACCGCAGGCATAGTAGAGCTCGTCGGTGGAGATCAGGTCCAGCAACTGGACGTTGGCGCCGCGCCTGGCAGCACCGTTCGCGAAGGCCTGGCTGAACTCCGGCGAGGACGGGCGCATGTCTCCGCCAACAAGGACAGTTTCACCCTCAAGGCCCAGAACGTCGATGAAGGCAGCACCGACTGCCTCGACGATTTCAGCCGTGATGGATTCCCCCACGATGCCCCGGACGTCGTACGCCTTGAAGGAAGCCGAGAGGTCGAAGTTCTTGTTCTGCTCGCTAGTCACGGGCTCAATCCTACTGTGGCAGCGCAATTGAGCATGAACCGGGGAAGCTGCTATGTGGAAAGCCAGTCCGGTGACGGGCAGTTTTCCACATAGCCGCGACCACCGGTTCTGGCTGTCAGGGGCTGCTGGAATACTGGATCCATGGCCAACAACTCCCCAAATGCTGCTGTTTCCGTGGAATCCCCTACCCGCCAGAAGGCTTTGGCTTGTCTTCGTGAGCTTGTGGGGCATCCGGAAGCAGACTTCCATGACGGCCAGTTCGAGGCCATAGAGGCATTGGTGGACGCCGGGCGCCGTGCGTTGGTGGTTCAACGCACGGGTTGGGGAAAATCCGCCGTCTACTTCGTCTCCTCATTGTTGCTGCGCCAACGGGGCGCGGGTCCCACGCTGATCGTGTCTCCTCTTCTCGCGCTGATGCGGGACCAAGTGGCAGCGGCCGCACGGGCGGGAGTCCGGGCAGTGGCCATCAACTCGGCCAACGCGCTTGAGTGGGATACTGTCCTGGCCCAGTTGGCAGCTGACCAGGTAGACGTTCTCCTGGTGTCGCCCGAGCGCCTCACCAATCCCTCGTTCAGGGAGAACCAGTTGCCCGAGCTGATCCGGAGGACCGGATTGCTCGTTATTGATGAGGCCCACTGCATCTCCGATTGGGGCCACGACTTCAGACCCGATTACCGGCGCATCGCGGATCTCATTGCCCAACTGCCCGAGTCGGTTCCAGTCCTGGCCACCACGGCTACCGCCAACTCCCGTGTGGTTCACGATATTGAGGAACAACTCGGAGACGGAGTGTTGACCATCCGGGGTGCACTGGGCCGCGAGTCACTGCGGCTCGGCGTTCTCAACTTGTCCGACTCCCGTGATCGCCTGGGCTGGCTGCTGACGCACCTGGCGGACCTCCCTGGCAGCGGAATCATTTACACGCTGACCGTCTCAGCCGCAGAGGACACTGCCCGGCTTCTTTCCGAGGCTGGACACAATGTCTTGTCCTACACCGGCCGCACGGATCCTGCCGATCGGGAGCGGGCAGAGCAACTCCTCAAGGACAACCAGGTCAAGGCGCTTGTGGCCACCTCGGCATTAGGGATGGGATTCGACAAACCCGACCTTGGGTTCGTGATTCACCTCGGAGCGCCGTCCTCGCCGGTTGCCTATTACCAACAGGTTGGCCGAGCTGGCCGAGGCGCCGCCAACGCCGACGTCCTGTTGCTTCCAGGCTCCGAGGACCGCGAAATATGGCAGTATTTTGCCACCGCATCCATGCCCTCAGCAGAAAAGGCCGACGCCGTCTTGAGGGTGCTTGGTGAGGCGAATTCGGCCATGTCCACGGTGGCGCTGGAAGCCCGCGTGGACCTTCGGCGCACGCCTCTGGAACTCCTCCTCAAGGTCCTGGCCGTTGACGGGGCAGTTGAACGCGTGGGTGGCGGTTGGCGGGCGACCGGACGGTCATGGAGCTACGATGCAGAGCGATACGCGCGTATTGCGGAAGCGCGGGTGGATGAGCAGGATTCCATGGTGATTTACCAGGACACCGCAGGTTGTCGCATGGAATACATCACCTCGGTGCTCGACGACGAGACCGCCGCCCCTTGCGGCCGTTGTGACAACTGTGCTGGACGCTGGTTCCCAGTGGACATCGCAGCTGCCGCGGTTGATGCAGCAGGCCAGACGCTTCGTCGAGCCGGGATCGCCGTGGAACCGCGGCTCCAGTGGCCCAGCGGGATGGACAGGCTGGGTGTGGGAGTCAAAGGCAAGATCAAGCCGGACGAAAGCATTTCCGAAGGCCGTGTCCTGGCAAGGCTGACAGACCTGGGTTGGGGTGGTGCGCTCCGCGAGCTCTTTGCCGCCGGAGCACCCGATAGGGCCGTGGACCCCGCTATGCTGCAGGCCTGCGTTCAGGTGCTGCGCGAATGGTCGGGGGCCGACGGTGGAACTGCCTGGAGCGGGGTGGGGCGCCCGGCAGCCGTTGTCAGCATTCCCTCAAGGAGCAAGCCACAACTTGTGGACTCCCTGGCGCAGGGAATCGCGGGCATAGGGCGGATGCCATACCTGGGTCAACTGCAGCCAGAGCACGGTGGTCCCACAGGATCACGTGGCGGCAACAGCGCTTACAGGCTCGCGGGAGTATGGGACCGTTTGGCCGTCGGCCCGGAACTGGCACAGGCCCTGGCAGGCATTGGTGACCAGCCAGTGCTCTTGGTGGATGACCTCATCGACAGCCGCTGGACAGTGACCGTTGCGGCGAGGGCGCTCAGGCGGTCCGGAGTAGGTGCCGTGCTACCGCTCGCCCTGGCCCAGGCGGGGTAGCGCGCACTCGGCGTAGGGCGCTGGCGGGAAACGCTCAACTGGGAAACGTTTAACGGGGGTAGTGCTTCAAGGGCGGTTGTGCGCTGAAAAGCGTCATGTTGTGAACGCTCCCACGGTGTCTCTATAGGATCGAGCAAACACGAGGATCGAGCAAACACGCCCGCCTGCTGCTGCGGGCCACCAGACAAGACTTGGACCGGAGCCATGAGCACAAACCCGAGCAACACCGACGTCGAAGCGGCCAATGAAACAAGTTGGCGCCCGCGCCTGGCACTGCTGGTCGCGGCAACGTTCTTCATGGAGTTTCTCGACGGAACTATCCTCACCACGGCCATCCCCAGCATTGCGGCCGATTTCCGGGTGGCGCCTGCTGATATCAACATCACGATGACCGCCTATTTAGTGACGGTGGCTATGGGGATCCCGTTGAGCAGTTGGCTTGCCGAGCGGTTCGGCGCCCGCAGGATATTCTGCCTGGCGATATCGGTGTTCACTATTGCCTCCCTTTTCTGCGCAGTAAGCACCGACTTGACCATGCTGACGTTGAGTCGGGTGGCGCAGGGCGTGGGCGGCGCCATGATGGTTCCTGTGGGCACTCTGGTCGTTTTGCGGGGCACGCCCAAATCCGAGCTTCTCCGCGCCACCGCCTATTTGGTATGGCCAGGCCTCCTTGCCCCCGTTTTGGCTCCCATGGTTGGCGGCGCGCTCACCACTTTCCTGTCATGGCACTGGATCTTCATCATTAACGTGCCCCTCGGCCTGGCTGCCTTCATTGCGGCACTGAGGTTGGTTCCGCGGACTCAATTTGATGCCAACCGCCGACTTGACTGGTTTGGCCTGTTGCTGACTACCTTGGGCGTGGGTTCCCTTGTGGTGGGACTGGAGACGCTGGGTGGACACGCATCCAATGTGCTGGCTGGTGTGGTGGTGACTGCCGGCGTGGTGTCCCTGGCTGGCGCCGTCTGGTGGATGAGCAAAGCAAGGGTTCCGCTGTTCAACCTCAGCGTATTTGGCACCAGGACTTTCAGGGCGACATCCACGGGCGGATTCATTTACCGGCTCACCATCAGCTCGGTTCCGTTCCTGCTGCCTCTCATGTTTCAGGATGGATTTGGCTGGGATCCCTTGAAGGCCGGGGTTATGGTCGCCGCAGTCTTCGTGGGCAACATCGGGATCAAGCCGGCCACCACACCCCTGATAAGGCGCTTCGGGTTTAAGCCGGTGCTCGTCTTTGCATCGTTCGCGTCAGCCGTGACGTTTGCCTTGTGTGCGTTCCTTAATGCCCAAACACCCGAGCCCCTGATTTTCGCTCTGTTGCTGCTCAGCGGTGCCTTCCGATCCATCGGATTCTCCGCTTACGCGTCCGTGCAGTATGCCGATATCGTCCCGGGGCAGCTGCCCTCGGCAAACGCTATCTCCGCCACGCTCGTACAGTTGGCGGCTGCGGCAGGTATCGCCGTGGGGGCCTTGTTCCTGAGGCTGTTCGAGACAACGGATGTGCTCGGGGCGGACCACGTGGCGGCCTACAAGGGGGCCTTCATAGCCATGGCTGTCCTCATGCTGGTCAGCACAGTGGACAGCCTGACCCTGCACCGGCACGCTGGCGCGGAAGTCAGCCACGGAGCCAAGCGGGGGTGACGTGGCGCAGCTACCCCCTGGAGTTAGTCCGCGAGGGTAGCAACCGCAGCGTCCACAGAATTGACAACGGAAAGTCGGTCCCCGTTCCCCGCCACAACGAGATCACTGCCAAGAAATTCATCGAGCAAATTGGAGAATGACATGAAGCTCAGCGCTCCGGCGGCCGGTGGGCAATCGAGGTACCCGAAATTCAGGGCCTCTACACGCAGGCAAAGCGCCTGGAACAGGTGGAAACGATGGTCAAAGACGCGGCAGCGCTGATGACGGGTCGTCCAGAAACAGACTTCGTCGTGGAAGTCATCCCCGAAGTCGACAAGTCGACGTTGGAAGCAGTGGAGGCTGCCAACGAATACAGCCAGATCCTCAAAGGCTCGTAGCTGGCCGGATTGGGCAGCGGTTCGACGCCGTGCATGGCGTCGTGTGAGGAATGTTGCATTGCCGTAACACGCGTTTTCAACTACTGTCAGGATCTAACGAGACGAGGTGCACGATGAGCGATATCAGCGATTGGGATGATGATCACAAGCACTCGCACACATCCTCATGCGACCACCAGCGCGCTCGCTCTCTGGACGTTGGCCCGGCGCGGGAAACCCCTGAGCAGTATGCGGAGAGAGTCGATACCATTACCAACGACCCTCACCGCATCGAGAAGCGCAAGCACATAGCTGCAGCTCTCACCGTACCGCGTCGCCGCTAGACCTTTGCTTGAACTAGTCGAAGCCGAGCATAAGCATCGTCAGTTCCTACACCTATTCTGGTGCGGTCCCATACCTTTTCGTGAAGCGAAACAGCGCCGAACACCGCATCCAGAGCAGTACGCGATCGAAGTCCAATCCATCGTTCGCAACCTTCGCCCCCGTGCGAAGTATCCGGAGAGAATGCACATCTGCTACCTGGATGAGTATGAACTCGTGAAATCCGTCGCCTGGGCCAGGTTCGTAGGGTCTACGGATGGACACCATCGTGCATCGTTCTACGTACTCGCCACACACCTGCTGTTCACTCGGCAGGGCGCCGGACAACAGACGTACACGCACGTGATAGGCGATCTTATTGAGCTGGCGCAAGACGCGTCGGACTTCAAGTCTCTGACTGTCACTGCACTCGTTCATCCGGACAATGTCGCATGTAGGACGCTTCTTACACACAATCATTGGGTGCATTCGGACATGGACGTGGACGGGCTGCACGAGGAGTGGGCCCTCGTCGTGAAGGTCCAAGACTAGCCCTGGCGAGCCATTCGTTCACTGGTCCGCCTAAGGGTCACACCGCATACAGGTGTGCATTGGTGGTGGTCGCGTCGATGCTCACCTTGAGGCTGGTTAGATCATTGGGGATCGTGGCGGGGTGCCTGAGCTGGAGCGTGCCACGGGCCGGGATCGTGTGGGTTTTCGTGGACTCGCCCACCATCGATGTCACAGTTGCTCCAGCAGCGCCCGTCACCGTGGCCGTGAGCTCGCGCGTGGATCCGGGTATGTTCTGCCGGTACTGCGGGTACAAGATGGTTGCCGAGTAGGGGTTGCCTGAGGTTGCGGTGAGGATGTCGTCACGGTGACTTGTGGAGCTGTCAGCCACGGCAAGCCCGGACTTCGTCAGGACCATGACGTGGCCGGCGTCGCGCGCTGCATCGAGGTAGTCCATGGTTGCTGTGAAGTCAGCCAGAGACATATACCCGGGGGAGCCGATGTTGTTGGAGTGCCACATCATCACGACGCCGACCTTCCAGTCCCGTGATCGGTCAATCAGCGTTTTGGCTGCGGTGAGGGTGTAGGAATCGACGCTGTAGTGGATTTGGCCGTCTCGGAGGACGCCGTCGATGGGTCGGTAGTAGGAATCCATGAAGTACCCGGAGGCGAGTGCGTGATATGCCGAGATGAGTGACCCTGCGTACGTGTCGGTCCAACCGGCGATGGTGTCCGAAGGCATGTACCCGTCGTAGGACATGGCCGAGCCGCCTGGGGGTGCGAAACAGTCGATCGGAATGCGTGGCATTTTTACCCGGAGTGTCTGCAGGGCGCCGATCAGGGTGGTTTCGATGGCTGCGTCGCCTGTTGCATTGAGATGGTTGGAGCCGTGATTCCACACTTCGCCGCCGCTCTCGATGCAGTATTTTTGCATTGTCGTGAACTCGGACGGATCAATCGGTGTCCCACAGATCGACTCTGAGGTTGAGACGCGAGTGAACGGAAGTCCACGCTTTACTAGTTCCGGTAGGACCCTGGTACGAAATTCCACTGGGGCGTCGTCGAAGCGGAGGGCAATAGCACCGTTACCGTTGGTGCCTATCCGGCCACCTTTGCGAGCAGTTAGCCGCTGTTGAAGGATCGAACGACGAATGGGACCGGGATCGTTGGAACCAACGCCGTCGGCTGGCGCCCACGCCTGATCTGCACCGGCGAGGGTGCGGGCTCGTTTGAACTCAATCGGTGCGACGTCGCCATCCTCCATTGAGGTGAACGTTTGAATGCTTCCGTCGCCGACGGGGAACTTCACGAAGATTCCGGGCCGTTCGCGTGGCAGACCTAGCGCGCGGGCGACCACTACATTGGACACGACGTAGACGCCGGGGGCAATCGTGGCGAGGTCGGCGGTCGAGGTGAGTGCGGTGTCGTGCCAGAATATTGAGCTGGGCACCTCTGTCCATGCTGACGTGAGACCGCTGAGTCGGGACTGAAGGAACAGTCTGGTGCCAGACACTTCAATGGACTGGTAGATGCGAGTGAGCGCACCCGAACTACCCACCGACACCGTAGTAAGAGCGCCAGGGCGAGAACTGGGCAGACCTAGCCTCTCGGCGATCCTTCCATTGGTAACCCCATAGACACCAGACTTGAGGGCGTCCATGTCGTCTGTGGCTGCCAGCGTCCGCTGGTAAAACGACGCGCCAGCGAGCAAAGCAGCAAGCGCCGCATTCATTGCCATGGCAAGAGCATTGACATCGCCAGCATCAGGTCCACGTTCGGCTCAATGATTGGCAGGCTGTAGGGCGGCAAAGATGAAGTCACGTTGGTCCTTCCAGGGGCATGACAAAGGCCCCGACTGGTGATCGGAGCCTATCAAGACGTGAGAGTCTCGTGTCAGATAGTGGTGTCGAACTGTTGGTGTGTCTGTGGCAGAGGCTCAAGAGCCTGCCGCTCTTGGTCTGTCAGCCCGTATGGAACTGCCTTGTTGTACCGCTCAAGTGGTGTGAGTGGTCCGTGTGGGTGCCACGCCCGTGGTACCGCTTGATTATGGGAGGTTTCGCGGAGCAGGGGGTCTTAAACGCAAAAGGTCCCGGTTCGAAAACCGGGACCAATTCGCGGAGACGGGGGGATTTGAACCCCCGGTGGAGTTGTGCCCCACACTTCATTAGCAGTGAAGCCCATTCGGCCGCTCTGGCACGTCTCCATTTGCTATTGCTAGCCCACCAAGGATACGCAGAACGTGCCGTCCAGTGCAAAACCGCCTTCGATAAGCTGCCCATTTCGATGCCTCGCTGCCGGACATGCCGTTCGCACGGCATAGCGTGCAGCGAGCCATCGAAATGGAACGTCAGTTGCTCCCGGCCAGCACACGCCAGAGGAAGTGGTTGCTTCGCGCTTGGAGTGCGGCGGCCTGCCTGTTGTCCGAGGCGCCCGCATGCCCGCCCTCGAGTGCCTCGTGGAACCAGACATTCGGGATACCCATTGCCTGCATCCGCGCTGCCATCTTTCGGGCTTGGACGGGGCCTACCCGATCATCCGAGGTCGCAGTCCAAATGAAGGTTTCGGGGTACTCGACGCCGTCATGAAGCAGGTGATATGGCGAGAAGGTGCGGATGAACTCCCACTGCTCGGGCACGTCGGGGTCTCCATATTCCGCGATCCATGAATATCCTGCGGAGAGTTTGGTGTAGCGGCGCATGTCCAGCAATGGCACGCCGCAGGACACCGCACCGAACAATTCGGGGTACTGGGTCAGCATGTTGCCCACCAACAGCCCGCCATTTGAGCCGCCCACGCAACCGAGTCGACGGCGGCTGGTCACGCCGCGGGAGATCAGGTCCTGTGCCACGGCGGCAAAGTCTTCGTAGGCGCGGTGCCGCCTTTCCTGCAGCGCGGCCCGGTGCCATGAGGGTCCGTATTCGCCGCCGCCACGGATGTTCGCCACAACATATACGCCGCCGCGTGTGTGCGAGCCGGGACCGTCAGCCAAGGCAGCAGCGGAAGTGCGGCGCTCCAGCCAAGCCCTGCCAATGGTGCCACTGTAGGCGGGGGTGCGTGAAACTTCGAAGCCGCCATAGCCGGAAAGCTGCGTAGGATTCTGTCCATCGAGGACCAGGTTCTTGGATGCCACCTGGAAGTAGGGGACTTTGGTCCCATCCGCCGAGACCGCGAAATGTTGTTGGACCTCATAGTCACCATCGTTGAAGAACGACGGGGAACGCTTTACCACCGCATGCTGGCTCGCCACGCCTGCAGTCGGGTTGCCGGATGAAGCCACGCCGGATGAAGGAACCTCGCCAGCGCTGAGGGTGCCGCGGGTGAGGGTAGTGGGCGTAGTGAAACCCGTGGCGACCAACCAGTAGTCATTTCCCGCCCCGAAATCGTCTTCGTCGTCCACGGCATACGCATTGACGTCGTGAAGCGGCGGGCACGCGTCCAGTACGGTGGCGACCCAGCCGGCGTCGGAATCCACACGGGAAGGGTCCAGCACCCTGATTTCGGAAGAGACGTCGCGCAGGAGGTTGAGCAGCAGATAGTCCTTGGTCCAACTCCATGACTGCAGCGACGTGTGATCATCGGGGGTAAACAGCACCACAAATTGCCGCGATCCAGCCAAGTAGCCCTCGAAGTCCGCGGCGAGCAAGGAACCGGCTGGGTAGGTAACGCCGGAAACGTCCCAGTCCTTCTGAGGACGGAACATCAGCCACTCTCGGTGGGCGCTGATGTTCACGTCGGTGGGCGCGTCGATCGCAACCCACGAGTCGTCGCGAAGCAGCCACGTATTGCGGTTGTAGAAGTCGATGTAATCTACGGCGAAGGTCCGTTCGAAGCCCGGGGTTGAGTCGTGGGCCACGATGGCCAGCATGTGGTCTTCGGGGATGTCGAAGATCCGCTCGGCCTGGGCAAGGGATTGGCCGCGACGCAGTTTCACGCCGGTCCGGGCGTACGAGGAGGTGGTTGCAGGCAACCCCTCTGCCGTACTGGAGACCAGCAGCGTGTCCGCATCCAGCCAACTCACGTTGCCTTTTGCCGTGGGCAGATCGAATCCGCCAGCGGCAGGGTCAACAAAGGTGCGGGATTCGACGTCGAACTCGCGGTGACGGTTGGCGTCACCACCATCGGGGGACAGCGAAAGCATCGCGAAGCGGTACGTGCCCCCGTCCAAAGGACGGAGGAACCCGGCTCCATGAAACACCCACTCGACGCCTTCCGCGGCGGCGAGGGCATCGATATCCAGCAGTATGTCCCATTCGGGTGCCTCGGAAACGTAGCTCTCCCAGGTTGTTCGCCGCCAAAGACCCTTGGGGTGCTCCTGGTCCTTCCAGAAGTTGTAGTAGTAATCGCCGCGCTTGTTCACCATGGCAATCCGGTCCGTCGAGTCCAGGACCTCCAGAATGCCGGCTTCAACCGCTGCGTAGTCTGTGTCCTCCAGCAAATCCTCGGTTCGCGCGTTTTGTTCGCGGACCCAGGCCAGCTGTTCTTCGCCGTGAATGTCCTCCAACCACACGTTCTCATCCGTGGGTTCGGGTGCAATGGTCGCAGCATGGCGAGGCCCGGACTTGGTCTCCGGATCCGTGTCATTGTCAGGAAGGGGCGTCTGATCAGCTTCTGTGGTGGTCATCGCCCCATCCAAGCAACACTTTTCAACTGGAAGCAAGTCACGCAGAAGTTAGGCTTGAGCGTGGCTAAATCGCAAATCAATCGTGTTGCCCTCATTGGGGCCGGCCCCCGGGGCACAAGTGTCCTTGAGCGGTTGCTCGCGAATTGGGCTGCGGGGGCCACCAGCCGCGCAAACCGGACCGATACACAGTCCCGCACACTGCACATCCACGTTGTGGATCCTTTTCCTGCCGCGTCAGGCCATGTGTGGCAGCCGGAGCAGTCCAGGCTGTACCTGATGAACACGCAGGCGTTCTATCCGACGCTCATCCCTGAAGACCCCAAGCTCGCGCCGCCCCTCGCAGGCGGTTCCTTCGACCAGTGGCGCGCTGCCCGACGTCGTGATGGAGAGGGCCTGGACGATGCCGAAAAGGCGGAGTTGGCCACACTCGAGTCCCACGATTTTCCCAGCCGGGCGCTCTACGGACGGTACCTGCGGCAGACTTTGGCAGAGCTGCTTCAGCGAATACCCGACGGCGTGGAGGTCACCTTCCATGACACGTCGGCCGTAGCGGCACGCCCGGTCCCGGCCAGCTCAGGCATCACAACTGGGCAAGCGTTCGACGTCGAACTCGCCGACGGCTCTACGCTCACCGTCGGCTCCGTGGTCCTCGCGCTGGGGCATATCGAGTCCCGTTTGAATCCCGAGCAGCGTTCGTTCCAACGGGCGGCCGATGAACACGGCCTCCTCTATTTCCCGCCTGCACCGCCGGCCGACGTCGACTGGCAGCGGGTGCCGGATAACGAGCCCGTCCTGGTGCGTGGGATGGGACTGAATTTCTTCGATGTCATGGGCCAGCTGACTGAGGGGCGCGGGGGCAAGTTCGTCGAAGCCGGCGTACCGGGAGCCGGAGTTCTCGAGTACCGGCCCTCTGGCAGGGAACCCCGGATCATCGCAGCGTCCCGGCGGGGCACCCCGTATCGGGCAAAGGCCGGCCTGACAGGGTATTACCCCCGCAGCATCACCATGCGTTATCTGACTGAGGCAGCGGTGGACCGTTTCAGAGCAGCCGGTATCCAGCCCGGATTCGACCATGATCTTTGGCCACTGCTGCACCGCGACGCCCTGTGGGCCTATTACTCCACCCTGGCAAGGTCGCAGCCTGCCGCTATTCGCGATGCGGCGCAGTTCCTCGCAGACCTCGTGGATGCTTTGCAGCCCCACGCCCACACCACTGCCAAGTGGGAAAGCGATGTCGCAGCCTTGGTGGACAAGCATGTGGTTGCCTCCCGCCGACTCAATGTCCGCGGGCTCGCTGCGCCGTTGGCCGGCCGGACGTTCGCGTCCCGCCGGGAACTGGATCTGGCCGTAACGGCATATCTTGACGACGATGCACGACGCTCCGCACTGGGCGAAGCGGATCCCGTGAAAATGGCAATTGGCGCCCTGCACACTGGCAGGGCGATCCTGAAGTCCGTTGTGGCTGATGGTGGTATCACGGACGAATCGTGGGTCGCTGAATTGCGCGGATGGTTCGAATCGTTCGTCGAAGGCCTTGCAAGCGGGGCGCCGGCACTGCGTTCGGAGCAGCTGGCTGCTTTGGCGCGTGCCGGCGTCGTTGGTTTCGTTGGGCCGGACCCGAAATTCAGTGTGGATAGAAGCGCCAAGGTTTTCCGGGCGGTCTCGCCGTGGGTCCACGACAAGCCAGCCGAGGCGCCCACTTTAATTGAAGCGATGTCGCCGGCCAACCGGGTGGGCATGAATATTTCTCCGCTCCTGGAACAACTCATGGCCGACGGCCTTGTCCGAACCAAAATCATGATGAGCGCCGAGGGTACGCCGGTGCAGACAACCGGACTGGATGTGGAACCGCACCCGTATCGGCCTGTGGCGTCCAACGGCTCTGTGACCCGGGGGATGTATGTTTTGGGCCTGCAATTGTCGGCCACCCAGTGGGGAACAGCCATTGCCGCGGAGGCGCGTCCAGCGACAGGGAAGGCCTTCGCCAGCGGCCAGCGAACCCTGCGGGATGCGGACGAAATCGCTCGTAGCATTCTGGAAAGCTAGCTGCTTTTGCTGCACATCTGGTTCGCTATAAGGAGTTCCAAGCGCGGCTCGAGAAGGACGCCAAGCGCGCGGAGGAACCCGAGCTGGCTAAGAAGTAACGGGCCCTGCGCGGATCCTGCCGGCTGCGTCTGGTCGGGAGGCAGCCGGCAGGAACCGGGCGTTCAGTGGTTTAGCTGGCTGGCGTCATATTCTGGATCACCTTGAAGACGGMACCTGTAGGGTCCGACAACGTGGCCAACCGTCCAAAGGGAGTATCTTCTGCAGCTTCCATAACGGTAGCGCCCAGGGCTGTGGCCTGTTCCACGGTGGCGTCGGTATCGTCAACCGCGAAATACACGCTCCACATGGACGGAACCTGCTCCGGAAGGAAACCGCCAGCGTCCATAATGCCGGCCTTGGCATCGTCACCAGCGCCCAGAGTGGTGTAGCGGAACTCCGGGGTATCGCTCATGACCGCAGTATCCCAACCGAAGACGTTTTGGTAGAAGCTGACGGCCGACTCGTAGTCCTTCGCGAGTAGCTCGTGCCATGCCGGGGCACCGGACTCTGCGGCGACCTCATAGCCCTTCATTTCACCGAACTGCCAGGCTCCGATTGAGGCACCTGAAGAGTCGCCATACATGGCCATGCTGCCCTGTTCGGGAACATCCATGGGCTCGAGGTAGACCTGGCCTCCGTTGGCGGCAGCGGCCTCGGTGGTGGCTTTGATGTCGTCTGTGCGCAAGTAGGTTGACCACACATCCGGCATGGCACCCATGTCTTCCTGCTTCTGCATGATGCCCGCAACCATGCGCCCATCTTTGGAAGCTGTGATGTAGCCGCCGTACTTCTCCTGATCGCCCGTCTGGTAAGTCCAGCCAAAGAGTGCGCTGTAGAAGGACTTGGCTTTTTCCGTATCGGATGTCATCAGATCAATCCAGCACGGTGCGCCGGTGGTGATGTCAGGCGTAGGCATAAGTGAGGCTCCTGTGTTTGCTCCGCGGCGAAAGCCACGGCTGTTTGTCGGCGGTTGTGAGGACAAGCAGAACACTATGCGGGGGCTATGACAGTTTCAATGATTTTCTGGGTGTCAGTTCTCAGATCCGGATGAGAGTCCAACATCTGGCCCCGGTTTTAAGCCAAAAATGCCCCGGGTTCGTGAACCCGGGGCATCTGCTGGCGGAAGGTAAGGGATTTGAACCCTTGGTACGGGGTTACCGCACACTGGTTTTCAAGACCAGCTCCTTAGGCCGCTCGGACAACCTTCCCTGCCTAGTAGTGTTTCATAGGGAGTTGGCTGTTCCAAAACATCACGTGCTCCAGTCCCTGCCCCGGGCCTGGATGTACAAGCAAGAAACCGGGAGTTCGTCATGAAAGCCGTCTTTATTTCCGAACCAGGCGGACCCGAAGTCCTCGAAGTCCGTGACGTACCGGCACCGGTGCCGGGCGAGGGCGAAGTACTGATCGACGTCGTAGCTGCTGGCCTCAACCGTGCCGACGTCCAGCAACGCCGTGGCTTCTACCCACCACCGCCAGGGGCCTCGGAAATTCCCGGACTGGAGGTATCCGGCCGCATCGCCGCGTTCGGGCCAGGAGTCACCAAAGCCTTCTCAGTGGGAGACAAAGTAGTGGCGCTGTTGTCGGGCGGGGGATATGCCCAGCAGGTCGCCGTGCCCGCAGAGCAAGTACTGCGACTACCCGACGGCGTAGACCTGGTCACCGCTGCGGCACTGCCCGAGGTGGCGGCAACCGTGTACTCGAACCTCGTCATGACGGCCCAGCTACAACCGGGGGAGACTGTGCTCATCCACGGCGCCACCGGCGGCATCGGCACCATGGCCATCCAGCTCGCCAAGGCGTACGGGGCAAAGGTAGCCACCACCGCCGGCTCTGACGAAAAAGTTGGCACAGCAAAGGCCTTCCTCGGTGCCGACATCGCCATCAATTACAACGAGGAAGACTTCCCAGAAAGCCTCAAGGCTCAAAACGGAGGCAAAGGCGCGGACGTGATCCTCGACGTCGTGGGCGCCAAGTACCTGCAACAGAACATCGAAGCGCTCGCCGACTACGGCCGGCTGATCGTCATCGGCCTGCAGGGCGGAACCAAAGCCGAGATAAATCTGGGGCAACTGCTCAGCAAGCGCGCCGCCGTGATCGCTACGGCCCTTCGACCCCGCGCGGTGGCCGAAAAGGGCATCATCATGTCCGCCGTACGGGAGTCCGTGTGGCCCATGCTCGCAGATGGCCGCATCAAGCCCCTGGTGGCCAAATCATTTCCGCTGGATCGTGTTCGCGAGGCACACGAGTACTTTGATTCCGGAGAGCACGTAGGAAAGGTCCTCCTGCTCCTCTAACCAGTCACAGAAGCCCTTTCCACGCAGGACGCCCCACAAACCAATTCCCCAGGAGCAAGGAGCCTCATGTCCATCCGGCACAGTCTGCTTGCCCTGCTTCAGGACCAGCCCCGGTATGGCTATGAGCTGCGCGTGGAATTCGAGGACCGCACGGGTGCTGCCTGGCCACTGAACATCGGTCAGGTGTACACCACGCTGGACCGGCTTGAGCGCGATGGCCTTGTCAGCAAAGACGGCGACGACGGCGGCGGCCACGTGGTTTACAGCATCACTGACGCCGGGGTCGAGGAAGTTGCGGCCTGGTTTGAGGGAGCCGTTGACCGCGACAACCCGCCGAGGAATGAAATTGCGATCAA
Source organism: Paenarthrobacter sp. RAF54_2 (assembly GCF_052113945.1). Taxonomy (NCBI): domain Bacteria; kingdom Bacillati; phylum Actinomycetota; class Actinomycetes; order Micrococcales; family Micrococcaceae; genus Paenarthrobacter; species Paenarthrobacter sp. RAF54_2. The sequence continues at coordinate 117,704 of NZ_JBFRDV010000011.1, forward strand.
GCTTGCGCTCGCCGTGACACTGCCGGGCGTGGACGCCTCGGCTGTCATCCAGTCCCAACGCGAAGTTTCCGTTCGCGCCCTGCAGGAACATACGCAAACGCGGAAGGCCGTCTCAGCCAACCAACGCTCCTCAGACACCGCATGGCTCCTGGTGCTCGATTCCCTGATCTTTCAAGCCGAGGCGGAAGTGCGCTGGCTGGATCTTTGCGAGGCGCGCATGGTTCAGTCGCAGGGCAACAGAGGGCTCAGTTAGTACGCCCACCGCAGGGGTACTACCGCTTATCGCAGGACCATGGGCGTTCCGGTGTCACCTGCACGTTCTGTATGTCCTCTTTGTTAGCGTGCCCTGACTGTTCAGCGCACCCGCGGCCACCACCGCAGCAGTTCTCAAGGAGGAGACACGGGCATGACCCCTGACCATACAGAACCTGACCAAACGGAACTTGACCGAACAGAACTTGATCGAACAGAAGAAGTGAAGGGCGCCGATCGTACGCTGCCCCCAACCGCCGTGGACGAGTCTGTTCTGGAAGCCGATGACCGGAGGTGGACTCCGGCGAGGATCGCAATCTGGGCGGCGATTTCCCTGCTGGGGGCCGTGGCCTGGTTCATGCTGGCATTGGTCCGCGGCGAGACCGTCAACGCCATCTGGTTTGTTTTTGCAGCCGTGTGTACCTACCTGATCGGCTACCGCTTCTACTCGAAGGTCATTGAGCGGTACCTCCTCAAGCCCGATGACCGCCGCGCCACTCCGGCCGAATACAAGGCCGACGGGAAGGATTACGTCCGTACTGACCGCAACGTCTTGTTTGGCCACCACTTCGCGGCCATCGCAGGCGCTGGACCCTTGGTGGGTCCGATCATTGCAGCCCAGATGGGCTATCTCCCCGGCACTATCTGGATCATCATCGGCGTCGTTCTTGCCGGTGCGGTGCAGGACTACCTGGTCATGTTCTTCTCCATGCGCCGCGGTGGCCGTTCACTGGGCCAGATGGCGCGTGAGGAACTCGGTGTCATTGGTGGCACAGCGGCCCTCGTGGCAACGCTGCTCATCATGATCATCATCGTGGCCATTCTTGCCCTCGTGGTGGTCAACGCCCTGAGCGAGAGCCCGTGGGGCGTGTTCTCGGTGGGCATGACGATTCCCATCGCACTCTTTATGGGCGTCTACTTGCGTTATCTTCGTCCGGGCAAGGTCATGGAAGTTTCCATCATCGGCTTCGTTCTGTTGATGGCAGCCATCATTGGTGGCGGTGCCGTGGCTGGCACCGAATGGGGCGCGGCCTTCTTCCACCTGGACAAGGTCACCATCGCCTGGGGCCTCATCGTCTACGGTTTCATCGCGGCCATCCTGCCCGTGTGGTTGCTCCTTGCACCGCGCGACTACCTGTCCACGTTCATGAAGATCGGCGTGATCGTGATGCTCGCCGTCGCCATCATCGTGGTCCGTCCGGAAATCAGCGTCCCGGCGTTCAGTGAATTCGCGGGCCGTGAGAACGGGCCTGTCTTCTCCGGGGCGCTCTTCCCGTTCCTGTTTGTCACCATTGCGTGCGGAGCGCTGTCCGGTTTCCATGCGCTCATCTCGTCGGGAACCACGCCCAAACTGATCGAGAAGGAACGTCAAACCCGTTTCATCGGCTACGGCGGCATGTTGATGGAGTCTTTCGTGGCCATCATGGCGCTGGTAGCTGCCATTTCGATCGATCGCGGCATCTATTTCGCCATGAACGCGCCACTGGCACTTACCGGTGGCACGGTTGAAACGGCTGCCCAGTGGGTGAACAGCCTTGGCCTGGCCAACGTCAACATCACTCCTGACCTTTTGGCGCAGACTGCCAAGGACGTGGGAGAAGAGAGCATCATCTCGCGTTCGGGTGGGGCCCCTACCTTGGCGGTCGGCCTGGCCCACATCATGCAACAGTTCATTGGTGGGCCGGCAATGATGGCCTTCTGGTACCACTTCGCCATCATGTTTGAGGCACTCTTCATCCTTACGGCCGTTGACGCCGGAACCCGCGTTGCCCGCTTTATGCTGCAGGACTCCATTGGTAACTTCGTGCCCAAGTTCAAGGAGCCCGCCTGGCGCCCGGGCGCCTGGCTGTGCACGGCCATCATGGTGGGAGCCTGGGGCGCGGTACTGTTGCTGGGCGTGACGGATCCACTGGGCGGCATCAATACGTTCTTCCCCTTGTTCGGCATCGCAAACCAGCTCCTGGCCGCAATTGCCCTGGCGGTGTGCATGGCCATCGCGGCCAAGCGCGGGGCCTTCCGTTACCTGTGGAACGTGGCGGGCCCCTTGGCCTTCGCGGCCGTCGTCACCATTACGGCCAGCTTCCACAAAATCTTCTCGCCGGTTCCGGCAGTGGGTTACTTCGCAAACAACCAGGCATTTGCGAAAGCCCTGGCAGATGGCAAAACGCAGTTCGGGACGGCAAAGACAGTCGCGGCCATGGAAGCGGTGGTCCGCAACACTGCGATTCAAGGCGTGCTTTCGGTCGTCTTTGTCGCATTGAGCATCATTGTGATCATCACTGCAGTAGTGGCGACAATCAGGGCTCTCCGTGCCGGTGGCGGGAAGGACCACGAGGATCCGGCTTTGCCTTCCAAGGTCTTTGCCCCTGCCGGGCTGTTCCCGACCTCCGCAGAGAAGGATTTGCTGGCCGAATGGAATGCCTTGCCGGCCGCGCAGCGGACACAAAAGGCCGGGCATCACCAGTGATTTCCATAGCAAAGGGCCTGAAGGGTTTTCGAGGTTTTGCCGCGTACATGAGCTCACTCATGGGCGCTGACGCTTACCGGAAGTACCTTGAGCACTTCACGTCCACGGGCCACTCCGGTCCTGCCATGACAGAACGCGAGTTCTGGCGGGACCGGATGGATCGGCAGGACAGCAATCCGCAGGGCCGCTGCTGCTGAAGTTTCGCTACGAACGAAGTCCAAAATCCGGTCCTGGACCCTGGTTCCCATAAACCGCATGAGAGTATGAACGGATGAGCGATCTGAACGACATTCAGCCCACGGATGAGGCTTCGGACGACACCCCCGTGGAGGGAACCACCTTGGAGGAGGGCACAGTCGCACCTGGCGAACAGCAGCCTGGCAAGGGAGTCCCTGTCAAGGATGGCAAGCCCAAGGGCACGAACCTCCAGGAACTCGTTGACGAGCCGGCCAAGGTAATGAGGATCGGGACCATGATCCGCCAGCTCCTTGAAGAGGTGAAGAGTGCGCCGCTGGACGATGCCGCCCGGGGCAGGCTGGCAGAGATTCATGAGCGCTCCATCAAGGAACTCGAGGATGGATTAGCTCCGGAGCTCATCGAAGAGCTGGAACGCATCAGTCTTCCTTTCCCCGATGAGAAGGCACCATCGGATGCAGAGCTTCGTATCGCCCAGGCCCAGCTTGTCGGCTGGTTGGAGGGCCTGTTCCATGGCATCCAGGCTGCTGTAGCGGCACAGCAGGCCGCCAAGGCACAGATGCAACTGCGTCAGCTTCCCCCGGGAACTGTCATTGCGCCCGGTATTGTCATCGGCGAAAACGGTCAACCCCAGCGGGCCGCTGCACCAGGCGCGCCCGGCGCCGTGCCCCAGGGCCGGCCCGAAGATCCGGACCATGGCCCGGGCCAGTACCTCTGAGCTTGACTGTGGGTTTCTTTGGGGCCGTCCGGCAAGGGCGGAAGGACGATCTTGAGCTGGGTAAGGGGCTCTGGCGCCGCGCCCACGATCGCTTTCACCGCGGATTGGACCGGTACCACCAGGTCCTTGAGGGTGTCGACGACGACCAGCTCTACAACGAGCTCGTGGAGATCGCGAATGAGCTGGCTGAGTTGTCTCCTCGTGTGAGGACCATCTGCGTGGAAGCCCAAAAGAGGGCGCCGAGCGATGGCTTGGACGTTCCTGGTTCACTCGCCGGTGTTCACCGCGCTCTGTCCAAGGCTGGAAATTCCTTGGCCACTACGGCAGAAGCGGCGGCCATGCTTCGGCTCGCCGTTGGACCCGTACCGGTGGGCGCATTGTCCGTTAGGCGCCGGGCGGAGTCGGTCTTCGAGCAGGTGGCCGACGCCGAACGCCAGCTGCGGGCGCAAGGGATCCAATAAATAAAGGAAGCGTTTGCAAATACTGGCGCTCGCCTGTATTTCTAGATTGCAAGCAGTTAAGCGGATAGCTGATCTCTGTAATATTCGGTGCCTCAGGCAACCCGTTGCTGGCAGGATGGCACACATGACTTCGTCACCAACACTTACTTTCAACGACGGCAACACCATCCCCCAGCTCGGCTACGGGGTGTGGCAAGTTGAAGACGATGTAGCCGAAAAAGTTGTGCGCCAGGCGTTCGAAGCGGGCTTCCGCCACATTGACACGGCAAAGATTTACGGGAACGAGTCCGGAGTAGGCCGCGCCATTGCTTCCTCTGGCCTTTCAACCGAAGAAATCTTCATCACCACTAAGCTCTGGAACGCCGATCAAGGCTATGAGTCCACTCTGGCCGCGTTCGAGGAATCCATGGACCGCCTGGGCCTTGAGACCCTGGATCTCTACCTCATCCACTGGCAGCAGCCCAAGCAGGACAAGTTCGTGGACACCTGGAAGGCCCTGATCGAGCTGAAGAAGCGCGGCCGGGTCAGGTCCATCGGTGTTTCCAACTTCACGGTTGAGGGACTGCAGCGCATCATCGATGAAACCGGTGTTGTTCCGGCCATCAACCAGGTGGAACTTCACCCGTTCTTCAACCAGGCCGAACTGCGCGCGTTCAACGCCTCCAAGGGCATCCTGACGCAGGCTTGGTCGCCGCTTGGTCAAGGTGGGGAATTGTTGGAGAACGCCACGGTGGCCCAAATCGCAGCCAAGCATGACGCCACCCCGGCCCAGGTAGTCATAGCTTGGCACCTGGCCATCGGCAACGTCGTGATCCCCAAGTCCGTTACGGAATCCCGTATCCAGGAGAACTTCGCCGCCTTGGACGTCAAACTGGACGAGGCCGACGTCGAGGCAATCAATGGTTTGGACCGCGGCGCCGAAGGCCGCATCGGCCCCGACCCCGCAGTCTCCGACTTCGCCTAAGCCCGAAGCCTGAACCAGGTGCCCCGCTCCCTTACCTGGGGCGGGGCACCTGCCGTTAAAGCACGACGGCGGTACTCGCCTGGCCGCGCGCGGCACCTCAAATCCGCGTCAGCAAGCCGGCCGGTTGAGCACGTCGCTGGAGACTCGTTGTTTGAGCAGTGAGCCATCAGGACCGGTCTGCAACTTCCGGTCTTCCACCATGACAGTTCCGCGGAGTACGGTCATGCTTGGCCACGCCGCCACCTGGTAGCCCTCCCACGGCGTGTAGTCCGCCTCGTGGAGGTCGGAGGCGGTGATCCGACGGTCCACGGTGGTGTCCAGAACTGCCAGGTCCGCGTCGCTGCCAATGGCAATCACGCCCTTTTGTGGGTAGAGGCCGAGGATCTTCGCGGCATTGGCCGAGGTGATGTCAACGAAACGTGTCAGGTCCAAGCCACGCTTGGAGACGCCCTCTGTGTACGCCACTGCCATGCGCATCTCCACACCGGCATGACCTCCGGTTGCGTCCAGAATCGTCTTTCCGCGAGTCTTGACGTCGAGGTCTGTGCAGACGCCGTCAGTCGCCAGCGTGCTGAGCGAGCCCTCCAGCAGCGACTCCCACATCGAATCCCGGTCGGTCTCGGACTTCAACGATGGATACGTGTGATAGATGGCGCCGTTCTTCTGCCGGTAATCGTCAGCGGTGAAATAGGCGTAGTGCGGAAGGATCTCTCCATAAACAGCTTGGCCGCGTCCCCGTGCCTCGCGGATTGCATCGACGCCCTCACGGGCACTGACATGCATCAAATAGATCGGGGCCCCAACATGATGAGCCAGCGTGATGGCGCGCTGGAACGAGAGCTTCTCGGACAAGTTGTTGTGGGCATGGTGCATGTACTCGATGCCGATCTTGCCCTCGCGCTGCAGCTTCTTGTACGAGTACATAACGATGTCATCGTCCTCGGCATGTACGGCAAGCATTGCTCCGGCAGCTGCAGTCTGCTCCATCAGCCCCCACATGTTGCCCAGGTCAGTTTTCTGTTTGGGCCGCGTCGGCGTCGTATTCGTCATCCACACTTTGTAACTGCCATGGCCCCCAGCCACTGCGTCGGGGATCTGCTCCAGGACCTCGAAGGGGATTTCGGGCTCCTTGAATGTTCCGTGCAGCGCGTAGTCCGTGTAGGTGGAACCGGCCCACTCGGCCGATTTCCGGGCGAACGACTCAGACAATTCGTCGCCTGGCTTCCAGTGGGCGAAGTCCACCAGCGTGGTTGTGCCGCCATAGATGGCGCCCTCGCTCACCCGGTCAGGGCCGAAGCACATGATGCCGCTCTCGGCCGCCGTGGGAAGCACCGAGTTCGTGTGCACATGCGGATCGACTCCGCCGGGAACCACCAGCTGACCCTTGAGGTCCACCACGCGCCGGGCTTCATCGGGCGTGCCGACTCCGGTGGCGCGGAGGGACACGATCTTGCCCTGGGCTATGCCGATGTCCAGGCGTTCAGCACCCGAGGGCGTGACAACCAGTCCATTGGTCAGGAGGAGATCAAACATCATCAGACCTGCGCATTCGTAGTGTCGGGAGTTTCCAAGGAAAAGGGTTCGGTGCTGAAATAGCGGGAGGCAAGCGTGACCTTGGCCGAGACCCGGGCGTTGACCAGCTGTGAAACGGACACGTCCGCGGCGGCGCTCAGCAGCATTGCGGTCTTCTCCCGCGACCATTGCCTGTCGGTTTGGAGCAGTTCCAGCATGTCGTCCAAGGCGAGCCTCGCCGCCTCATCCAGAGTGTCGCCGTCGCCAATTGTGATGACCGAACCGCCGCTGAGGACCACTGGCCGCTGGCTGCCGGCGGCCGATTTCGCTCCAGCTGGAACTGTAGAGCGGGGAACGACTGTGCAGGAGAGCCGGACGCTGCCTTCGACCTCCACCGCAGTCAGCGAGCACTCGCCATCACCCTGCGCGGCGTGCAGGTCACCGGCATACAGCATCGCCTCGGCTACTTGGACAGGGATCACGACGGCGGAACCTGCTGTTACGTCCTTGCAGTCCATATTGCCTCCATGGATTCCCACGGTGCTGGAGTTCGGGCCGGCGCCCACAGGTGCCACTCCGATTTTGCCCACCATGGGTCGGACAGGAATGATCGTGTCCTCGTCGAACACAACATGCCCGTCCACGATCTCCACCACGTGGCCTGCCCGCCCGAGGCCATCAGTGAACCCGCCGCGTCCTGGCAGCGTCACCATCGCACCGCGACGGTCGATCCTGATTTCGTGAATGTCTATTCGCAAAATATCGCCTGGATTCACTCCGCGAACCGCAATCGGACCCGTGACAGGGATAGAGAGCTTTTCGTACTCCCCGGTCTCTTCGAAGAGGCCACCAGTGAGCAGGCTGCGCGCTTCCAGCCAGAAATGCTCGCCCTGGTCGACGGTAAGTTCTGGTTTGGCTGCGGACTCAAAGAAGAGTGAGGCGTTGCCAAATCCGACGCGCGGCACTTTTTGCAGCGTCTTCGTTTCATTCATTGGTGCCTCCATTCAGGACGGGTAGACGGGGGTTGCCCATTTCTGGTCCTGGGCGACCTGCCCGATCACTGCCCTCCGGTAGAGATCCTGGAGGCTGCGGGTGAGGTCCCCGGCAGTTCCGTTGCCGATAGTGGTGCGGTCAACCGAGGCAACGTGATTAACCTCTGCCGCACTTCCGCAGACAAAGACCTCGTCAGCTGAGTACAGTTCTGTGCGGTCGACGGGTCGAACGTCAACGTCCAGGCCCAATTCGGTCCGGGCAAGGTGCAGGACGCTGTCCCGGGTGATTCCCTCAAGGATGCTGTCGGTTACAGGGGGCGTGCATAGCCTCCCCTGGCGGACCATGAAGACGTTGTAACCGGCGCCTTCAGCCACATGTCCACTTTCGGTGAGAAGCAATGCCGCGTCATAGCCGTTTCGCTTGGCTTCCAACAGGGCCAGTCTCCCGTTCTGGTAATTGGCAATGGACTTGACCCTGGGTGGCATGGACCGATCGGAGAGGCGGGCCCAACTGCTGATTTGCACATCCAGGCCGGTAGCGCCGAAGTAGTTGCCCATGGGAATGGCTGCCATAAAGACTGTGGAGGGACCCGTGTCTTCCGGCTTGCCATCCTTGGAGTCGACGAATACCTGTGCCCGCATATGGAGATTGCCCCGCAGATCGTTGGCGCGAATGAGTCCAAGCAGCTGATCGCCTAGCTGGTGGATGTCCTGCGGGCCGTCAATTTCCACAACCCGCATGGAATCAATCAGCCGCTTCATATGGTCGGCCACCCTGAAGGCGTACAGTTGCTGATCGTCCTCGCTCCAATAGGCGCGGAAGCCCTCAAATACTCCGACGCCGTACTTCAGCGATGTGCTCAGCACATGGAGGCGGGCATCGGCATAGTCCACCAGCTCGCCGTCGTGGAGAAGGTACTTCACTGGCTGGGCTGGAGCTGGCTGCCGAGTGGCAACTGCGGCTGTTGCTTCTTGAAAGTCGTCCATTGTAGGTTCCGTTCCTCGTTCATCTGCGCTGGCGGCTTCATCTGCGCTGGCGGCGTCGACAGCAGCCAGCTTCATCTCAAGCGGCACTTAATCACTATATTGAAGTCAGTTGGCGGCGGTGTCAATGATCCGTACGTGTGTTGTGACGCCCCTCTGGCCTCGCGTAGTCGAAGGAGTCGCAATCACCGAAGACTCTGCCATCCGGGCTCCCAACCTGCGCCAATCCGGGGATTTTCCAAAAAAGGAGTGCAATTCGTCACACTTGGCGCTACAGTCAAATTCAATAAAGTGATGAGACTTTGATATGAGGCTGTGGCCCGTCAAGGTCCGAACAGGAGCTGAACATGCACCAGCCACCGGTCCGCAGTCAGGACGATCTTCAATACATTGTGAGTGGGCTCAACCGGAGCAAGCCCGGGGATTGCCTCTCAACCACGCACGGACTCCGCGAGGAGGCTCCATGAGCATTCAAGGTCTTCCGCGCACATCGCCCGGCCTCCGAGTCACCGGGTGGGCCCGCCGGGGCCAGAACCTCTTGATGAACCGGTCCAGCACCATCATGGTTGCCCTCGCCGTAACCATCATTGTGGGGTTACCGCTGATGGCTATAGTGGCTCCGCTGCCGCACGACCCGCTACGTCCGGATACAGACGCCATTGGTATTGCACCCAACGGAACCCATTGGTTCGGAACTGATGGAAACGGCATGGATATTTTCTCCCGCACCATCGAGGCCGCGAAGCTTGACCTGCCAGTTGCGCTCGCCGCCACAGCGTTGTCGCTGGTGGTTGGCGTTCCTTTGGGTCTGTTCGCAACCAGCGGCAAGCTCGGCGATGTCATCATGCGCGTCATTGACGCCTTCGCAGCCCTTCCGATCATCGTGATCGCCGTGGTCTCCATCAAGCTCATGGGCGGCGGGCCCACGGATGTGGTCCTTGCGATCGCTATCGTGGCTGCGCCCAGATTTGTGCGACTTTCCCGCGCTGCGGCCCTGGCACTTCGGTCCGCACGCTATGTGGAGGCTGCGGCAGCGATTGGTTGTTCACCCATCCGCATCGCCTTCAACCACATCTTCCGCAACGCTTATGGTGTGGTCCTGGTGCAGGCAACGCTTACCGCTGCCAACGCGCTCGGAACCATTGCCGCATTGAACTTCCTTGGCGTAGGCGTGAAACCTCCCACACCCACGTGGGGGGCAATGATCAACGACGGTGTCAGCATGCTGATTCGCGGGGAATGGTGGGCTGCTGCCTTTCCCACCCTTGCGATGCTCCTGGCCATTGGTTCACTCAACGTGATCGCAGGGGGAATCGAAACCAAGATCGAGCGAGTGGAAAGGGCACGATGATGACAGGACTCCACGTACAGGACCTCGTGACCGAGTTCCACTCGCGGGGCGGCGTAACGCGGGCCCTGCACGGTATTTCCTTCGATGTCGGCGCCAACGAAGTCGTAGGCATCGTGGGCGAGTCGGGATCAGGGAAGTCCACTGTGGTGCGCTCGGTAATCAAGCTGCTGATGCCTCCCGGTCGTGTCATGGAAGGTACTGCCGAATTCCATGGCCAGGATCTGATCCGCTTACCGGAGCGTCAAATCCGCCATATCCGCGGCAAGGAGATCGGCTTCGTGGCGCAGAACCCCTTCAGCGCACTGAACCCCGTTGTCCGCATAGAGAAGCAGTTCGCGAACATTGCCAAGGCCCACGGGCTGAAAGCGGACGGTGAATTACGTGGCCGTGCGCTCGAATTGTTGGCTTCCTCCGGCGTCAACGAACCCGAACGCGTTATTCGTGGCTATGCGCACGAACTCAGTGGCGGCATGGCACAGCGCGTCGTCATCGCCATGGCGCTGTACCTCAACCCGCGCCTGGTCATTGCCGACGAACCGACGACGGCGCTGGACCTCACTGTGCAGCGGCAAGTGCTGGACACGCTCACGAGGTTGACGAAGGGGAGTGGCCGATCGATGTTGATCGTCACCCACGACCTTGGAGTGGTGGCCAACTACTGCGATCGCGTCCTCGTGATGTACCGCGGCCGGATTGTTGAACATGGTCCTGTGTCCGAGGTTTTTGTCCACCCAAAGGATCCTTACACCGTGTCCCTGCTTGATTCTGTCGTGCAGCCGAAAGCCGCTGTACAGCCGAAAGCCGCTGCGACTCCCACAGCAGAGCCAGGAGCCGAGAGGCCTGACGGCACACAGCCGAAGAGTGCCGACATAACGAAACCCACCGTTCTCTCCCCGTCCAGGAGTGCCTAGCCATGCCCATCATCGAACTGAAGGATGTTCGGAAAACGTTCCGAAGCCCCCAAGGGCAGCTTGTCACGGCGGTGGACGGAGTTTCACTTGCCGTCGAACGGGGCGAAACCTTGGGGATCATTGGTGAAAGCGGCTCCGGCAAGTCCACGCTGGGCCGCCTGATTCTTAGGCTCATTGAAGCAGATTCCGGAACCATCCTCCTGGAAGACGAGGACATCCGGGGCTTGTCGAAAGCACAGCTGAGGAAACGACGCCGGCGCTGGCAGATAGTCTTCCAAGAGCCTTTCGCGTCACTGAACCCCCGTTTGACGATCCGCCAGATTGTCGAGGAGCCTCTGATCGTTGCAAAGACATACGGCTCGCGGGCTGAACGTCTGCGCCGTGTCACGGAAACGCTCGAAGAAGTGGGATTGTCTCAGGAATTCCTCAGCAGGCGTCCCGCGAACCTCAGTGGTGGCCAGCAGCAACGGGTGGGAATCGCCCGCTGCCTGGTGACTGACCCGACGTTGATAGTCCTGGATGAACCGACGTCCTCGCTGGACCTGACGATCCGGGCATCAATCCTGCGCATGCTGGCCAAGCTCCAAGTGGCCAGGGGATTGACCTACGTCTTCGTGTCCCACGACATCGATACAGTCCGGCACTTTTGTACGAGCGTGGCTGTAATGCATCGAGGACGGTTCGTCGAGACGGGTTCCACGGATGACGTTCTTTCAAATCCCCAAGAGTCCTACACCCAGACCCTGATGTCCGCGGCGATGCCTCCCATTCCCTATAACCCAGGAGCCAAGGAGGCCATGGCATGATCCGCTACATCCTCTCCCGACTTGTTATTGCGTTCCTGCTCCTGTTGGGGCTCATTAGCCTGAGCTTTGGCCTGGTTTCCTTGCTCCCCGGCAACCCGGCGGTGGCCCTCCTCGGCGAGTATGCCACTGAAGCTGATATCGCCCGCATCAATGCCCAGCTTGGGTTGGACCAGCCATTTTGGGAACGCTACTTCCACTACATTGGCCGTACTTTGAGTGGGGACCTGGGGAATTCGTTCTTCACGGGAAGCTCCGTTTCGAGTGAGATCTGGACACGGTTGCCCAACACGCTTGTCTATCTTGTGCCTGGGCTTTTGCTTGCCCTGCTCATAGGCATGGGAATGGGCACCCTTGCGGCCTACCGATATGGGTGCCCGGCAGACAAAGCATTCACTGCCGGCGTTTCTGTCCTGATGGCCATGCCGGAGTTTGTCCTGGCGCTCCTTCTCCTCTTTATCTTCTACCAACAACTCCATTTGGCCCCCGCACCCTTGGGTATGTTGTCCAGCTCCGATATCCCTCCCCCCAAAGTCACGGGATCTTTGGCGCTGGATGCCATGCTCGCCGGGCAATGGGGGACCCTGCAGTCCATTTTCAGCAGGGCGGTGCTGCCGATCATTACCATGGGGTTGTTTTTTGCGGCTCCTTTTGGAAAGACCGTTCGGACAGGTCTCCTTCAAGTGCTCAACTCACCGCAGATCGAGTTTGCGAGGGCGTGCGGATTGAAGCCGCTGCAGGTATTCCGTTACGCGCTCAGCGACGTGCGCGGGGCTTTGATGACCTACATGGTGCTGTTGTTCGCTGCTGCACTGAGCGGCGCGGCAATTGTGGAAAGTGTCTTCTCCTGGCCAGGCGTTGGTGGCTGGTCATTGGACGGAGTGCTTAAGGGCGATGTACCCGTCATCCAAGGATTTGTGCTGATCATGGGTGCCACGAGCCTCCTTGGGTACGTGCTGCTGGACACCCTTATCACGCTCCTCGATCCGAGGACTCGAAACAACGTCGTCCACGGGGTAAAGCGTCCCTCGAAGCTGGGCCCTGCTGCGCAGCCAGCGGTGGAGCCCGTTGTGCAACAGGGCTAGCCCAAGAAAATCCTTGACAAAACCTTCAGATTCAATAGATTGAAGATATGTTCACTTCATTGCATACAGACAAGTTGACGGTCCTCGGCGGAAACATCCCGCTCGACGGCCGCGTGAGCTGGGTTCCAGAAGGTGCAACAGGCTTCCAGCCGTCGAACGCTTACCTCCTGACCGAAGGAACTTCCCGCCTTCTGGTTGATTCAGGTTTGGCTGTCCACAGCGAAGAGATCCTCGAGGACCTGGCGGAGCTTATTGGTGAAGGCGGGGGAGTATCCATCTTCTTCACCCGGAGCGAGATGGATTGTGTGTCCAACCTCGAACCGATCGCCGGGCGGTTCGACATCGAGCGGCTCTTCACTGGCGGGGTAATCAACCCCTTCGATGCCTTCGATGACCTGAGCCGGATGGCACTTCGAGGCAGGCGCCACCAGATCGACGCACACAGGACCGAAGAGGGTGACTCCCTTGCCCGGGCTGCCGAGATCGAGATAGCGCCCGGTCGCGTGCTCCAAGTGGAATCGCCCCTGCTGCGCCTCCTTCCCACATTCTGGGGCTGGGACGAGGAGACAGGCACGCTGTTCACCTCGGATACCTTCACGCACGGTGTTATGGATCGGCCCGACGGGCAGCGCATCATCGACTCCACCGTGGAGGACACCACCACGGTGGAACAGGTGGCCGGACACTTGTATGCGAAGTACGAGTGGATCCCGCGCTCCACATGCGAACCCCTGAGGGAATGGCTGCAGGAAAAGTTCCAAACCTTGGACCCCGAGATCATTGCCCCTTCCCGCGGTTGCGTTCTCAAGGGCCGCGACGTGGTGCGGCGGCATTTGGATTTCATGCTCGACGCCCTCACCCCGCAGTTGGTTTAGGAGAGAATCATGGAAGAACAACTCGTAGAAACGATGAGCAGCGACCTCCCACGCAGCGTCGCGAAGGGCGTCACGTGGATGAGTTCCTGCCTCCCGTTCCACTTGGCCGACCGCGTAATCCACGGCCATAACTCCACCTACTTGGTCCAGGGAGAACACTCGTCCATCCTGGTCGATACTGGCAACCCGTCCAGCTGGCCGATCATTTCAAGCACTCTGGACGAGCTGCTGGATGGACGCGAGCTGACGTACGTTTTCCCCACGCACCCTGAGCTTCCCCACACCGGAAACCTGCCCAGGCTGGTGGAGAAGTATCCGAACATCCAGGTGGTGGGCGACACCCGCGACTACCACTTGTTCTACCCGCAGATCGTTCCGAATCTCCACGCAAAGGTGCCTGGCGACAAAGTGGATCTGGGTGGGCAGGAGTTTGTGGTTGTGGAGGCCCTCATCCGGGACCTGCCCAACACGCAATGGGGATTTGCCCCTGGAGCAGGCGTGCTCTTCACTGCGGACGGCTTCTGTTACATGCACCGTCCCGAACTCGACGACGAAGACCCAGTACACCTCCCCGGCGAATGCGGTTTGACCACCGGCGAACTGCAGGTTCCCATCGCCGTCGAGAACGCCGCCTTCTTCACCGGAAGCGCCCTTTATTGGGCGCGCTTCGCAAACGACGCAGACGCAGTTTACGATCGCGTTCTTCATCTTATTGATGAACTCGGCGTCACCTCCGTGGCCCCCACCCACGGCAACTTCATCAGCAACATCCGCGACGTGGAGCCCATCATTCGGGCGGGCCACAAGCGGGCATACCGCTACGAGACTGCACAGTCGTAGCTTCCCCCCAATAAACGGAGCCACCTTCATGAAAAGTCTGCGTTTGCTCACCGGAGGCGCTGCAATTGCCCTCACCACATCCCTTGTTGCCTGCGGAGGTCCAGCCCCGCAAACTGCAGCTACCAAATCCATAGAAAACGTTGTTGTTGCCRTGGGCGCCCTGCCTGACAGCCTGACGCCGGCGCCTTGGGGAGGCAGCGCCTCGCACGTAGTGCTCAGTGGACTCGGCTCGCAACTCCTCGAATACAAGATGGGAACAAGCGACGGCAAGTCGTGCCCCGCGCCGTCCACAGAAGTATCGGGTCGCCTGGCCGAAAGCGCCAAACCAAGCCCTGATGGAACGGGCGTGATTGTCACCCTTCGCAAGCTGACGAGTCAGTTTGGAAACACCCTGTCGGCCGAGGACGTCCGATGGAGTTTCGACATCGGCATGAAGCGTCAGCCGGTTATGAAGGGGACGCTGAAGAGCAGCGGCTTCAATGTTGACAACCTGGTCAAGGTGATCGACGAGCACACTTTCCAGCTGAACACCACCGGACTTACCTCTTACACAGAAGAATCATTGCAAAACAACCTCTTCTACATCCACGACAGCACGGAGGCAAAGAAGCATGCCACGGCGGATGACCCCACGGCCAACGCCTGGCTTTCGAAGAACCTCGCCGACTACAGCGGCTGGAAGCTGGAAGAATTTACTCCCGGTGCATCCCTGACCGTGACGGCGGATCCTCAGTGGGAGGGCACTCGCGGCACCGTGAAGCGTGTATCCGTCAAGGCTGTCCAGAGCACCGCTACCCGCAGCCAGCTGGTCGAAACCGGCGAAGTACAGGTAGCCAATGGCTTTGAATACGACCAGTACAAGTCACTGGAGAAGTCTCCGGGCGTGACTGTCATGAACTGCCCCAGCCAGACCCGCGACACTATGATGATCAACACCAAGACCGGTCCACTTGCCGATCCCAAGGTTCGGCACGCAGTCTCCATGGCTATCGACCGCGAAGCACTGATTAAGGGTGCCTACGCAGGCTTCGGTGAACCCGCAAAATCGATCTTCCCCAATGTTGACGAGTCTGCGATCTACAAGTTCAACAAGGACGAAGCCAAGAAACTGCTCAGTGAGGCAGGATACGGCAATGGCTTCCCGATGACCCTTAGCTACAGCGTTACGCGTCCTGGGCCTGTAGCTGCCAAGTCCGCGGTCCTGATCCAGTCCATGCTCAAGGAAGTCGGCATCGACGTCCAGTTGCAGAATGTAGCCAGCTCCACCGACTTCTCGACGGCGCTCATCGACGGCCGTTACCAGGCAGTGCTGTACTCGGAGCCGATCGTCATTGCCGATCCCGCCTTCTACAGCTACGCGTTCTACGGCAGTGCCGCCCCCAGCAACAGCACCGGGTGGTCCAACCCTGAATTCGATAAGGCACGCAGCGAACTCGCAGCCACTCCGGACCAGGAAACGGAGAAGCGCGATGGCCTCCTGAAGAAGATGGCCGGGCTGGTGGATGAGGGTGCAGCCATTCTGTCGCTCGTCGAGACCAGGGGAGTGCTGGTCACGAGGGAAGGTCTCACAGGCGCGGTTCCACTGACCAATGGCCAAATCTACTTCAATTCCCTGGGCCGCTAGGCCGCCAGTAGTTACGTGTGGTGCCGGTCGGTCGCCGTCGAAACCCGGCCGGCATCACCTTACAGAAGAAGGACTTCCGATGATTGAAATTTGCGGAAAGCAGGTCCGCGACACCCTGCAGGAGTTACTGGATCCAGCCACTACGGCCCTTGTGGTTATCGATATGCAGGAAGGGGCTGTCTACGCCGGCGGTGCCATTGGCGATTCCGGCCACGACCTGAGCATGATGCCTTCCGTGGCCAAGCGCTGCGGCAGGGCAATTGAGTCGGCCCGGAAGAACGGTGTTCCGATCTTCCACATCCGGGTCGAAAACCTTCCCGACGGCGCCAGCTCGCCTCCAGCGTGGCTGCGGGCTTTGTACACGGCTGCCAACGGGCGGCCGATCGATCTTGGCAGGCTCAGCCTCAAGGGCGATCCGGCTACGGAGTTTTGCGCCGAATGTATGCCCGAAGAGGGCGAAGTCATCATCACAAAGCGCCGCCCAAGCGCATTTGTAGGCACGGAATTGGCCCTCCTTCTCCGGAGCCAGGGCATTGAATCGGTCGCTCTGGTGGGTGTCTCCACAGGCGGTTGCGTCGAGGCTACCCTGCGGGACGCGGTTCACAACGATTTCTACGCAGTCCTGATCGAGGACGCTGTGGGCGCGTACGACACCGTGGTCCACGACGCTGCGCTGACTGTCATGAGGGCCCGCCACGATGTCTGCACACTGGACCAGGCCATTGAGGTTTGGGACTCGGCCGGCGCCGGCTCCTGATTCGACTGACGAGAATCATGGAGAGGAGAAGCCGTTGAATCCAGGCACAGCCCAGCGTGCGGTGGCCACCGACGCGCACCGCCTCATTGGAGACCGAGTTCACCGTTTGGGAGCAAACATCGTCCTGGACGAAAACGTGAGTTGGTGTCCGCCCGGGACCCGGACCATCCAGCCCGTGAATTGCTACCTCATTAAGGGAGACAACGGCTCAGTGCTGGTGGATACGGGTATCCGGCTACATGAAGCTGAAATCATCCAGCAGTTGGACTCACTCCTGGAACAGGGCGAACGGCTGGCTGTGGTGCTGACACGAACAGAAATGGAATGTTGCCTGAACCTTCCGGCCATCGAAGCACGGTTCAACGTCGAATCGGTCTGGTACACGGGCGGAATTACGGTGCCGAGGATGAGTGCGTCACCGCAGCGCATCATGGTCAATCCTGGAACCTCGCGTGAGGTGGAGGTTATCGATGGCCTGACGTTGGAGTTCGTGTCGCCGTTGATGCGGCTGCTGCCGACGCTTTGGATCTTCGATCCAGTCTCCAAGGTGCTCCTGACCTCGGACGGTTTCACCCATCGTTACCCGGGCAGCTCGACTGCTGAGGCGGGGCTGCAGAAATTCCAATGGTTTGCCCAGGCGGATACGAGGGACATTGCAGGGGACGTTGAAGAAGTAATCCTTCGGCGACAGGTTGCGGCCATCGGCCCCGGGTACGGGGAGCCGATCGTCGGCGCAGGCGAATCTGCCTCCGAGGCCGGCGCCCTGGCCGAGGCGATCAGGAAGGTGGGTCTTCAGTGAGTGCCGACGTTCCGGGCGCGGAGCCAACCAAGGGCCGCGTGATCGCAGAAGGGGTGTATTGGCTGGGCGGATGCCTGTCCGCCAGCGCCGAGGGACAGGAAGTCCACTACCACGTTTCGTCTTATCTGGTGATGGGCTCCGAAGCATCCATCCTGGTGGACACGGGAGATCCCGCGCATCGGGATACCGTCCTGGCCGAACTGGAGAATGCGCTTGGAAGCAGATCACTGGACTACGTCTTCCCAACGCATCCGGAAATCCCGCATGCTGGCAATCTTCCGGTTCTGTTGGAACGTTATCCGTCGGCTGTCGTCGTTGGGGACGTTCGTGATTATGCACTTCATTTCCCCGAGTATGCAGACCGTCTGACGGCCAAGCATGCTGGGGAGTCGGTCGCCCTCGGGGACAGGGAGTTCCACTTCCTTCCGGCCTACATTCGTGACCTGGAGAACACTCTCTGGGGTTACGACTCCGGTGCGGGGATCATGTTCGTTTCCGATGGCTTTTCCTACATCCACGACATACCAGGACCGGATGAGGACGATGAACCCGTGCATCTGCCCGGGCAGTGCCGTTTGCTCTCCACCGAAATGCCCGAACCGCCGTCCGTGGAACAGGCGGCGTATGGTACGGGCCGTGCCCTCTACTGGACCAAGTTCGTTGATGTGGGCACGGCGTTCCGAAGCATCGAGGAAGCCCTGGAGGACTACCCAACCAGCTTGATAGGGCCTGCCCACGGAAACGTCATTGACGACGTCCAGGGCATGCTCACGACATCGCTGGCTGCCCATCGCAAGGTTTACGAAGGGCGGAGGCTCTAAATGAACCCCCGTCACTATGATCAGCAAGGAGAGAGTCAATGCGGGACCTGATTGGATATGGGGAGAACCCCCCGATTGTCACTTGGCCTCATGGCGCCAAGGTTGCCGTCTCCTTGGTGCTGAACTACGAGGAAGGCGCTGAAAGTTCCATCGAAGCCGGCGATGAGCGGGACGAGGACGTTTCGATCTTTGGCGGGTGGTCCTCTGATCCCTCGCGGCGCAGCCTTATGAAGGAGTCCTTCTTCGAATACGGCAGCCGCGTCGGCATTTGGCGGTACCTGGGAATGTTGCGGGAGTACCACGTACCAGCAACTGTCATGGCTTGCGGAGCTGCCCTGGAACGGAACCCGGACGCGGCGCTGGCTATTGTCCGGGACGGTCATGAGATCTGTGCCCACGGCTACAAGTGGCGCGGAACCGTGGGAATGGAGCCGGATGAAGAGCGGCGCGAAATACGGAAGTCCTTGGCCGCCGTCGAGGCTGTGTCCGGAGTACGGCCGGTGGGCTGGTATGTCCGTGAGGGCATCACCGAGAACACGCGGACCATCCTGGCGGAGGAAGGCGTCCTTTACGATTCCAATTCCTACGCAGACGACCTTCCCTACTATGTGAAGGCCGGCACCCACAATCACTTGGTGGTGCCATATTCGGGTGACACGAACGATGCCCGCTTCTGGGGAAACGGGAGCCTGGGGACCGCGGAGGACTTCTTCAACGTGCTGAAGGACTCTCTGGACTGCCTGCTGATTGAGGGCGAAACCGTGCCCAAGATGATGTCCGTAGGGCTGCACTTGAGGATCGGCGGCCGGCCCAGCGTCGCCCACGGGGTGCGCCGTTTTCTGGAGTACGCCCTTTCCAAAGAGGGAGTGTGGTTCGCCACCCGCGAGGAGATCGCACGCTGGTGGATGGAGCACCCGCCTGTTGAGGCCAACGCCAGTTCGGCCGAGGCTGCTTTCGAGGGGGCGGCGTGATGGGAACAGGAGACGGGCAAACAGCCACGGTCAACATCGATCGCCTGGTGCACAACGTCCACGAGCAAGGCTTTACTGCCCTGGACAAGATAGGACTCAACGGTCAGCGCGACCAAGGCCTGGTCAGCACGCTCATTTCCCGGGACCTCAGTGGTTCTGATGATTTGTGCGTCAGCTGGGGTCGGATCCTTCCCGGTCAGCACCATCTATGCCACCATCACCCGGACGCGTCAGAGTTCTACGTTGTCCTTAGCGGAACCCCGATCGTCCATCTTGGCGACACCACGTACCGGGCAAAACCGGGCGATGGCATTTACATCCCACGCGGAACTACGCACGGACTTACCAACGATGGCTCCGAAAACGTGGAACTCGTTGTTGGCGTGAGCAAGCCTGCTGACTGGCAATTCGTCCCGGATGAGTGAGGAGGATCCACACGTGACCCAGGAACAGTCTTCGATCCTTAAACGCAGCGTTGGCATCATTACCGCCGATCCCACTCCCACTTTGCTGGCCCTCCTGGCGCACGCCGACGTGGACTTCCTGGTCCTCGATGCTGAACAGACAGGGATTTCCGTCGGGCAGTGCCGCGATGTAGTGCAGCGCCTGGCTGGCTCCGGGGTGCACGTGGCAGTGCGGGTACCGGATTTGGAACCGAACACCCTGGTGGCTTTCGCCAACACCGGTGTAGCCGAGATCGTCCTTCCGCAGGTCCGGACGGTGGACCAACTCGAACAGGCCTACGAGGCCACGAGGTATGCGCCCCTGGGATCGCGCCCCCACCAAGTAACACCCGCTTCGTCATTTGGCATGGACTATTCTTCTTCTCCGTTGCTCACCGTCTTGTTCGAGACAGCGGAAGCTGTGGAACGCGTCAAGGAGTTCGTTGACAGTGACGCGTTTGGCGGAGGCTGGGTGGGCCCGACTGACCTGGGGGCGGACCTCCGTCGACAGGGAGAAGAGCGCCCTGAAGCCTTGCAGGAAGCCATCCAGCATGTGGTGGACATTGTTGCAGGGGCCGGTTACAGCATCGGAGTTCCGGCGCCGGCAATGGCCGCAGCGGCGACTGTTTTTCGCCGTGGCGCTGACCGTTGTGCCGTCTATTGGGAGAAAGAGGTTGCTTCCATGTTGACCGGTTACGCCGGGTTGCGGGCGGCGTGAGCAACTTTGCCAGGGCCGCTGGGGCCGTTGAATCCAGTGTCTTTAAAAAGGCATCCAAGCCAAATCATCTTCGATATACTGACGCAAAACCGAGGACTAATGAAGGAGTCGTCGTGGACGGTACGGACACAGCACAAGGCGAAGTAACCGAGTCCCTGGAACGCGACTTCTGGATTGCCCATCTTGGGGCCATGATCAAGCAGCAGCGACTCGGCCGCTTCACGGTGGAGGAGCTTGCTGAACGCGCAGGTGTCAGCGCGGGGCTCATCAGTCAGATCGAGCGCGGAATCGGCAATCCTTCCTTTGCGACGCTTCTTCGTTTGGCGAACTCGCTGGACCTTCCGCTGGCAAGCATGTTCATGGACCCCAATGAGGGCCAGGACCACATGCTGGTACGCCGGGCGGACAGGCGGCGAATCGAAATTCCTTCCCAGGGCATCATCATGGAGCTGATCGTTCCGGATTCAGAGCGAAAGCTGGGTGTCATCAGCATGACCATTCCGGCCAACTTCGAGGGCGCACACGTTCCGCATTCCCACGAGGGCGAGGAGTGTGTCATTCTGCAAGCAGGCACCCTGGTGGCGACCATCGGGGGCCAGGATTTTGTCCTTGAAGCGGGCGATAGCCTCACGTACGACGCTTCCTTGCCACACTGGTGGAGCAACCAAACGAATTCGGCCGCAGTCATGCTCGCGATATCCACACCACCCTCGCTCGGCAAAGCGCACTGATCGTGGGCGTTCCTGGCCCGGCGACCAGGCTTGGCATCCTGGTCCCATCGAGCAATTCGAATGCAGAAACGCTCACAGCCTCGATCGTTGCGGAACAGCCCGACCTTGGAGTGCACTACACACGCTTCCGTCTGCCTCCAAGTCTTGATGATCCAGTTGATCTGGGCGTCCTTGGAGAGGCTCCTTCCTTGTTGAACGACGCCGAACTGCAAGGCGTTGCTTTCCACGGCACTTCCGGCTCCTGGACGGGTATCGCCGGCGATCAGGATCTATGTGCCGGGCTCAAGTCCATGTGCGGGGCGCCGGCCACCACAGCCTCCTTGGCCGTCGTCGAGGCCCTTGCTGCATTGCAGGCAACACGCATCGGCCTCGTTTTTCCGGGGCCCGGAGGTATCGCGTCGCTGATTCAGGAGGAGTATGCCGCGCACGGCATTGACGTTAAGGGTATTTCGGTTCCGGAAGTTGTGATGACCAACCCGGAAATAGCCAGGCTTGACCAGTCCGGAGTGGTGGGCCTGATGAGGCCCGCCTTCACTCGGGACGTGGATGCCGTGGTGTGTATTGGAACCAACCTTCGCTCGGGATACTACGTGTCCGGTCTCGAGCAGGAGTTCGGCATTCCCGTGGTGGACAGTGCTATCGCCACCATATGGCATCTGCTCCGCGTCGCCGGAGTCGCCCGCCCGATCCCGGGATGGGGAGCGCTGCTGGCTTTGGAGTAGAAGCGGCCTCGAAGCCAGCTTCGCGGTTCGCCAGTTAGGTGACCCTACGACGTCGGAGGTCCGCCCGCCGTCGTCTGCTCCGCCGTCGTAACGCGCAGCCAGGCATTGACGATGTCCTGCCGGGTCGCGAACCAGACATCTTTCTGCTGTGCATAGGTTATGAATCGCTCAAGCGCCACTGCATACGCCGGCCGTCCGATGAGCCGCGGGTGGAGGCCCACGCTCATCACGGAGGGGCCGCCGCGGGGGTCTTCGAGCAGCATGTCCAAGGCAGCGATCAGGTGGTTGCCGAACGCAGTCGCGGTGGGAAATTGCTTGATCAGCCCCGAATCGTTGGTGTCGCCTGCGTATGGCAGCACGGGAAGACGCGGGTTTCCTTGACCGCTGCCCCAGTGCGGCAGGTCGTCGTTGAAACTGTTCGATTCGTAGGTGAACCCGGTAGTGGCGAGCACCTGGCGCGTCCCCGGCTTGAGTCCATCACGCGAGTACCAGCTCGTGGGAGCCTGGCCTGTGCTGGCCTCTATCGCATTCCTGGAGGCAACGATCATGCGCTGCTCTGCTTCGTCGTCGAGGTCTGTGTGCGTGTCCCACTGGTGCCCGTGATCTGCGATCTCATGTCCGTCGCGGACCAATGCGGCAGCGATTGGAGGGTTGAGCTGCAAGGCTGCGGCACAGCAGAATGCAGTGGCGTGGACGCTATGCTTCCGCAGGATCCTTAGTAAGCGCCAGATCCCAGCCCTGGAGCCGTATTCGAACGCCGATTCCAAGGTGATGTTCCGTTCCGCTGATGCCTGGGCGGGAATCCAATGTGCCGCAAGATCATTGGCCTTGTCGCCGCGGGCGATGCTGCGCTCAGCACCCTCTTCAACATTGATCACCAAGGAAACCGCCACCTTGGCATTGCCCGGCCAGCGGAATTGTGGCGGAGTTTCGCCATATCCGATGAAATCCCGCTGCGTGGGCATCTGTGCCATTGGCTTCTCCGTTCGGGGGTTCCGGCGCCGCAGCCTTACGGCTATAGTGAAGCAAACTTCGATATGATGAAACTAGTCGAGAGGGGCGCAAATGTCTACGCTCATTCGCGGGGGCACGGTCATTACGGCCTCCGGCGAGACAGTCATCGACGGCGGAGCAGTAGTCATCCGTGATGGCCGGATTGCAGATGTGCTCCGCCGCTGGGATGCAGGACAAGCATTTGACGGCGATGTCATCGACGCGGCCGGCTGCGTCGTCATGCCAGGTCTCATCAATATCCACACCCACGGAGTGACGCCCGGCCCGCTGTTCCCGAGCGCGGCAGCGGCACTGCCCGCCGAGCGATGGATGGCGAATCTCGACAGGCACCTTCTAGCCGGAACCACCACTGTCCTTAGCCTGTGTGGTTTCGCTTCGATGGACGATGTCCGCGAAGCCGACAAGCGACATGCCGTGCACGTTCGCGGAGCGACGACGCATTTGCCACATTGCTTGCAGGCCGCTGAATTGGCGGACGGGAAGGGTCTTACCGCGGAGGTAGGGGACCTCACCGTTGAGGGGATGCTCGACGACGGTGCTATCGCCATCGGGGAGCTGGGCGGTGGCCAAACGTTGGGTGGGGGAGGGCAGGACCTTGTCTATATCCCGGCGGCTATCCAAAAATCCTCCGGTATTCGAGTCAATATCGACCAAGCCCGCCGCATCAAGGAAGCAGTCCTGGGCAGGTTTATCGACATCCGTGCCTTCGATCCGGCCGCGCTGGCCGAGGCCGCCAAGGATGCAGGACTGGCGGATGCCTTCACAGCTACCCAATTGGCCAAGCTCGTCAGGGACACGGTGATGCCATCATTTGTCCCCGCAATAGAAGGGATCCGGGAGGGCGTCCGTGCGGCGTCGAAGTTCGGCGTTCCGGCCATCGTCCACAGTGCATCGGCGACCGCCAGCGTCTTAAGGGAACTAATGCCCGAGCTTGAAGGAACCGGAGCCACGCTCATCGCTGCGCACGCGAACCACCCTTCCCACACGCCGGCCGAGGCCCACGAACTGGCTGTCCTGGGCAACAAAATGGGTTGGCCTGCCGAGGCTTCCGTCTTTGATCTCCTGCACCGCAGGCGAACGGTTAAGACGCGTGAGCACTGGGACTTGCTGCTCAAGGAACCCGGGCTGATCTCAGTCATCGGGACCGATTATGGACACGACGGCGATCATGACGAGCTGATTTCTGCCGTCCAGGACATCGCGGCGCGTGGACATCGTTCCTTGGCTGGTGCCGTTGCCATGGCAACCTCTGCCGTGGCTGATCTCGTCCCGGGCATCGCACCCGGCAGTGGGCGGCTCGAGGCAGGGAGAGCCGGGGATGTAGTTGTCGCTAGCGCCGAGGATTTCCGCGATGTGCGTGTTGTCCTGGCGGACGGCGTCTGCGTGGTTCGGGATGGACAACTTACCCCGGAGGCCCACCGATGAGCCGGCCAGTCAACGAGGCGCTCCCGCTAAGCAGTCACCATCTGGCCATCCTCCGTGATCTGGTTGGATCTTCGATTGCCCAGCAGGACCTTCCAGCGCTGGAGAGCGCGTACCGCGACTTCCGGACCGGGATGGAATCCCTGAAGGCTGCCTTTGAACAGCAAATTCTTCTGGAAAAGGAGAGTGGCGTGAAACGGGAGGCTAATCCTTGACCGAAGCATGGGAGCTGGGCATCGCGGAGGCAGCAGTCCTCATCCGGCGCCGTCATGTGTCAGCAGTTGAACTGCTCGACTCTGTTGTGGACCGGGCCCGGGCCACAGAGCAGTATGCCCAAGCCTGGGCGCATATAGACGAACGCGGCGCGCGTGAAGCTGCCCGCGTCGCAGATGACCTGGCCGTCGGAGGTCAATTCGCTGGCAGCCTTCACGGGATCCCCCTTGGAGTGAAGGACGTCATCGACGTCCGGGGGATGCCGACGGAGGCCGGCTCCGAAAGCCTCCGCGGGAATATCGCTCTGGACGACGCTGGAGTGGTACGCCGACTCCGTGGCAACGGTGCCGTGATCCTCGGAAAGCTTCAAACACACGAGTTCGCTTTTGGACAAGGAACTCCACTGTCGCGAAACCCTTGGGGTCCTGACCGGTATGCAGGCGGCTCATCGGTTGGATCGGGCGTTGCCGTGGCTGTGGGATCAATTCCCGGAGCGCTGGGAACCGACACCGGTGGCTCCGTCCGAAACCCGGCTGCCGTCAATGGTCTGGTAGGGCTGAAGCCAAGCAACGGCGTCGTGTCTTCCTCCGGCATCCTTCACGTAAGCCACACCATGGATCAAGTGGGACCTATTGCCCGGAGCGTCGAGGACTGCGCGGCGCTGCTGGACGGCATGGTGGAGCCACACGGGATGGCCCTGCTCGGGGGACCTGTATCAGCGCAAATCCGTGAAGCTACTGTTCCGGTCAGGCTTGGGGTTGATCGCAGAATGTGGTCGGAGTGGGGAGTTACGGCGGAAGTCAGGGAAACTGTGGAAGGAGCCCTGTGCGTACTCAGGGACCTTAAATTCGAGGTCGTGGAACTTCCGCTTCCCGAGCTTGACCTTGCCCTGCATGCCAGCGTCGCAATCTCCTTATCCGAAGCTGCCCAACATCACCGTGCCAGGCTGGAAAGCGCGGCGGAACGATACTTGCCTGCCACCCGCATCATGATCGAAACAGGTGCACTGGCTTCGGAGGAGGACATTCATCTCGCGTGGCAGGTAAGGGAGCACCTCCGGTCGTTTTTGCCGCGGGCCATGGCACGGGCCGGGGTGCAGGCAGTGGTGTCACCTACGCTTCCGGCGATCGCCCCCTTGGCCCAGGCGATGTCCTCTGAACTCACAGGCTCTCCAGAAGAGGGTTCCCTATCGGCAGCCCTTCGCATGCTTTCAGCTGCAAACCTGACCGGTATGCCGGGGGTCAGTGTTCCCTGTGGCTTCGCCAACGGGCAGCCCGTTGGCCTGCACATTCTGGGACCGGAATACACCGATGCCACAGTGCTCGCGATCGCCCAGGCCTATGAGCGCGCCACCCAATGGAAGGGGTTTGTCCCGGTCCACTCGCTGCCACAAACCGTTGCGTAGGCATCTGACAGTCGGAGTGCGCTTGGCTGATGAGACGCAAATTCCCTGAGGACCCGGAAACGGACTGAGGACGCTTGGATTTTGGGGGCGCCGGCCCGTTGGTGTGGCGCGCACGAATACGGGTGTCGCCAGCGAAAATAACGAGAACCCCCGGAAATCCGTGATTTTCGGGGGTTCTCTACCGAGCTTCCTATCAGAATCGAACTGATGACCTTTTCATTACGAGTGAAACGCTCTACCGACTGAGCTAAGGAAGCACCGCGTTCATCACCGGTTTCCCGGGCGATCACGCAAGACATAACTGTAATAGAGGCACCGCGCCCGGGTCAAAACGAGGGCGGTGGCGGCCGTTGCGGGGATGTTCACCTGCACGTCGGGCCGGGTTCAGGCGGCCTTCTCTCCGCCGCCGGAGGCTGGGAAATCAACGATGGCCGGTTACATCCAGCCACGCAAACCAGCCGAAGGAGCCGCTCTATGACCGGGGATGCAATGACCAGGGACACCAACAACACTCCCACCCGGCTGAGGCTGGCCGTGGTGGACATGGTGGGGACAACCATTACTGACGAGGGGCGCACGGAGCGGGCCCTGTCCCGTGCCTTGGCCGAGCACGGCGTAGAACCCGGCAGCAGCCGCTTCGAGAGCATGCTCGGTTACGCACGCGACACCATGGGCTTTTCGAAAATGGCCGTCTTCGGGGACCTTTTTGGCGACCCCACAGTGGCCGAGAGCGCAAACAAGGTCTTCGAGAAGGCTTACGACGAGTTGATTGAAGATGGTGGTATCCGCGCGATTCCAGGCGCGGAGGACGCCATTATCTGGATGCGGGAGTCCGGCATGCAGGTTTGCCTCGCCACGGGCTTTGGCCGCCACACGCAGAACATGGTCCTCGAATCCCTGGGTTGGATGGGCTTGGCTGATCTCAGCTTGTGCCCGGCAGATGCCGGACGTGGCCGGCCCTACCCGGACATGATCCTGACGGCGTTGCTGGCCTTGGACCTGGACGATGTTCGTGAGGTGGCCGTGATCGGAGACACCAGCTCGGACATGCTCTCTGGGGTTCGCTCAGGCGCGTCGCTGATTGCCGGCGTCCTCACAGGCTCCCACTCGGAGGCGACGCTCCGCGCAGCGGGGGCCACCGTCGTCGTGGATTCCATCAAGCAGCTCCCGCTCCTGCTGGAGAAACGCGAAGCCAGGCACCTCTAACGGCACGGCTTAGGTCAACGCGGACCTAGCACTGGAGCCCGTCCTGCGGCAGCTTGCCGTCAACAAAGTAATCGTCGACGGCGGTGCTGACGCAGGAGTTCGAGCGACCGTAGGCTGTGTGGCCCTCGCCTTCCCACGTGACCAGCGCGGCGTTTTCAAGCTGTTTGCGCAGGGACTGTGCCCACTCGAGGGGAGTGGCCGGGTCTCCAGTGGTGCCGATAACGACGATAGGGGCGGAGCCCTTGTAGTCCACCGGGGCAGGTGTGCGGGTGTTCTTGTACGGCCAGTCCTTGCAGGTGACCCCGCCGTAGGCGAAGAATGCGCCGAAAGTTGGAGATTCCTGCTTGAGCCGGGCTTCCTCGGCCCTCATCCCCGCGGTGTCAGTGACCATCGGGTAGTCGAGGCAGTTGATGGCCTGGAACGCGAATGCGGAGTTTGAACTGTACGTACCGTTGGCCTCGCGGTCCGCGCCGAGATCGGCGATGCGCATCATCTGCGAGACGTCACCGGAGAAGGCACTGTCCAGGGCCTGGGTTAATGCTGGCCAGCTTTGGTTGTCGTAGAGCGGGAGGAAGAGCCCGTTGACAAACTCCGTCCCGGTCACCAGCCTCCCGTCCTTGGCTGTTTGGGGGTTCTGGTCCACTGCGTTGATGAGATCCCTGATTTCCTGGACCCCGTTGTCAACGGACCCACTGAGGGGGCAGTCCTTTTGACCAAGGCAGTCGTCAACGTACGTGCGGAGGGCCTTTTCAAACGCTTTTGCCTGCCCCGCAGTCAGTTCCTCATTGCTGATGGACGGATCAACGGCGCCGTCCAATACCAGGTGCCCGACGTTCTCTGGGAACAGCGACGCGTACGTGGAGCCGAGGAAAGTGCCGTAGGAATAGCCAAGGTAATTGAGCTTGGCATCGTTGACAACGGCACGCAGGACGTCCAGGTCCTTGGCAGCACTGACGGTATCAATGTGCTCCAGCACGGGTCCGGTCTTCTCTACGCACTTCTCAGCCAGGGACTTGTTGAAGGCCAAAGCGGCGGCCAGGCCCTCGTCAGTGTCCTCCCGGAATACTTTCGCACGGGCGGCATCGCGTTCTGCATCTGACAGGCACGTGACCGGAGCAGACCGCTTGACGCCGCGGGGGTCGAAGCCCACCATGTCGAAGTTGCCGCGGAGCTTTTCAGTGAAGTGGGTGTTTCCCGCGTCCTTGACGAAATCGACACCCGAGCCGCCCGGGCCTCCGGGATTGACCAGGATGGAGCCCTTCTTGGTGCCAGTGCTGGGCAATTTGATGGCGGACAGCGTGATCTCGGCGGAGTCCGGATTGCCGTAATCCAAGGGAACCTTGACCTCAGCACACTGGAAACCGTCCTCACACGAGCTCCATTTCACCGACTGTGAGTAGTACTTTTCGAGGCCTTTAGGCGCGGACGCTGCAATGGACGGGTCGACGGTGCTGGTGCTCGGCTTCGCAGTTGGTGTTGGAAGGAACGGCAAGGAGCAGGCACTGAGCACCAGCACGGAAGCAAGGGCCAAACAGAGGGCCGCGAAACCCCGCCGGCCACCCCCGGCCGCAGCAGGCTGGACAGACCGGTCCCGTGAGGGGGTACCGGCGGGCCGGCGAGGTGCGGACTTCATGGATTCTCCTATTGCTGGATGAGGCTCGTCGCCATGGACTCGACCGCCAACAGCGGCGCAACGTTGGTGGTGGTAATGCGGACACGGGCCTTGTTGATCGCGTCCATCCGGGCGAGGGTCGCTTCCGGGGTGGAGCGGGCGGCGTATTCTTCAAGATCGCTCTTGAGCTCAACGTTGACCAGCTCTACCGCGTTCCCCAATTGGATGATCAGGACGTCCCGGTAGAAGGACAACAGATCTGTCAGCGTGCGGTCCAGCGAGTCCGTGATGGAGCGCTTGGCACGGCGCTTTTGGTCGTCCTCAAGCTGCCTCACCTGGCTCCGCATGGACGGTGGCAGTGTGCCCGACTCCGGGGCACCAAGGCTTGCCAGGAGCGCGATTTTTTCGGCGGCGTCGCGCTCATCATTGGAGCTGTTGGCTTCATCGGTGGCGATTTTGACGAGCTTCTCCGCCATCATCACCGCTGCCGTAACCCCGCGGAGTCCGAGCGGGATGCGAACCGTTTCGAGGCGGCGTTCGCGGGCGTCCGCATCCCGGGCCAGGCGGCGGGCGATCCCGATGTGGCTTTGCGCGGCACGCGCTGCCCGGTCCGCGAGTTCGGGATCAATGCCGTCGCGCCTCACCAGCAGTGCGGCGACGTCGGAGGCTGGCGGAAGGCGCAGACTGACGGGACGGCAGCGCGAACGGATGGTGACCAATACGTCCGCGGGCGATGGTGCGCACAGCATCCAGATGGTACGCGGAGTCGGTTCCTCGATGGCCTTCAACAGGACGTTGGTGGTTCGTTCCGCCATGCGGTCCGCGTCCTCAACGATGATGATCCGCCAACGGCCAGTGGCGGGGCGGTCACCAGCCTTTGAAACAAGTTCGCGGGCCTCGTCAATGGTGATGGTGACCTTTTCGGTCCGCACGAACGTGACATCAGAATGGGTCTCGCCGAGGATCGTGTGGCATGCGGCGCACTCGCCGCAGCCCCGCAAAGTGATGTCGTCCTGCTCGCAGTTCAGCGCGGCGGCGAAAGCCTTGGCGGCATTGGAACGGCCCGATCCCGGAGGGCCGGTAAAGAGCCAGGCGTGAGTGAGGCCGGATTCGCCCTGCGCTGCCTGCTTCAGTTGGGCAACGACCGGTGCCTGGCCTTGGAGGTCGTCCCAGACGCTCACAGATGGTTCCCTGAAACCCGCTCGCCCAGCCCGCGCTCAGCCAGCAAGGCCTCCACCCGTTCAAGGATCTGCGCGGCCAGCGAGGCAATGTCGGACTTGGCCGGCAGCACCAGGTAACCCGAGGGAGCAGCGGCTGCGAGGTCGAGGAAGGCATGGCGGATGGTGGCATGGAACGCGTCGGGTTCGGATTCCAAACGATCCTCAGCAGCCGCGCCGGCGGTGCGGCGTTCGCGGCCGTCGGAGGGCTCGACGTCGAGCAGTACAGTCAGGTCCGGATGCAGGCCTTCCGTGGCCCATTCGTTAAGGGACAACACACCCTCTGCTCCAAGCCCACGGCCAGCACCTTGATAGGCAACAGACGAATCAATGTAGCGGTCCGTGATGACCACCCGCCCTGCTGCAAGCGCCGGGCGGATCACCTGGCTGGCGTGCGCTGCCCGGGCCGCCGCGAACATCAGGGCCTCGGTGCGGGCGTCGATGGTGCCGTGGCCATGGTCCAGGACAAGGGAGCGCAGCTTTTCACCAATGGGAGTCCCGCCGGGTTCACGGGTGCGCACCACGGACAGGCCCCGTGATTCGAGGGCGTCGCAGAGCCGGGCAGCCTGGGTGGACTTGCCGGCTCCATCTCCGCCTTCGAACGCGATGAAAAGACCGGGGCTCTGAATACTCACTTGTCTAGCCTACCGATCAGGGGCAAACCGTAACGGCTTTCATCCACAGGCTCGCCCACGACTACCCTGAAACCATGAGCCTTTCCGATCAGCGCGCTGCCGATTTGTCCCCGGAAACCGTTGTGGTGGCTGCGGGCCGCCCCGAGCGTAAACACGATGAGCCGGTCAATCCGCCCATCGTCCTGTCCTCCACATACTTTGGAACTGGTTCTCTGGGTGACGGCGATCGCGGCTATGGTCGCTACGCCAACCCCACCTGGGACCCGTTCGAGGACGCCCTGGGCAAGCTGGAAGGCGCTGCGCTGCCCGGCTTGCTGTATGCATCCGGGCTTGCTGCCGTCAGCTCGGCCCTCTCCTTGGTACCTGCCGGTGGCGTTGTTGTCATGCCATCACACAGTTACTCGGGCTCGTTGGTCATGGCGACCGAACTCGCGGAGAAGGGCTTCCTGGACCTCCGGATTGTGGACATTACGGACACGGACGCAGTGAAGGCCTTGATCAGCCCGGCAGATGGCAAAGCCGCGGACCTGCTCTGGCTGGAAAGTCCCACCAACCCCATGCTCGGAATTGCCGATGTCCGGACGCTCACCGACGCCGCCCATGCTGTAGGCGCGATCGTAGTCACGGACAATACTTTCTCCACGCCGTTGGTGCAGCAGCCGCTGAGCCTGGGCTCCGACGTCGTGCTTCACTCGGTGACCAAATACCTGGCGGGCCATTCCGACGTCGTCCTGGGCGCCTTGGTGACCTCCAACCCGGAACTGCGGGCCACGCTCCTTCACCACCGCATCATCCACGGCGGCATCGCCGGCCCCTTCGAAGCGTGGCTGGCGCTGCGGGGACTACGCACCCTCGCGTTGCGGATCGAGCGTTCGCAGGCGTCTGCGGCAGTGCTGGCCGAGCGCCTCAGCACCCATCCGAGGGTCGAGTCCATCCGTTATCCGGGCCTCACGACGGATCCGGGGCATGAGCGCGCCAAGGACCAGATGAAGGGCTTCGGTTCCATCCTCTGCATCCAAATCGCCGGAGACGATGCGCGCACTGGCGCCGAAGCTGCCGACGACTTGGTCCGTGCGCTTCAGCTCTGGCTCCCGGCGACATCCTTGGGCGGGGTTGAGTCGCTGATCGAACGTCGACGCCGGCACGCAGCTGAGCCGGTCAGTGTCCCGGAGAACCTGGTCCGTTTGAGCGTCGGGATCGAGAACGTGGAAGATCTCTGGTCCGACCTTGAGCAAGCACTGAAGTCGTTGGACAGTTAGGCTAAGGGGCGTGGACGGAAAATTCTTGATCGCGATTGTCACCAACGCGGTCTACTTCATCCTTGGCTTGGTGGCCGTTGTCCTTGAACTGTGGGCTTTTGTGGATTGCCTGCGCCACCGGCCGACGCTGTTCGTGGCCGCATCCAAGCGCACCAAGACGTTCTGGTTGGCCCTTACCGGCGTTGCCTTTGCCATCGGCGCGCTGACCCTCTTGAGCGGTGGAAGCGGCCTCGGCCTGTTCGGCATCGCCGCGGTGACGGCTTCCTGTGTGTACCTTGCGGACGTCCGTCCAGCAGTCCGGGAAGCAGGCAGCGGCGGCAACCGCAACGTCGGTCCTTACGGCCCCTGGTAAACAGCCTTCGGCGCAACCGCGTCCCAGTCCACCGTAACTTCACCCAGGCGCCACCGCGACGGACCATCCTGAAGCGGCCATCCGGCGTCGCGCAGTAAGCGGCACATTCCTGTCCAGCGCTGCCGATTGCCGAACGATGCCAGCGGCGCCGCTTCCAGCCAGGCCTTGTCCATGGCCTGCAGGAATGTATGGATGGGTTCGCCAGGTACATTACGGTGGATAAGGGCCTTAGGCAGCCTCTCGGCCACTTCCGACGGCAGCTCGAAATTGYCAAACCGCACTGAGAAACTGAGGCTCCGGGGCCGTTCCCGATCCAAGGCCACCCACGTAACGCACCGGCCGATTTCATCGCAGGTGCCATCAATGAACAGGCCGCCCTGAGCCAAGCGGGATTGAACCAGCCGCCAGATCCCGGCCACGTCGGCTTCCTCATACTGACGGAGCACGTTGAAGGCCCGCACAACTATGGGGTCACCGGGAACCGGCAGTTCGAAACCACCCACGTGGAAGCTGAGCCCGGGACGTTCCAGCGCCTTAGCGGTTCGCACCCTGTCAGGCTCGATCTCGATTCCGCAGACGCGCACATCGGCACGAACGGCCTGAAGACGCTCAAAAAGTTCGACGGCGGTGGCTGGCGAAGCGCCATAGCCCAGGTCCACAACCAAAGGGTCGACGGCGGCGCGGAGCCGCCACGCCTGCGGACCGGCGAGCCACCTATCCAGGCGGCGCATACGGTTGGGATTGGTGGTGCCGCGGGTGACGTTGCCAACAGGCTTCCCACTTCGACTTCGGGAAGTACTGACCCGTTCCGCTTTTTGCACCACGGTCCCCACTTTATCCTGCAACGCGGAGTCACTTATGGCCCGTTCGGAGCCGTCTAATGGGCCATAAGTGACCTCGCGTTGAGAAACGTAACGCCCGGCAAGGCACGGGACCCCTCGGCTAGGATGAAAACCATGACTTACAAGCTGATTCTGCTGCGCCACGGCCACAGCGACTGGAACGCCAAGAACCTGTTCACCGGCTGGGTGGACGTAGACCTGAACGACCAAGGCCGCGAAGAAGCAGTGCGCGGTGGGGAACTCCTGGTTGAGAACAACATCCTCCCGGACATCCTGTACACCTCGCTCCTGAAGCGGGCCATCAACACTGCCAACATGGCACTGGACAAGGCCGACCGCGGCTGGATCCCCGTCAAGCGCGACTGGCGACTCAACGAGCGCCACTACGGTGCGCTGCAGGGCAAGGACAAGGCCCAGACCCTCGCCGAGTTCGGCGAAGAGCAGTTCATGGAATGGCGCCGCAGCTACGACACCCCGCCGCCGCCCCTGTCCGACGACAGCGAATTCTCGCAGGCACACGACGTCCGCTACAAGGACCTCGGTGACGCCCTTCCGCGCACCGAATGCCTCAAGGACGTCCTTGTCCGCCTCCTCCCGTACTGGGAATCGGACATCAAGGAAGACCTCAAGGCTGGCAAGACTGTCCTGGTCACCGCGCACGGCAACTCCCTGCGCGCCCTGGTCAAGCACCTTGATGGCATCAGCGATGACGCCATTGCAGGACTGAACATCCCCACGGGCATCCCGCTGGTCTACGAACTGGACGAGGACTTCCAGCCGATCAACCCGGGCGGCACGTACCTGGACCCCGAGGCAGCAGCAGATGCGATTCTGGCTGTAGCCAACCAGGGCAAGAAATAGGTTCTCCGCTACTGCCGCGGCGGCTGCTCGGTCGTTCCTCCCTTGGACGCAGCTCGCCCGCGGCACCAGCTACGAAGCGGTTTTAATCGACGACGGCGGCCCGTGCCATTCGCCCGTGACGAGGTACGTGACCTTGCGGGCAACGGAGACGCCGTGGTCGGCGAAGCGCTCGAAGTAGCGGCTGGCCAGGGCCACATCCACGGTGGTGGAAGCAGTCTCGTTCCAGTCCGGGGAGGCGATTGCCTTGAAGACGCTGAGGTGGAGGTCATCCACGGCGATGTTGATCTTGAGGATGTCCCGGGCCACCTCAAGATTGCGGGTCTGGAGGAGTTCGATGACCTTGGCCGTGATGTCGATGTCGTGCTGGGCCATCGCTTTGAAGGTCTGGGTCAGCGACGCCGGGATGACGGTGGCGGGGTAGCGGAGGCGGGCCAGCTGCGCTACGTGTCGGGCGAGGTCACCCATCCGCTCCAGCGATGCGCTCATGCGGAGCGAACCAACAATCATGCGGAGGTCGCTGGCAACGGGACCCTGCAATGCCAGGATGTCGATGGCACGTTCGTCGAGGCTGTTCTGCAGGAAGTCGATGCGTGCGTCTGCAGCGATGACGTCCTGGGCAAGATCGACGTCGGCGCCTTCGAAGGCCGTAGTGGCCTTCGTGATTGCTTCGTGAACCAGTTTGGAAATCTCGACGAGGTCGTCACCGACCTGGGTGAGCTCCTCCTGAAAAACCTTGCGCACTAAGGCGTCCTTTCCTTGGAAATCCTGTCCCATGGTGGGGCGCGGATTTCAAATACCATTGGCAGTCCAACCAGTAACTGTGTCAGGAGCCAGTGAACGGTTGCGCACCTTTAGATGAACGTTAGTTGAACCGCCCCCGTTTGGCACCGGATCAACACTTTGGCGAGATTCAAGAGCATAAGCTGGACACGTGGATCCGTTGCTTATAGGTGTCGTTGCAGGCTTGGTTGGCCTGTCGCTGGGCGTCTTTGGCATGCTCGCTTTCAGGATCAGCGAGCGGCAACGCAGGATCGTGGACCTGGATGTTACCGAGCCCCTGCTTCCGGAAGGTGCAGCGGAGGTGCTTGCCGTCGTCGGCCGCGCGTTTGTGGTGGTCGATGCAATCGATGGCGTGGTCCGCGCGAGTCCCGCAGCGTACGCCTACGGCCTGGTCCGCGGCCACACCGTGGTTCACAAGCAGCTCCTGGACATGACCGCAAAGGTCCGCCGCGATGGCGTGATCCTGGAGCAGCAGTACGAACTTCCCCGCGGACCGCTCGGCAAGGGCACCATCGTGGTTCAGGTCCGGGCAGCCATGCTCGGTTGGGAGTACATCGTGCTCCTGGCCGACGACCGCACCGAGATCACCCGCACGGAGGAGATCCGCAACGACTTCGTGGCCAACGTTTCCCATGAACTCAAGACACCGGTTGGCGCCATATCGCTCCTGGCCGAGGCATTGGAAGCCTCGCCTGATGACGAGGAAGCGGTACGCCGCTTCGCCAAACGCATGCATAAGGAATCCGGACGCCTCGCAGCGCTGGTCCAGGACATCATTGAGCTTTCCCGGCTTCAGGGCGCAAATGTTGCCCAGCAAGGCCACACGGTGGACATCAACACTGTGATTACCGAGGCAGTGGACCGCTCGCAGCTCCCGGCCGAGAGCAAGAATATCCAGATCCTGGTGGGTGGCCATTCAGATTCCCTGGTGTTCGGTGACAGGGACCTGCTGGTCACCGCCCTGCGCAACCTGATCGACAACGCCATCCGCTACTCGCCGGAGAACACC
Organism: Paenarthrobacter sp. RAF54_2; assembly: GCF_052113945.1. Lineage (NCBI taxonomy): Bacteria > Bacillati > Actinomycetota > Actinomycetes > Micrococcales > Micrococcaceae > Paenarthrobacter > Paenarthrobacter sp. RAF54_2. The sequence goes on from NZ_JBFRDV010000011.1 coordinate 153,527, forward strand.
CGGGTGGGTGTTGGAGTCCGGACGCGGGAGGGCGTCGTGGCTATTTCAGTCACGGACCAGGGCGAGGGCCTCACCCCGGAGGACCAGGAACGCGTCTTCGAACGCTTCTACCGGGTGGACGCTGCACGCTCCCGGCATACCGGCGGCACCGGCCTGGGCCTCAGCATCGTTAAGCATGTTGTGTCCAACCATGGTGGCGAGGTCACCGTGTGGTCCCAGCCTGGTCAAGGCTCAACGTTCACCATCCGGTTGCCCGAGATGGAAGGCCAGGACGACGACGCCGGCCTCCCGACTCATGCTGCGTCCACTGCTGAGTCCCCGGAGCTACCAGCGGGGGGTGCCGCCGTCGAAACCCACCACGCGACTCAGCAACCGCATCACGCGAATTAACCGCATCACGCGAATTAACCGCATCACGCGAATCAACCGCATTACGGGAATCAATAAGGGGCGCCGGCGGCGCCCAAGAGCAAGGAGCCAGCGCTTGAGCAGGATTTTGATAGTGGAGGACGAAGAGTCCTTCAGCGACCCCCTGTCCTACCTTTTGGGCAAAGAGGGTTTCGACGTCGAGGTAGTGGATAACGGCACCGACGCCTTGGTGGAATTCGACCGGAATGGGGCCGACCTCGTCCTGCTGGATCTCCAGCTGCCTGGAACGCCGGGCACGGAGGTGTGCCGTCAACTGCGCCAGCGTTCCAGCGTGCCGGTGATCATGCTGACCGCCAAGGACTCGGAGATCGACAAAGTGGTTGGCCTGGAGCTGGGTGCAGACGATTACGTCACCAAGCCGTACTCCTCACGCGAACTCGTAGCGCGGGTGCGTGCAGTGCTCCGCAGGCAGGGTGAACCCGAAGAGCTGATCACCTCCACCGTGCAGGCCGGACCCGTCCGCATGGATATTGAGCGCCACGTGGTGAGCGTAAACGGCGAGCAAGTATCACTGCCGTTGAAGGAATTTGAACTCCTTGAAATGCTGCTCCGCAATTCCGGGCGTGTGCTCACCCGGGGCCAGCTGATCGACCGCGTGTGGGGTTCAGACTACGTAGGCGATACCAAGACCCTTGATGTCCACGTAAAGCGCCTGCGCAGCAAGATTGAGCCGGATCCGTCCGTTCCGAGGTACCTGGTGACGGTGCGTGGACTGGGCTACAAGTTCGAGCCGTAAAGCTAAGTCAGTCGGCATTTAGCCAGCAGACTGTCAAGACAACAACAAGGAAGGGTTCCGCCGAAGCGGAACCCTTCCTTGTTGTCTTTGCTTGTAGCCAGCCTGCTAGTGGCCGGCAGCTGCAGATTCGGTGGCGGTCGGCGTTGCAGTCGACGTTGCCGTGGAAGTCGAAGACGGAGTTGCCGAGGCGCTCGAGGAGGGCAAGTATTCCTTGTACTCAGGGAGCGTGCCATCAACGACGGGAACGTTGATTTTTGCGGTGTCCGAACCGCTGCGAATGGTTACCGGGCTCAGTCCACCGGGCTTGGTGCCCGCGGAGCTAAGGACCGCGGCGTCGGATTCGCTATTCAGGTACGTCTCCGAGTTGGCCTTGACGGGAATCTCCGTCTGGGCCCCATTTGCACCACTGATGGTCAGGGTTGCATCCGAGTTGGACTTGTTGAACACTGCGCCGATCACGCGGCCGGGCTGGTTCTCGCCGGAGGCGACGATCAGCATGTTGCGCAACTGCAGCTGGCCGAGATCTGCTCTGATCCCGTCCGATGCTGAGTACTGGTGGGAAGTCTGCTGGGCGTTGACGAAGCCGCAGCCGGTAACGGACAGAAGACCGACGCCGATTGCAGCCGCCGCAATTGCCAGCTTGCCGCGCTGGACAGGGTTCATCGCAGTAATGCGCACGACACCTACTCCTCAAGAGTCATTGGAACACTTTTCAGCCATAGCCTATCGGCAAAGCGGCCGAAATAAGGATTCGAGAAGGCATTGTGGCGAACGCGACCGGGAAGATCCGACGCGCAGCTTGCTTCCGTGAAGCATCTTTCGGGGCTCACGTCAAGGGGTATCGTGAGCTCGTTTGGGGCCTATTTCCCTTTATTGGCGCGGCTGGAGGCCCCGTCCGGTGCCAGTCGTATGCCTTAATCGTGATAGACTAGTCTGCGGGAAAGGGGAAAGTCCACATGGTTTTTGAGGTCGGCGAGACAGTAGTTTACCCTCACCACGGTGCAGCAAAAATTGAGGAAATCAAGATGCGCACCATCAAGGGCGAAGAGAAGATGTATCTCAAGCTCAAGGTGGCTCAGGGTGATCTGACCATTGAAGTTCCAGCAGAGAACGTTGACCTTGTTGGGGTCCGGGACGTAGTGGGCAAAGAAGGCTTGGAGCACGTATTTGACGTTCTCCGCGCCGAGTTCACTGAAGAGCCTACCAACTGGTCACGTCGTTACAAGGCAAACCTGGAGAAGCTTGCTTCGGGCGATGTCATCAAGGTGGCGGAGGTCGTTCGCGATCTTTGGCGTCGTGATCACGATCGCGGCCTTTCCGCAGGTGAGAAGCGCATGCTGGCCAAGGCGCGGCAGATTCTGATTTCAGAACTGGCCCTGGCTGAGAAGACAGACGAAGAGAAGGCAGCAAGCGTTCTTGACGAGGTCTTGGCTTCCTAAGAATTGATCCCCGGTGGTGCGAAAGCGCCGCCGGGTTTCTTTTTGCCACAAAGTAGCCGCAGCAGCGGAATTACCCGGCATGTGGGTTTTCCATGCACATTCCGCATAACCTTGGGCGCATGAGTATTCCTTCCAAACGCGCTGTTACGGCGGTGATCGTGGTGGCTGCCGGCTCGGGCGAGCGCCTGGGCTACGGCATGCCCAAAGCCAAAGTTCCTCTCGGTGGCGAAACTATCCTGATGCACGCCCTTCGTGGCGTTGTCGCTGCCGATGTTGCGCGTCAGATCTGCGTTGCAGTGCCCAAGGGGGATGCGGAACTCCGCCAACTGATTGCTGAGTTCACGGTTGAACTGGTGGACGGCGGCCCCGAAATAACAGTCGTCGACGGCGGGTCCACCCGTGCTGACTCCGTCCGCGCTGCTTTGGCTGCTTTGGAAGACGGCACCGAAGCCGTGCTCGTCCATGACGCAGCCCGCGCGCTGACCCCCGAGCGCGTATTCCAGCGCGTAGCCGATGCTTTGGCTTCCGGCGCCAAGGCCGTCATTCCGGCCATGCCTGTGGTGGACACCATCAAGACCGTGGCCCAGACCAGCGCTTCGGACTCCGGCATCGCCCCGGAAGTTGTCACGGGAACAGCACCCCGGGAACAGCTCAGGGCAGTTCAGACGCCGCAGGGCTTCGACCTCGCAACGTTGCGCCGCGCGCACGACGCTGCCGAGCTCTTTGATGACAAGCAGGCCGCCGCAGTCACGGATGACGCCATGCTGGTTGAGCTTCTGGGCGTTCCGGTCCACGCAGTCCGCGGGGCCAGCCAATCGCTGAAGATCACTACGCCCTTGGATCTCATCATTGCCGAAGGCCTCCTGGAGGGCCCCCTCGGAATGCGCTGGGTGGAAGGCTGATGGCGGCTCCGCAAGCTGCAGGCCTTCCCGGACACCCGGTCCTGCCTCGTACGGGAATCGGCGTCGACGTGCACGCATTCGCACCGGAGGACGATCCCCAGCCGCTCTGGTTGGGTGGCCTCTTTTGGGAAGGCGAGCAGGGGCTGTCAGGACATTCCGACGGCGATTGCGTCGCCCATGCGGCTGCCGACGCCCTGTTTTCCGCGTGTGGAATTGGTGACCTTGGCACCCACTTCGGCACTGACCGCCCCGAGTTCGCTGGTGCCTCCGGGGTAAAACTCCTCGGTGAGGCTGCGCGGATAGTCAGGGCCGCAGGGTTCGAGATCGGCAATGTCGCCGTCCAATTTGTAGCCAACCGCCCCAAGTTCGGCCCCCGCCGCGAAGAATCCCAAAGGGTCCTGACCGAAGCCGCGAACGCACCAGTCAGCGTCACAGCCACCACCAGCGATGGTTTGGGATTTACTGGCCGCGGTGAAGGAATTTCTGCGATTGCCACCGCCCTCGTCTACCCCGTCCAAGGAGAAACCCAGCCCGGTTCCACTGAAGGTGGGCTGAATGACTAAGGTGCGTTCCGGCGTCGTGCGTTCCGCCGTACTCTTGTCCGCGAGTGTGGCTGCTGCGCTCCTGCTCGGCGGCTGTGCAGGGACGCCGAAGATGGATGTGAAGGCCAGTTGCGAGTTCCTCAACAATGACACCTTCAAACCCGACGGCAACCAACAGCAGCAGTCCAAGCAGATCGCTGCCCACTATCACGAGATCGCGGACAAGCTGGCTCCGGAAATCGGCGATCCCATCAAGGAGATGGCCGCCATCATGGACAAAGCGGCGGCTTCCTCGCTGGGAGCAACCACTCAGGAACAGCAACAACAGCTGACCGTGCATTTCAACAAAATCGGCGAGTACTGCAAGTAGGCAAGTCACGCCGCGTCATCGGCTAATCTGGAGCGGTGACCCTGCGCTTCTATGACACCGCCTCCGCCGAAGTCCGCGACTTCGTTCCCCTCGAACAGGGCAAGGCCAGCGTGTACTACTGCGGGGCTACTGTCCAGGGCATGCCGCACGTTGGGCACGTCAGGTCGGCAATCGCGTTTGATCAGCTGACGCGCTGGCTCGAATTCCGTGGCCTTCGCGTCACAGTAGTCCGCAACGTCACGGACATCGACGACAAAATCCTGGCCAAGTCCGAGCAATCCTTCGGCCCCGAGTGGGCTGCCGAGCCGACGGCGCGGAAAGACGAGGAGTGGTGGGCTTTGGCTTACCGCTACGAGCAGGAATTCGAGAACGCCTACGAATCCCTCGGCGTCCAGCGGCCGACGTACGAGCCCCGTGCCACCGGGCACATTCCGGAAATGCACGCGCTGATCCAGCGACTGATCGACCGCGGCCATGCCTACCCAGCGCTGGACGACTCCGGAGATGTCTACTTCGACGTCCGTTCCTGGAGCAAGTACGGTTCGCTGACGCGGCAGAACATTGATGACATGCAAGGCGCTCCCGACGCCGACCCTCGCGGGAAGAGGGATCCGCGCGACTTCGCGCTGTGGAAGGGTTACAAGGACGGCGAACCCGTCACCGCCAAATGGGAATCCCCCTGGGGAGCGGGACGACCCGGATGGCACCTCGAATGCTCCGCCATGGTCACCAAATACCTGGGCACGCGCTTCGACATCCACGGTGGGGGACTGGACCTCCGCTTCCCGCACCACGAAAACGAGATGGCCCAGTCCCAGGCTGCAGGCGACGAATTCGCCAATTTCTGGATGCACAACGGGATGGTCACCTACGAGGGCGAAAAGATGTCCAAGTCCATCGGCAACACGGTGAGTCCCGCCGAAATGCTTGAGTTGGCCTCGCCCCGGGTGGTCCGGTATTACCTTGGGCAGGCCCACTACCGCTCGGTGCTGGACTACCGGCCTACGTCGCTGCAGGAAGCAGCCGCCGCCGTCGAACGCATTGATGGCTTCATTGCCAAAGCCGCGGCGAAGGTGGGGCAGCAGGTCAGTGAGCCGACGAGCTACGCCGAGGGTGCCCAGGCCGCGATGCCGGCTGCCTTCGTAGCTGCTATGGACGATGACCTTAACGTCCCGCAGGCGCTCGGTGTCCTGCACGAGACCGTTCGGGCTGGCAACACAGCCCTGGCTGCCGGTGACCTTGGCGCCGTAAAAGACGCCCTCTCCAGCGTCCACGCCATGACAACTGTCCTTGGCTTGGATTCCGTGAAGCGCCCGGAGGCCGTGCAGAGCCGCGAACACGCGGCATTGGAGATTTTGGTGGAAGCACAACTCGAGGCCCGCGCCGCCGCCAGAGCAAACAAGGACTGGGCCGCGTCCGACGCCATCCGCGACACGCTCGCGGCCGCCGGGGTCGTCGTCGAAGATGGTGCGGAAGGCGCTACCTGGAGCCTGAAACGCGACTGACAAACCGCCGCCACCGCCGAATTGCATTGGGTCAGTAGACTGGAATGCAGACTCATTAATTTCAAGCAAGGTGGACAGAATGGCCAACCACGGTCGCCCGGGTGCAATCCGCAAGAGCAAGAAGGGCCCCTCCACGGGTACCGGAGGCCACGGTCGCAAGGCCCTCGAAGGCAAGGGGCCAACCCCTAAGGCCGAGGAGCGGACCTACCACAAGGCCTACAAGAACAAGCAGCTTTCCGAGCGTTCGGCTGCCAAGCGCGGTCCGGCACGCCCGGGTACCGGCGCCCGCTCCGGCCCCAAGGGTCGCGCAACTGAAGAGCTGGTCACTGGGCGCAACTCGGTAGTGGAAGCGCTGCGCGCCGGCATCCCCGCCAAGGCCCTCCACGTTGCGATCCGCATCGAAATGGACGACCGCGTCAAGGAGTCCCTCAAGCTTGCAGCAGAGCGCGGCATCCCGCTCCTCGAAACCGGCAAGCCCGAACTGGACCGCATGACCGAGGACGCAGTCCACCAGGGCCTGGTACTGCAGATCCCGCCGTACGAGTACGAGGACGCTTACGACCTCGCCGAGACCACCATCGCCAAGTGGAAGAAGGGGCACATCTCCAACGCCCCGATCTTCGTTGCCCTCGACGGCATCACCGATCCCCGCAACCTCGGCGCGATTATCCGCTCAGTCTCCGCGTTCAGTGGCCACGGAGTCATCGTCCCCGAGCGCCGGTCCGTCGGCGTCACGGCATCGGCATGGAAGACCAGTGCCGGCGCAGCAGTCCGCGTACCCGTGGCCCGCGCGTCCAACCTGAACAACGCCCTCAAGCAGTTCAAGAACATGGGCATCTATGTGCTCGGACTGGACGGCGACGGCGACGTCTCACTGCCCGACCTCACGGTAGCCACCGAGCCCGTTTGCATCGTGGTCGGCTCAGAAGGCAAGGGCCTGAGCCGGCTCGTCCGCGAAAACTGCGACCAGATCGTCTCGATCCCGATCGACTCCGCCATGGAGTCGCTCAACGCATCCATGGCCGTGGGCATCTCGCTGTACGAGGTGTCGAGGCAGCGTGCCAGCTAGCGCCAGTCCGCGACAAAGGCGCCGCAAGCGCCATCCTCCGCGTGCTGCTCCTTCGTCGCTTTGACGCACGCTTCCGGATGCCGCTTGCGCCACCCCTGGATGTTCTCTCACATCCCGCGGCTTTTTTGCCGATGCTCTATCGCTTCCCGCGGGTTTTTTACGGATGCTCGTTCACTTCCTGACCGTTTCGGCAAGCGCTCTCTCACGTCGTCATCGTGGGGGAGCCTTTGCTGTTCTTCAGGAATGACGACGACGGCGGCACCCGGCGCGGGCGCGGGGGGTCCGGTCCCCTTTGGGCGGATGTGAGAGAAGGTCCGGCCAGGAGCCGCAGGATGTGAGAGAAGATCGGCCCAGAAGCCGCAGGATGTGAGAGAACGTCAGAAGTCGCGGCGGTTGGCCAGGACCGGGAGCTTCTGGCGGGCTTCTTCCACCACGGCGGGGTCGAGGTCGGCGAAGAGGAGGCCAGGTTCGCCGTCGAGGGCTTCCAGGACTTGTCCGAAGGGGGACACGACGGCGGAGTACCCCACTCCCGTTGGCGCGGCACCCTTGACCTCAACACCTTGCGTAGTTGGATCTCCTTGGCCACAGGCAAGCACGAACGTGGTGGTGTCCACCGCCCGGGCGCGGGACAGGAGCTGCCATTGATCGGCCTTGCCCGGTCCGGCTCCCCACGATGCCGCCACGATGTTCACCACGGCACCGCGCAACGCGTTGGCTGTGAACAGTGCCGGGAAACGGATGTCGTAGCAGGTGGCCAAACCAAAGGTGACGCCGCCGACGTTGAACGTCACTGGGTCTGTTCCCGCCTCAACCGTGTCCGATTCCGCGAAGCCGAACGCGTCGAAGAGGTGGATCTTGTCGTAGCTGGTCTCCACGCCGGGGCCTGTGACCATGAGAGTGTTCCGCACGCGGCGCCCGCCGGAATCCGAAGCAGAGCCGGGCGTGAACATGCCGGCCACGATCACCAGCTGCAATTCGTTGGCGAGCTCGCGCACCCGGCTTGCCCAGGGGCCGTCAAGAGGTTCGGCGATGTCCAGCAGGGAGTTACCGAACGCGCGCATCATTGCTTCGGGGAAAACAACAAGCTCCGCGCCGCCGTCCTTGGCGCGGCGGGCGTACTCTTCCAGAAGCCGCAGATTGTCAGCCAGGTCCCGGCCGGTGATGACTTGAGCGAGTGCAACGCGCACGATTGAACCTCCAGTTCTGTCAGTCCCAGTATGGCAAGGCTGCAGTCAACCTACAGCCGCAGCGACACATTCGGGGGAGCCGATACGAATGTGCTGTTGCCCCGGCAAAGCGTTCCAGCACGTGAGCGGCCCGGAACTACGACCGCGGCCGGTACGTACCGGAAATTTGACGTGGTGCGCGCCGTCACACGGGAGGCTGACTCAGCACTCTTCCTGTATGGAACTAAACTTGCAAGCAATGGTTATGCCTATTTTGGACCCAGCAGCCGCCCTGGATGCGTCGCGCCCCAGGCCCCTCGGACTGAGCAAGCCCCAGCCCGACTTCTTTGATGCCGTCACCCAGCAGACAGACAACGTGAACGTGGCCGTGTTTGCTCCGGACCTGGAACGCGTTGAAGTGGCGTACCAGGCACCGGGTGATGGTTGGCGGGTTCACACCCTTCCCAATCTGGAGGACGGTGTGCACTTTGGCATCGTCAGCGGCATGCCGCCGGGCACACGCTACGGTTTCCGCGCCGCTCCAGCTGAGGGCGGGCTGCCGATGTCAGTACCGGCACTGGATGTTGATGACGACGGCGAACAGTCACTGTTGCTGGATCCCTATGGTCGCGCTGTGGATCAGCGGGGCGAATTCCTCACGAGTGTCCATATGGCATCGGATTTTGACTGGGGAGACGACGCGCCGCCGCGGACACCCATGCGTACGTCGGTGATCTACGAGGCCCACGTCCGTGGCCAGACGATGCTTCACCCGGACATCCCGGAGCACCTCCGCGGCACCTATGCCGGGATGGCACACCCCGTGATGATCCAGCATCTGACCGAGCTTGGAATCACTGCCGTGCAACTCCTGCCCATCCACTTCCACCTGGACGAGTCCCATCTCCAGGACCTGGGCATGACGAACTACTGGGGGTACAACACCGCGGCCTTCTTTGCCCCTCACTCCGACTACGCCACCGAGGCTGCGCGGAACGCCGGACCGCATGCTGTGCAGGACGAGCTCAAGGGCATGATCAAGTTGCTCCACGCGGCCGGCATCGAGGTCATTCTGGACGTGGTCTATAACCACACCGCGGAAGCCGGACCGGACGGGCCCGCGTTGAGTTTCCGTGGCCTCGCGGAGAAGCGCTACTACCGGCACGATGCACATGGGCGCTATCTGGATACCACTGGATGCGGCAACACCTTGGATTTCAGCGATCCCGTGGTGGTGGACCTGGCGTTGGATTCCCTGAGGTACTGGGTGAATGATTTCCACGTGGACGGCTTCCGCTTTGACCTCGCCGTGACCTTGTGCCGGGACGCTGGCAACCAATTCGATCCCAACCATCCCTTCCTGCGGGCCATTGCCGAGGATCCGGTGCTGTCAGAGGTCAAGCTCATTGCCGAGCCCTGGGATGTGGGTTACGGCGGCTGGCAGACAGGGCGGTTCCCACAGGGATGGTCCGATTGGAACGATCATTTCCGCGACGGCGTCCGGCGCTTCTGGCTCTCCGATCGCGCTGCCATGGAGGCTGGCGGCCAAGGCGGCTCAGTCGCGTCGTTGGCTGAATTAATGGCAGGTTCGGCGAGCCTGTTCGCGCCGTCCGGCCGCACGCGCTTGGCCTCTGTCAACTTCATCACCGCACACGACGGCTTCACGCTCAAGGACTTGGTGAGCTACGACCGCAAGCACAACGAAGCCAACGGCGAGCAGAACCGCGATGGCCACGGAGACAACCGCAGCTACAACCATGGCGTTGAAGGCCGCAGCGAGAACGAGGAAATCGTGGCGGCCCGCGCACTTTCCGTCCGGAACCTGATGGCTACCTTGTTGTTGTCCATTGGCGTTCCCATGATCACCGCCGGCGATGAGATGGGCCGCACGCAGCACGGCAACAACAACGCTTACTGCCAGGACAATCCCACGGCATGGCTGGATTGGAGCCGTACCCAGGAAGCCAACGCCATGTTCCAGACCACCAGGGAGCTTGTGAGGCTCCGCCGGTGGTTCCTGCGCAACCAGCCCGAGAACTTCCCGGCCCACACTAATGATTCCAGCCTGCAGTGGTTCGACGACAAGGGAAAGCGCATGACGCCCGCGCGTTGGAATGATCCCAACGCGCGCTCCATCCAGCTCCTGATGGGGCACGAGGACAGCGAAATCCGCGGTTTGGTCGTGGTGAACGGCAGCAACCAGGACGTGAAGATGGTGCTTCCCGAGATCCTCAGTGAAACGGGCATCGGCAAGCGTATGTTCGAACTCCGGTTCACAACCTCGGTGCTGCATGAACGCCGGAAGGGTGCGCTGGTGGCGTCAGGCGAGCGGGATATCCTGCAAGCCAACACCATCAACATTTACCGCACCTAGGAGTCCCTGCATGAAACGGAGCAGCAGCAAGCTGCTGGCCTTCGCAGCGCTGGTGATTGCCGTCGTCGCGCTTGTGGTCGCAATGGTGGGCGGCGGCCCGCTGACAGCCCCTCAAGGAGCGTTCAGCACACAAACCACGACGGCGGAGCCTGGCTCCGCGTCAACGCCGCCGTCCGTGGCAAACCCTTCTGCACTGCCCACCATCAACGCCTCGCAGCTGCCCAAGGAAGCGCAACAGACGCTTGCCCTGATCGCGAAAGGCGGCCCCTACCCGTACCGGGAAGACGACGGAAACTTCGGCAACTTCGAAGGACTCTTGCCCAAGAAATCCAGCGGCTTCTACAAGGAATACACAGTCGAAACACCTGGTGCGTCCAACCGCGGCGCCCGCCGAATCATTGTTGGCAAGGACACGGCGAAGTACTACACCGCAGACCACTACCAATCGTTCAAATTCATCGTCGAAGGCAAGTAGGAACCCATGAAGATCTATTCCGCAGACACCTGGACCCTCGAAGAACTTCAGGACCAGGTAGCAGATGCAGGGCGCAGGACCGTGATGGTCCCCCCGGCAGCAACAAAGCAGTCAGTCCTGGAAGTCTTCGCCCAGGTCCTGGACTTCCCGGAGTACTACGGCGTGAACCTGGACGCCCTCAATGACTCCCTGCATGACTTCGCCGACGCCCTGTCCGACGACGGCGGAACTCCCGTCACGATGATCTGGCAAGTCCCAGCGACCTACCGCACGGACCGCTCCTTCGCCGTAGTCTGCGAAATCCTCCAAGACGCAGAGCGCTACGCAGGCCGCGACCTCGCCGTCATCGCCGTCTTCGAAAATTAAAGAACGAAAGACCGCACACTCCTGCAAGGACCTCCGAGAACCCGAAGGACACGAGGCGCCACAAAAGCGGAATTGACCGCGCGGCACGGCAGACAAAACCCAATCGGGTGACACCGACCCGGAAGCGTGCGTCAAAAGCGCAAAGTGGGCCCACACCGTCAGGGTTCCCTGGCCGAGCTTGCGAGGCTAGGGAGACGGTGGGGTACACGCGGAGGGTCGGGGTCACCCGATTGGGACACAGGACGGACTAGGCGTTCGCGATCAACCCCAGTTCAGCTTTGGAAGCCAGCGCCGAGTGCTTCGGGAACACGCGGACGGTGTAGCCGAAGGAGCCTGAGCGGTTGATAACCAGGTCGCCGTGGAAGAGGTGGCGTCCGCCGCCGAGGTTTTCCAGGGACTCGAGTTCGGCTACGACGATGTCCTCGAGCTCGTCGGATTCCTCGGCGCGTCCGAACGCTACTTCCACGGAGACGTCGTCGGGTGTCAGGTTGTGCAGTGCCACGTAGGCGTTGACCTGCAGGGTGTCGCCGACCTGGGGTTCTTCGGACACCCCGACGGAGTCGACGTGTTCCACGACGACCTCGGGCCAGGCGCTGCGGACCTTGGAGGTCCAGGCCGCGAGTTCCTTGGCTTCCTTGAAGGATTCTGCGGTGGCCCTGCGCCCGGCTACTGCTGCGGGGCAGTAGAGGTTGTTGACGTAGTCGTGGAGCATGCGTTCGGCTGAGACTGCCGGACCCAGGTTCGCCAGGGTGTGCTTGATCATGGACACCCAGTGGGTGGGCACGGTTTCGCGGCTGGATTCGGAGGGTCCTGCTGCGCCGGCGCCTTGGGCCACGGTGGTTCCGTAGAAGCGCGGTGCTACCTGGGTTTCCAGCAGCTCGTAGAGTGCGGAAGCCTCGATGTCGTCGCGTTCGTCGGCGGATGCGCCGTTGTTGGCTGTGGGGATCGCCCAGCCGTTTTCGCCGTCGTACATTTCGTCCCACCAGCCGTCCAGGACGGAGAGGTTGAGTGAGCCGTTGATGGCTGCCTTCATCCCGGATGTGCCGCAGGCTTCCAGCGGCCGCAGTGGGTTGTTGAGCCAGACGTCGCAGCCGGGGAAGAGGGTGCGGGCCATGGCGATGTCGTAGTTCGGGAGGAACACGATCCGGTGGCGCACTTCGGGGTCGTCGGTGAACCGGACGAGGTCCTGGATCATTTTCTTGCCGGCGTCGTCTGCGGGGTGGGATTTGCCTGCGATAACCAACTGGATGGGGTGCTTGGGGTCCAGGAGGAGGGCCTTCAGACGCGCGGGGTCGCGCAGCATGAGCGTGAGTCGCTTGTAGGTGGGCACGCGTCGGGCGAAGCCGATGGTCAGCACGTCCGGATCCAGTACGTTGTCCGTCCAGCCAAGCTCGGCGTCGGCAGCGCCGCGTGTCTTCCATGACGCGCGCAGCCTGCGTCGGACGTCTTCGACGAGCTGGGTACGCAGTTGCTTGCGGAGTCCCCACACGTCCTCGTCACTGACGTTGTAGGCGAGGTCCCAACGGCCCAGGGCTTCGGCTTCTGGGCCGAATTGTTGCCGTGCCAGGGTCGATATCCGCGGGTCCACCCAGGTGGGAACATGGACGCCGTTGGTCACGGACGTGATGGGGATCTCGGAGTGGTCGAATCCGGGCCAGAGGCCGGAGAACATTTCCCGTGAGACCACGCCGTGCAGCTTGGCCACGCCGTTGGCGCGCTGGGCGAGGCGCAGGCCCATGACTGCCATGTTGAAGACGGAGGGGTTGCCGCCGTCGTAGTTTTCCCGGCCGAGTTCCAGGATCCGGTCCACAGGCACAGCAGGGGCGAGCCCGGCTTCGAAGAAGTGCTTGATCTGGAGGGTCTCGAAACGGTCGATCCCTGCCGGTACGGGGGTGTGCGTGGTGAAGACGGTGGATGCACGTCCTGCAGCGAGGGCTTCGTCCCACGTGAGGGGATCAGTCGCGTCGGACATCGCTTCCTGGATGCGTTCGATTCCCAGGAATCCTGCGTGGCCTTCGTTCGTGTGGAAGACTTCCGGCGCGGGTGTGCCCGTCAGTTCCTGGTAGACGCGCAGGGCCTTGACGCCGCCCATGCCCAGCAGCAGTTCCTGTTGGAGGCGGTGATCGCCGCCACCGCCGTACAGGCGGTCGGTGATGCCGCGCGCGGCTTCGTCGTTGGAGGGGACGTTGGAGTCCAGCAGCAGCAGCGGAACGCGTCCGACGTCGGCACGCCAAACATGCGCGTGAAGCTCGCGGCCGTTGGGGAGCGGAAGCGAAATGTGCACCGGCTTGCCGGGAACGCCGTCCTTGGAGGGCTGGCGCAGAAGCGTCAGCGGCAGGCCGTCCGGGTCCAGTACCGGGTACGTTTCCTGCTGCCAGGCGTCACGGGAGAGCGACTGCTTGAAGTAGCCGGCCTGGTAAAGGAGCCCGACGCCGATCAACGGCACCCCGAGGTCCGATGCGGCTTTGAGGTGGTCACCAGCGAGGATGCCCAGGCCACCGGAGTACTGGGGGAGAACCTCGGTGATGCCGAATTCCGGCGAGAAGTAAGCGATGCAGGCCGGGGCTTCTTCACCCAGGCCCTGGTACCAGCGGGGCTCGCTGAGGTAGCGGTCCAGATCGGCTGCAGCTTCCTGCACCCGGTTTACGACTTCGCCGTTGCTGGCCAGGTCCTGCAGCTGCTCCCTGCTGATGGACCCCAGGAGGGCGATGGGGTCGTGCTGCGCGGCCTCCCAGAGAGCCGGGTTAAGGCTCGCAAAAAGTTCCCTGGTGGGCCGGTGCCAGGACCAGCGCAAGTTGGTCGCCAAGCGGGCCAGGGGCCGAATGGGCTCAGGGAGGACGGTACGGACTGTAAATCTTCGAATTGCCTTCACGAGCGCCACACTAACGGACTCACATGGCAGTCGGAACTTGTTTGGGTTTCTTTTAGGTAAAAGTCATCTTGCGTCGTGAAGATGGCTCGTGTGCTTAGCATTCTTGGATTTTTGTCGCTAACGTCGTGGTTGTGACGAATACCTCGCGAACCATGACCGCTTTGAAATCCAAGACGAAAACGGACATCACCGCCGGACTTCGCTTCGGCCGGTTCCCCATCACGGCCGTCCAGCCGGTGGTTGAGGGTGGCCGGTTCCCCGCGAAGGCCCTTCCGGGTGAGGATCTCGCCATCGGGGCGACCGTCTTTCGTGAAGGACATGATCAACTCGGCGTCTCCGCCGTCCTGCTCGATCCCAAGGGCAAGGAGCGCCAGCGGGTCCGCATGGCACCGGCCAAGGATGAGCGCTGGAAAGGCCTGGACCGCTGGGAGGGTTTGCTGTCGCCGTCCGGCACGGGCGCGTGCTCTYTCGTCATTGAGGCTTGGCACGACCGTTACGGAACGTGGCACCACAACGCTGAAGTCAAAGTGGGCGCCGGCATTGACGTCGAGTTGATGCTCGCCGAGGGCGCCGCCCTCCTTTCGGAAGCAGCCGACGACGACGCCGGCCGCACCGCGGCGGAGAAGCGCACCCTGCGTGCCGCTTCAGTCGTCCTCGCCGACACCACCAAATCTGCCGAGGAGCGCCTTGGCGCCGGTTTCAGCCCAGAGGTGCTGACCGCCGTCGGACGCGTTCCGATCCGTGAGCTGGTGACGGTTTCGGAGCCGTTCCCGCTGCAGGTGGAACGTGACCTCGCGGGTCGTGGTTCCTGGTACGAGTTCTTTCCCCGCTCCGAGGGCGCGGTTTTGGATCACGCCTCAGGTATCTGGACCTCGGGCAACTTCCGCACCGCAGCCAAGCGCCTGGAGGCGGTTGCGGAGATGGGCTTCGATGTCATCTATCTGCCGCCGATCCACCCGATCGGTTTCCAGCACCGCAAGGGCCGCAACAACACGCTGACACCGGGCCCCCAGGACCCGGGTTCGCCGTGGGCCATTGGTTCCAAGGACGGTGGCCATGATGCCATTCACCCGGATTTGGGCACTTTTGAAGATTTTGACGCTTTTGTTGCCCACGCCCGCGAGCTCGGACTCGAAGTTGCACTGGACTTGGCGTTGCAGGCAGCCCCCGACCACCCCTGGGTGACGTCAAACCCGGAATGGTTCACCACCCGTGTGGATGGGTCGATCGCCTATGCCGAAAACCCGCCAAAGAAATACCAGGATATTTATCCCCTGAACTTCGATAACGATCCCGCAGGCCTTTCCAAGGAAATCCTGAGGATCGTCCAGTTGTGGATCAGCCATGGCGTGAAGATTTTCCGCGTGGACAATCCGCACACAAAGCCTGTCTGGTTCTGGGAATGGTTGATTGGAAAGATCAACAAAAAGAACCCAGAGGTAGTTTTCCTGGCCGAGGCTTTCACTCGTCCACCCATGATGCACGCATTGGGCAGGGCAGGGTTCCAGCAGTCCTACACCTACTTCACCTGGCGGAACACCAAGACTGAACTGGAGCAGTATTTCCATGAGGTCAGCCACGAGAGCGCAGCTTTCTTCCGGCCCAACTTCTTTGTAAACACGCCGGACATCCTCACGAAGTACCTCCAGTACGGTGGTCCCGCGGCCTTCCGCATCCGAGCTGTCCTGGCTGCCACGGCGAGCCCGCTCTGGGGCGTGTACGCCGGCTACGAGCTGTACGAACACGTGGCACGGCCAGGTGCGGAAGAGTACATCGATAACGAAAAGTACGAGTACAAGGCAAGGGACTGGGAAGGCGCTGCGGCGTCGGGCCGCACGCTCGCGCCGTACATCACCAGGCTCAACACCATCCGCAAGGACCACCTTGCCCTGGGCGACCTGCAGAACCTGACGTTGCACAGCAGCACCGATGACGCAACGATCGTCTACTCCAAGCACAAGACGCTGCCGGACGGCACGAAGGACACCTTGATCATCGTGGTCAACGTGGATCCGCACAGCGCCCGCGAAAGCACGGTCTCCCTGGACTTGGCGGCCCTTCAGCTGGACCCTGCGGACTTCAACGAGGACGGCCGGTTCCTGGTGGATGACTTGATCAGCGGGCAGAGCTGGTGGTGGGGTGAACACAACTACGTCAGGCTCGACGCACACGTGGAGCCCGCACACATCCTGAGCATCCGGAGGCAGCCTTAGTGAGTTTTTCTCCGCAAAACCCCAGCCAGTACTTCACTCCGAAGAACACCTTCGAGCTGAATGCCCCCGGTCTCCAGCATGATCCACACTGGTACCGCAAGGCAGTCTTCTACGAAGTACTGGTGCGGGCCTTTGCGGATGCCAACGGGGATGGCTCCGGTGACTTCCACGGCTTGATCGAGAAACTGGACTATCTTCAATGGCTGGGCGTTGACTGCCTCTGGCTGCCGCCGTTCTTCCATTCACCCTTGCGTGACGGCGGCTATGACATTGCCGACTACACCTCGGTGCTTGACGAGTTTGGCACCATCAGCGACTTCAAGCGCCTGGTGGCGGAGGCGCACGCCCGCGGCGTCCGAGTGATCATCGACCTCCCCCTGAACCACACCTCGGACCAGCACCCGTGGTTCCAGGAATCCCGGAAGGACCCCACCGGGCCCTACGGCGATTTCTATGTCTGGAGCGATACGGATGAGAAATACCAGGATGCGCGCATCATCTTTGTGGACACGGAGGAATCCAACTGGACCTTCGACCCCATCCGGCGCCAATTTTTCTGGCACCGCTTCTTCAGCCACCAGCCGGACCTGAACTTCGAGAACCCCAAAGTCATCGAGGCGCTCTATGACGTGATCCGGTTCTGGCTGGACCAGGGAATCGATGGCTTCCGCGCCGACGCCGTTCCGTACCTCTTCGAGGAGGAAGGGACCAACTGCGAGAACCTGCCGGCCACCCACGCTTTCCTGCAAGATCTGCGGCGGATGGTGGATGCCAATTACCCCGGACGCGTGATCATCGCCGAGGCAAACCAGCCACCCCAGGAGGTGGTGGAGTACTTCGGCACCGACGAAGCCCCGGAATGCCACATGGCCTTCCACTTTCCGATCATGCCCCGGCTTTACTACGCCCTCCGGGACCAGAAGGCGGCTCCGATCATCCAGACCCTGAGGGAAACTCCGGAGATTCCCAAGGGCGCCCAGTGGGGGACCTTCCTGCGAAACCACGACGAACTCACGCTGGAGATGGTCAGCGCGGACGATCGCGCCGCCATGCTTGGCTGGTATGCACCGGACCCCAGGATGCGCGCCAACATTGGTATTCGGCGGAGGCTGGCTCCGCTGCTGGACAATTCCCGGGCTGAGATTGAGCTCATCAACGCTCTGTTGCTCTCCCTGCCGGGTAGCCCTTTCCTCTACTACGGGGACGAAATCGGCATGGGGGACAACATTTGGCTCGATGACCGCGACGCCGTCCGCACCCCCATGCAATGGAACCCGGACAGGAACGCGGGTTTTTCGGGGGCGGACCCAGGCAAACTGTACCTGCCGGTGATTCAGTCCCTGGTCTACAACTACAGCATGGCCAACGTTGAGGCGGAGGCTGCGCATTCAGGCTCACTGCTGCGATGGACCCGGCAGATCCTCAGCGTGCGCAAGAACCATCCGGTGTTCGGGCTGGGAAGTTTCCGCCATATCGAAGCGGACCACGAGGTAGTTCTGGCCTACGTCCGGGAACTGCCCCCGGGCAACCCTGAAGGCGAGGACGCGGAGACCATTCTGTGCGTCTTCAACCTGTCGCAGCACCCGGTGGCCGCCACGCTGGATCTGCCCGAATTCGCGGGCAGAGGCTTCCGCGACATTTTCGGTGGCCAAACATTCCCGCCTGTGGGGGACAACGGCCAACTGACGGTCATGCTGGGTAGCCACAACTTCTATTGGCTGCGGCTGCGCTCTGCGTTTTCCAACCCCTCATCGCCATTTACCCAGGCGATTCCCGTGGTGTCGACCAAAGGATGAGATGAAAAAGGGAACACTTGACCCCTCGATCGAAAGTCTTCTCCGGAGCTGGCTTCCCACCAAACGCTGGTTCCCGGTGAAGAGTCCCGACTTTGCGCTGGAGCGTGTTGGCGGCTTCAACCTCCCATACCCGGAAGGTAGCGCCGGATTGCAGGTTGAATTGCTGGCCGTGACGTACCGGACGGCCGACGGCGGTCCCCGGACCGACGTCGTCCAGGTCCCGTTGAGCTTCAGAAGCCAGCCGTTGCCGGATGCTCCCACTGCCTTGCTGGGGGAGGTCACGGATCCGGAACTGGGGCTGCGACTCGTGTACGACGCCGTGTACGACACCGAGTTCATCACGGCGTGGCTGGACCTCATGCGCCGGGAGGACACCGTGGGTGACGGCCTCGCTGCGGGCCATCTCACCCGGGGCCGGGTGGCCCTTCCGGAAGGGCCTACCTCGGTCCGCGTGCTTTCCGGGGAACAGTCCAACACGTCCGTCATCATTGACGACGGCGGTTCAATGGCGATCGTGAAGATCTTCCGCGTGCTGGCGGCCGGCAGGAATCCCGAAGTGGAGCTGGGTGCCGCGCTGACGGCGGCGGGGACCACCGAGGTCCCGGCCACGCTCGGCTGGATCACGGGTTCCTGGGAGGGCCAGGGCCCAAGCGGTCCGGCCACTGGCGAGCTCACGGTTGCCCATGAATTCCTGCTGGGGGGACTGGATGCATGGAGGCTGGCTGTCGAAGCCGCTGCAGCAGGTGCCGATTTCACCAAAGAGGCCCACGAACTCGGTGCTGCAACAGCAACGGTCCACGCCAGGCTCGCGGAAACTTTCGGCACACTGGATGGCCAGACGCAGGGCGCCGACATCATTGCGACCCTGGCCCGGCGCGTCCGCCAGTCATGGGCGGAAGCGGCTTCCGCCGTCGGGCCTTATGAGGGCAATCTCGAAGAGCTGCTGGCCACGCTGCATCCCCGCGATGTGGGTCAGCTGCAGCGCGTCCACGGCGACCTCCACCTTGGCCAGATCCTCAAGGTTCCCGGAAAGAATGGGGCACCGGGTCGGTGGGCCATCCTGGACTTCGAAGGCGAGCCCCTCCGGACCATTAACGAGCGCAACACTCCCGATCTCCCCTTGCGGGACGTTGTGGGAATGCTCCGCTCCTTCGACTACGCGGCAGGAGCCGCTGTCCGTGAGAACGCCGAAGCCAAGGTGCCCTCGACATGGGCGGACGACTGCTCCACCGCGTTCCTGGCTGGTTACAGCGAAGTCATGCCGGGAACCATTGACCGCCGCTCGCCACTCTTTGTGGCATTGTGGCTGGACAAGGCCTTATATGAGGTGGTCTATGAGTTGCGGAACCGGCCGGACTGGCTGTCCATTCCGGTCAACGCATCACGGCAAATCCTCGACAACACGAGCCGCGGCAAGCACGCCGCGGCTACAGCGGAAGGTAATGAAATGACAGGCTCTGCACGCACCGAACGGCCCCGAGTTCCCCTGCATGTGGACTCCGAGACCTTGGCCCGCGTGGCAGCTGGAGCCCACCACGCACCACACTCCGTTCTCGGCGCCCACCTGGACGATCACGGCCACGTCACCATCCGGACCGTGAAGCACCTCGCCAAGTCGGTAACGGTGGTGACGGAGGCCGGACGCACTGCCATGGAGCACGAGGCCAACGGCATTTGGGCCGTCGTCCTGGATCCGCTGCAACATGGCCATGTTCCGGACTACCGGCTGGAAGTGGTGTACGACGCCGAACCCGTCACCATTGATGACCCGTACCACTACCTGCCTACCGTGGGTGAGGTGGACCTGCACCTCATCGGCGAAGGCCGGCACGAGCGTCTCTGGGATGTCCTTGGCGCCCACATCCAGCACTACCGCTCTTCGTTGAGCGAAGTAGATGGTGTTTCCTTTGCTGTCTGGGCCCCGAACGCCCAGGCGGTCCGGGTCAAGGGTGATTTCAACGGCTGGGATGGCCGTAGCCACGCAATGCGTTCCCTCGGCTCGTCCGGTGTTTGGGAAGTCTTCATTCCGGGGGTTGTAGCAGGGGCGTGCTACAAATACGAGATCCTGAGCAAGTCCGGGCACTGGCTGGAAAAGGCTGACCCCTTGGCCTTCGGCACGGAAGTTCCGCCACTGACCGCATCCCGCGTGGTGGACTCCAGCTACCGCTTCAAGGACGCCGAGTGGATGACTGCGCGCGCAGAAAAGGACCCGCACAACTCGCCCATGAGTGTCTACGAAGTGCACCTGGGATCCTGGCGCCTTGGCTTGGGCTACAAGGAGCTGGCCAAGGAACTGGTTGACTACGTGAAGTGGCTTGGTTTCACCCATGTGGAATTCATGCCTGTGGCAGAGCACCCCTTCGGTGGTTCCTGGGGCTACCAGGTCACGTCCTACTTTGCCCCGACATCCAGGTTCGGGCACCCCGACGAGTTCCGTTTCCTGGTGGACTCCCTGCATCAGGCAGGCATCGGTGTCCTACTGGACTGGGTCCCGGCTCATTTCCCCAAGGATTCGTGGGCGCTGGCTCGCTTTGACGGCGAGGCACTGTACGAACACTCAGATCCCAACCTGGGCGAACACCCGGACTGGGGCACACTGATCTTCGACTTCGGGCGCACCGAGGTGCGGAACTTCCTTGTTGCCAACGCACTGTATTGGCTCGAAGAATTCCACATTGACGGACTTCGCGTGGACGCTGTGGCCTCCATGATCTACCTCGACTACTCCCGCGAGGAAGGGCAGTGGCGTCCCAACAAGTTCGGTGGCCGCGAGAACCTCGAGGCAATTTCCTTCATGCAGGAGGTGAACGCCACCGTCTACAAGACGCACCCTGGCGCGGTCACCATTGCCGAGGAATCCACCGCATTCCCCGGTGTCACGGCACCCACCAACCACGGTGGGCTCGGCTTTGGCCTCAAATGGAACATGGGGTGGATGCACGACTCCCTGAAATACATCTCCGAAGACCCCATCAACCGCCGCTGGCACCACGGCACCATCACGTTCTCCATGGTCTACGCCTTCTCGGAGAACTTCCTCCTGCCCATCAGCCACGATGAAGTAGTCCACGGCAAGGGATCAATGCTTCGCAAGATGCCCGGTGACCGTTGGCAGCAACTGGCAAACCTCCGCGCCTTCTTCGCCTACCAGTGGGCACACCCGGGTAAGCAGCTCATTTTCATGGGCACTGAATTCGGCCAGGAAGCGGAGTGGTCAGAGCAGTACGGACTCGACTGGTTCCTTGCTGACATCCCGGCGCATCGTGGACTCCAACTCCTGGTCCGTGACCTTAACGGCCTCTACAAGTCAACGCCTGCACTGCATGTCCGCGACAACGAACCTGCCGGCTTCCAGTGGATCAACGGTGGAGACGCCGACCACAACGTGCTGACCTTCATTCGCTGGGACCACGATGGCAAGCCGTTGGTGTGCGCAGTGAACTTCTCCGGAGGCCCGCACAACGATTACATCCTGGGAGTGCCGGAAGCAGGGGAGTGGGTTGAAGTCCTGAACACCGATTCCGAGACTTACGGTGGCTCGGGCGTCATCAACGCTGGAACGCTGAAAGCCACCTCACCTGGAACGGACGGCCAGCCGGCGGCATTGACCGTAACACTCCCGCCGCTTGGCGCGTCCTGGTTCACGCTGGCTGAGTAGTTCTTCAAGCCGAACAGTTCTTCAAGGTCAGGGAGGGTCCGGGGCAACAATGCTCCGGACGCTCCCTGACTGCGTCCGGGGGTTGTTGGGTTTGGATGCTTAGCCGGGTTTCCGGGGTAGTTGTGGCGCCAAGGTGCCCCTCTTTGAGTGGCTTTGCCATCTCGGCTGAGTAGGGGTATAGTTAGTACCCGCGCTGGTCCCCGAGTGGAGATCGCCAAGCTGACAAGAAACCGCAAGGAAAAATCAAGTCAAGCTTGCCGATTTGACTCCGAGAGATCCAGCCGGTAAGTTTGAAAAGTTGCTCCGGAGCGATCCAGCGAAGGCTGGTGGTACTGCTTTGGAATAGTGACCTGTTGTTTGAGAACTCAATAGTGTGCCAAGTTTGTTGATGCCGATTGTTTTATTGATTGGTTGAAATTATGGCCAGGCCGTTGCGCACCCCCGTGTGTGGTGGTTTGGTTTTCAGCTGGTTTCGAATTTTGTGCAGCCGTGYYTRCCGTTATTTCCGGTGGGTGTGGTTGTGTCTGTTTGATTTGTTTTTCTTCAACGGAGAGTTTGATCCTGGCTCAGGATGAACGCTGGCGGCGTGCTTAAC